>WLOT01000001.1 GCA_009699125.1 Actinomycetota bacterium
CTCGTTGGGCTCGTCGAGTCCCTCATTGAGAAACATTTGGCACGTGGCTACCCCTGGGCTCGCTCTGCCCCGATGACGGTCGATTGTCTCCAAGGGGCTTGGGAATCTCCTTGATCTCGTGGTTCGTCGCGTCTCGACGGCGGCCTGGCCGTCGGGGAATCCCGGGGCTGGGCATGCCGAAATTCGACCGATTTGGGCCCAGCGGGAAGAAAAGGGCGGGATGTACTTGCGAAGTGGGGGGAAGTGGGGCAATATGTCTGCTCGTAGGGGCTCCGTGGGGAGCCGGTGGAGAGGATTGCAGGCATGTTCGTTGGGACGTTCGAGCATTCGCTCGATGACAAGGGCCGAGTGGTCCTTCCCGCGACCTTCCGCGCCCAGTTGGTCGACAAGGGCTTTATTTCCCAGCTCGACCGCTGTCTCGGCCTCTGGACCGAAGAGGGCTTCGGTGAAATGGCCACCCGTCTCCAGGACAAGGTCCGTTCGGGTGACACCTCTCAGGAATCGCTCCGTGCCTTCGCCGCCAATGCCCACGAAGTCCGACCCGATTCACAAGGTCGCATCACCATTCCTCAGCGCTTGCGCGATTTCGCCTCGCTCGACAAGGAAGCCGTCGTCATTGGCGCCTTCGGACGTATCGAGATCTGGAACGCCGGCCGCTGGAACGACCAAGCCTCACTCGCCGACGACAGCCTCACCCAAGCCGTTACGTCCTTGGGGCTCTAGTCCGTGTCATGTCCCCCCTGTCCCTGACCCACCAACGAAAGGACCACTCCTGCGACCGAGCCGGTCGCCCGATTTTCAGCTGTCTCTCGGAACACACGATGGAAGGCCCCTACTCCGCCCGCTTCCCATCGAGCCCGACCGGGGAGAAATCCCGGCGGGCGCCGGTGTTCCGAGGGACTGCTGAGGACCGGTACCGGCTCTGCCGACTGGCTCAGCAGCGAGAGGTATCTGTCATGGCCGAGACCCACGAATCGTTCGATCACCGCCCGGTGATGCTCGACGAGATCGTGGCGGCCTTCGCATCAGTGCCAGCTGGGTGGGTCATCGACGCCACCCTCGGTGGTGCTGGACATGCGACCGCACTACTTAAAGCGCACCCGCACCTTTCTGTGCTTGGTATCGACCAGGACCCCGACGCGCTTTCGGTTGCTCGTGAACGCCTTGCTCCGTTCGGTGATCGCGCTCGAACCGTTCAGGCTCGATTCGATTCGTTTGCGGCGGTCATCGATGCGGAACTCGCCGATCAACAAGTTGTTGGCGCGCTCTTCGACCTTGGTGTGAGTTCTCCGCAGTTCGACCGGGCCGAGCGAGGCTTTAGCTACCGCTTCGATGCGCCCCTCGACATGCGCATGGATCCGTCTCGTGCGCTCAGCGCGATGACCGTTGTTAACGAGTATGACGAAAAAGATCTTGCTCGCGTGCTTCGCGAGTTCGGCGATGAACGTTTCGCCGGTCGTATCGCTCGAGCGATCATCGCTGCTCGACCAGTTGAGACCACAACGCAACTCGCAGAGATCACTCGCGACGCGATTCCTGCACCTGCCCGCCGAACGGGTGGCCATCCGGCCAAGCGAACCTTTCAGGCGATTCGTATTGAAGTGAACAACGAGCTCGTTGTGCTTCCCGTTGCGCTTGAAGCGGCGATTGATGCGTTGAGTCCTGCAGGCCGTTTGGTGGTTTTGTCGTATCACTCGGGTGAAGATCGCATCGTCAAGCAGGTCATGCGTGATGCCGAATCCGGCGGCTGTACGTGCCCCACGAATCTGCCATGCGTTTGTGGCGCCGAGTCGACGGTTCGGCTTGTTCGTCGCGGCGGAACCACACCGAGCGCATCCGAACGTGAGAGCAACCCTCGTGCCGAAAGCGCCCGTCTTCGAATCGCGGAACGTTCATGACCAGCGCAAGAGTTGCCGCGGAAGGTCGTCGCTCCGCTGCTCTGCGCGCGCCGCAGGAGTCGACGCTTGAGGGGCTTCGGTCCCGACTCCGCCTTGTCGATCGCACGGCACCTGAACGTCGCCGCATCGGCTTGATTGCGGGCGTGGTCGGCGTCGTCGTCGTTCTTTTCGCAATTGCAGCCGCGCAGACCTTGATCATTTCGGAACAGGCGCACATTGATCGCGTCAACAATCGCATTTCGCAAGCAGAATCTCGTGCGGAGCAACTTCGCGTCGAGCTTGCCCAATTGCAGAGTCCGCAGAACATCACGACAGCAGCGACAACGAAACTCGGAATGATTCCGTCGCCGACGCCGGTCTACCTGCAGCCGAAGTCGACTGATGACGCACGTGCGGGAGAAACGCCACCGGCACCCGCACCGAAGACTGTTCCCAAGTCCACAGCGACAACCGTTGCCCCGAAGACGACACCGTCCACGGCCGCAAAGGCAACGACCCCGACGACTCTGGCGAAGCGATGAATCCGCCTCCCGGTCCAGGATCTCCATCAGTTGACCATCCGCCGAAGAGCGCTCCGTGGAACTCGCCTGATTATTTGCCGCGTGGTCGCCGTCGTGTGACCACACCGACGCGTCCAGCCCGGCACGCGACAGGACGCGGCACCACCGCTCCGCGCACATCGCGCCCGCCACGCGAGGTGCGTCCGGTCGAGCGTGTGCAGCGACGGGAGCGGGGGACAGAGCGCACTCCGGTCGCCTCCTCGGGTTACGCCACCCGTCAACCATCGATGCACGGATCGCGTCCAGCCTCAGAACTCATCCAAATTGCAATGGCTTCGACGACTGCGTCTGTGATCTCCTCGCTTCAGGGAGTCTTCGACCCCGCGAGCTCGGGCAAAGGCTCAAAGCCCGTCATGGTGCGAACGTCGGTCGGAAATCAACGTCGTAGGTCGCTACTCGTTCTGTTGGGCATGGTTGTGCTCTTCGCCATCGCGCTGACGCAACTCCTTAACCTGCAGTTCTTCGGTCGAGATCGCTACGTTGCCTACGGAGCAAGCCAGCGAACGAATACCCAAGTACTTGCTGCCGATCGCGGTGCGATACTCGACCGCAACGGCGCCGAACTTGTGATTTCGCGTCCCGGCCGTTCGATCTTCGTCGATCCGAAACTTGTCACCGACGCTTCTGCTGAAGCAGCGAAACTCGCTCCAATTCTTGGGCTTGATCCGCTGTTTGTTGAATCGAAAATGAATGGCAGCGGCCGCTTCGCTTATCTCTCGCGACGCGTGACGGCTGAAGTTGCCGACCAGGTGGAAGCTCTTGGACTTGCTGGTGTCGCGTTCCTTGAAGAAAGCGAACGCTTTGCGCCCGCAGGCGACTCGGCTCGGTCGCTTCTCGGGAGCGTTGATGTCGACAACGCGGGAATTTCCGGGTTGGAATCCCAATATGGCACAGCCCTTACCGGAACTCCGGGGAGTATCTCCCTTGAGCGCAGCCCAAAGGGGCACACGATTGCCGTCGGCGATCATTCTCTTACTCCTGCGCAAAAAGGTGACGACCTGAAGCTGACTATCGATCAGTCGATTCAGTTTGAAGCAGAGCGTTTGCTTGGTGAACAGGTGAAGGCAACCGGGGCAAAGGGCGGGGTCGCAATTGTCAGTAGGCCCGGTACCGGTGAAGTTCTGGCAATTGCTGACATGGTGCTCGATCCCGAAACAGGGCTTGTTCGTGTGAGCTCAAATAACACCGCTCTGACGACGCAGTACGAGCCGGGTTCGGTGATGAAAGTCGTGACGATCGCTGGCGCACTTGAAGCTGGTCAGATCAGTCCGACGACCCAATTCAATCTCCCCCCGACGCTCAAGATCTATGACGCCGAATTTGGTGAAGCGGAAGGTCGCGGCACCGTCACGTGGGACACCACCCAAATCCTCACGCATTCGTCGAACATTGGGACGATCAAGATCGGCCAAGGATTAGGCAAAGACGCGTTGTACTCAACGCAAAAGGCGTTCGGCCTTGGCGTCAAGACGGCACTCGACTTCCCAAATGAAACGTCTGGTTCGGTGCTCACTCCGTCGAAATACTCCGGCACGTCGCTTCCGTCGATCGCAATTGGTCAGGGCATCTCGGTGACGCCAATGCAGCTGCTTTTCGCTTACAACACGATTGCAAACCAGGGCATGTACGTCGCTCCGAAACTTGTCGACTCGACCATTGATGCTCAGGGCGTTGAACATCCTACTGCGGCGGGCGATTCGCATCGGGCAGTGAGTGCAGCTACTGCGGACAAGCTGAACATCATGATGCGAAACGTGGTGAACGAAGGCACCGGCCAGCACGCTGCGATCAACGGTTACTCGGTGGCTGGTAAGACGGGTACTGCTCGCAAGCCACAGCCTGGTGGCGGTTACACCGACAAGATGGGCGTCACTCGGTATCAGTCAACTTTTGTTGGATTTGTGCCAGCCCAGCAGCCGGCACTTTCGGTCTACGTCATGCTGGATGAACCGGGCGGCGATTACACGGGTGGAGCAACTGCTGCTCCTGTGTTCTCGAAACTTGGATCGTTTGCACTCAATCGTCTCGGTATCGCCCCCGCTGCTACCGACATCTCGCTTGGTGGTGCGCCGGTCTCGGCAGTGCTTGGTCTCCCGAGTCCGTCGACACAGGCAACTGTGACGGAAGGCGACCGTGTTCGAGCGCTGACCGCTGGTTCGCCGGAAGCAATTGCATTGTCGATACCGACCACGATTGCACCACCTGCATCGACAACAACAACGACCGCGGCGCGCAGAACCGCAGCGGTGAGGTAACACGTGCGACTGGCGACGATCGTTGCCGAATTGAATGACGTTGAAGTGGTGGGCCTCAGCGGCTCTCCAGCAGTTGCTGATCTCGAAATCACCGATGTGAATTTCGATTCCCGCCGTGTCGGTGCTGGCTCGCTCTTCTGCTGTGTCCGTGGCGTGACTGATGACGGACATCTGCACGCTGCAGAGGCTGTTGAAGCTGGAGCAGTCGCATTGCTCGTAGAACAGCGGGTTGAAGCTGACGTTCCTCAACTTGTGGTCTCGAACGTTCGGGAAGCAATGGCGAAAGCGTCGGCAACGTGTTTTGGGAATCCCGCCGACGACCTCATCGTTGTCGGCGTGACCGGCACGAATGGGAAGACCACGACAACGTGGATGCTTCGAAATATCTTCGCTGCTGCTGATCGCAACGTCGAGGTACTTGGCACGCTTTCAGGTGCACGTACGACTCCCGAGTCTCCTGATCTCCAGCGCCGCCTTGCTGAATGGCGTGATGACGGTGTTGAGGTTGTCGCAATGGAAGTTTCTTCGCATGCGATTGACCAGCATCGCGTTGATGCGATGAAGTTTCGCGTTGCGATGTTCACGAACTTAAGTCGCGATCACTTGGACTATCACGGGTCGATGGAGGAGTACTTCGAAACCAAGGCTCGTCTGTTTGGTCCCGAACGATGTGAATCAGCAGTCGTGAATCTCGACAGTCCTCATGGCCGACTTCTTGCCGATGCAGCGACAGTTCCGACAGACGGATACTCGCTTGATGAAGTCGACGACTTGCACCTCTCGGTTGCTGGCTCAACCTTTCTGTGGTCTGGGCATCGGGTTTCTCTCACTCTCGGCGGTCTGTTCAACGTGAGTAATGCACTAGGGGCTGCTCACGTTGCCCGAGCACTCGGTATTGACGACGCAACGATTGCCCAAGGGCTTTCGCTTCCGCTCATTGTTGAAGGCAGATTCGAGAGCGTCGATGCTGGGCAGCCATTTGCTGTCATCGTCGACTATGCCCATACGCCTGATGGCCTCGAACAACTTCTCATCGCTGCTGGCGACCTCGTTGAGGGGCGAGTCATCGTCGTTTTCGGGTGTGGCGGCGACCGGGATCAGTCCAAGCGCTCGATGATGGGCGAAACCGCAGTGCTTCGTGCCGACACTGTCATCATTACTGCAGATAACTCACGGTCTGAATCAACTGATCAGATCATTGCTTCGATTCTGGAAGGTGTGCAGCGGGTGCAGGGTCCTCGAGCAAGCGCAGTCACCGTTGAGCCCGATCGACGCGCTGCAATTTCCGCCGCACTCCAGAGCGCAGTGGCTGGCGACATTGTTCTTTTGGCGGGGAAGGGCCACGAAACCGTGCAGATCATCGGCGAGACGACGATTCCCTTCGACGATCGAGCAGTTGCGCGTGAGGTTTGGAAGCAACTGGAGGCCACTCGATGATTCGTCTCCTGATTGCTGCTGCGATTGCTCTCGGCCTTTCGTTATTCGGAACGCGTCTTTTGATCTCTTGGCTTGAGCATCGACGTATCGGCCAGCCCATTCGCGAAGATGGGCCGCAGGGTCACATCACCAAAGCAGGTACTCCCACCATGGGTGGCCTGGCGTTCGTAGCGGCAGCCGCTGTGGGCTGGTTCGTGAGCGATCTCAGTGGCGCCGTATTCACTCGACGGGGACTGTTGTGTATGGCGGCCATCATTGGCGCCGGACTTGTGGGCCTTCTCGATGACTCCATAAAGGTGTTCCGTGAGCGCAACCTTGGTCTGACCAAGCGAGCAAAGACGTTTGGTCTTCTCGTCGTTGCCGTGGCCTTCGCCGTTTCGATGCTGGCGTTCACCAATGTCACAACCTCGCTGTCGTTCACCCGTTTCGATTTTCCTGGAATCGAAATCGGAAGAATCGGTTGGGTAGTGCTGGCGGTTGTCATCTTTTATGCCACGACAAATGCTGTGAACCTCACCGATGGCCTCGATGGACTCGCTGCTGGTGCCTCAATCTTCGGGTTTGCGGCGTACACAGTGATTGCGTTCTGGGGTTTCCGTCATAACTCCATCTATGGCGATGAAAGCTTCCTCGATACTGCGGTTGTTTCGGCATCGATGATGGCGGCTGTTGCTGGCTTCTTGTGGTGGAACGCGGCTCCGGCTCGAATCTTCATGGGCGATACCGGGGCACTTGCGATTGGTGCAGGGTTAGCGGCTCTTTCGCTCAGCACCAACACGATTCTCCTCCTGCCCATCATCGGCGGACTCTTCGTTATGGAAACGGTCTCGGTCATGCTTCAGGTAGGCAGCTACCGGGCGTTTGGTCGACGGATCTTCCGAATGGCGCCGCTCCATCACCACTTCGAACTGGCGGGATGGCCCGAGACCACCGTCATTATTCGGCTTTGGATCGTGGCCGGCCTCTTCACCGCAGTTGCCCTCGGTCTCTACTACGCCGACTTCGTGCGATTGCCTGGGGTCATCGACTGATGGACGCGCCGACGCGCGGCCCATTGAGGTCGGCGCTCGTTTTCGGATTTGGTATCACCGGTCGTGCAGTTGCGACTGCGCTCGCCTCGCGAGGCATCGCGGTTGTGGCGGTTGACGAGCATCCCACCGACGCGATTCGCGCTGAGGCAGCATCAATGGGAGTGGAACTCGTCGAATCACCTTCGCCGCAGGATCTGACGCGCCTTGTCTCAGGGTGCGATCTTGTCGTTCCCAGCCCCGGAATTCCCGAATCCCATCCCGTCTTCGCGCTTGCTCAAGCGGCCGGAGTCGTGATCGAGTCAGAGTTCGATCTTGCCGATCGATGGGATTCGAGGCCGATCGTTGCGATCACAGGCACAGACGGAAAAACCACGGTGACCACGATGGTCACCGCGATGCTTCTCGCCTCCGGAGTACGGGCGATCGCGTGTGGCAATACTGAAACGCCTCTTGTTGAGGCCATCGCCGATCCCGATACTGAGGTCTTCGTCGTTGAAGCGTCCTCATTTCGATTGGCAACGACGCGTTGGTTTCAGCCCTCGGTTGCGGTGTGGCTGAACTTCGCGCCTGACCATCTGGATGCTCACGTTTCTCTTGCTTCGTATGAATCCGCCAAAGCGTCGATTTGGGAAAACCTCAATGCTGCTACCGGCGTGGCGGTCGCGTCAGCGACTGACCCAGTTGTACTTGCGAACCGGAACCCCGAGCTTTCAACGGTCACATTCGGTGGAGCCGGAACCGACGCCGACGCAACGGTGAGTAACGGTTTCCTTTGTTTGCCCGATGGCACCCAACTCGTTGCGATCGAAGAACTCCCTCGTTCCTTTCCCCATGACATCACGAATGCGCTTGCGGCATCGGTTGCAGCATCGGCCGCCGGTGCAACGGTCGAGGGCATTCGCCACACGCTTCGATCATTCAAGGGACTCCATCACCGAGTCGAATATGTGGGCGAAGTCAACGGCGTGCATTGGTACGACGATTCAAAGGCAACGACACCGCACGCGGTCGAAACAGCGTTGCAGGCTTTCGACTCGGTCGTGCTTCTTGCGGGCGGACGCAACAAAGGTCTCGACCTGAGTGTGCTCGGTGCGCACGTGCCGCCAGTGCGAGCGGTTGTTGCAATTGGTGAAGCCGCCGTTGAAGTGAGTAATGCATTTCAAGGGCGTTGCGAGGTTCGTCTCGTGGAAACTTCAATCACTGATGCAGTTGCTGCTGCTTCGGAACTTTCTCAAGTCGGAGATGTCGTCCTTCTGTCTCCCGGGTGCGCATCGTTCGATTGGTTCACTTCGTACGGAGAACGTGGCGATCGTTTTGCCGCAGCAGTTCGTGCTCTGCCGGGGTTCGTGGCGGAGGCGGTGCGATGAGCGCGACCGTTTCTGGAACTCGTCCGACGTTGGGTCGATTGCTGCGCTCAGCCCGAGCGCCCCAAAGCCGCACCACCGACTTCAAAATCTTGTGGGCGATCATCATTTCGCTCAATCTCTTCGGCCTGCTGATGATCCTGTCAGCGTCGTCGGTAACGGCGCTCTATCAATACGGATCGTCGTGGTACCAGTTCCGACTCCAGGCCATCTGGTTCGTTCTCGGATGCGGAGTGATGCTCTTCACCAGCCGCTATCCCTACGAGATGTGGTCGAAGTGGATGAAGTTGATCCTCTTTATCTCCGCCGGACTGATGGTTGCGGTGCTGATCCCTGGTCTTGGCGTTGCCGTCAACGGTTCAGCCCGTTGGATCGGATGGGGTCCGCTGCGGATGCAGCCATCGGAGATGGCGAAGCTCGCTGTCATTCTTTATGCCGCCGACACCCTCACTCGTCGAGTGGGCCAAATTGGTGATTGGAAAGCAGTACTTCGTCCAATAGTGATCGTCTTTGGCGTATTTGCGGTATTGCTGATGAAGCAGCCAAACCTCGGAACCACGATCATTCTTGCCACCATCGTCTTGGTGATGTTGTTCGTAGGCGGAGCGCCGGGCAAGCCGCTCGCCCTTCTTTCGGGAATGCTGGTTGCAGGCGCCACGTTGTTCGCGTTTACAGAGCCCTATCGATTCCGTCGCCTCATGGCATTTCGCGATCCGTGGGCTGACCCACTGAATACCGGTTTCCAAACGATTCAGAGTCAGGTTGGTTTTGCCAACGGGGGAGTCCTCGGTACCGGACTTGGTCAAGGCCGAGCGAAGTGGGGATTCCTTCCTGAAGCTCATACGGATTTCATTTACGCAATCATCGGCGAGGAAATTGGTCTTGTCGGGTCTGTTCTCGTTATAGCGATGTTCCTTGGATTTGCTCTCTTTGGTGTTCGGACTGCGCTTCACGCTCGCGATCGTTTCGGGATGTTGCTGGCGACTGGCATCACCACGTGGATCATCATTCAGGCGTTCATCAATATCGGCGCTTGTGTCGGAGTCCTTCCCATCACCGGTGTGCCGTTGCCGTTTGTGTCTGCTGGCGGTTCGTCACTCGTCTTCACAATGGCGGCATCTGGCATTCTCCTGAACATCGCCCGACAGGAACGCTGATGGGGAATCGGCCCATCGCCGATTCCGCCACGTATGCCCTCGTGGCCGGTGGTGGAACTGCAGGGCATGTGCTTCCGGGCCTTGCTGTTGCGAGTGCACTTGTTGATCGAGGGCACGAACGTTCGTCAATTCATTTTGTCGGTAGCGAGCGCGGACTCGAGCGAACGCTGGTGCCCGATGCGGGCTTCGGTGTCACGTTGCTTCCTGGCCGTGGCATCCAACGTCGCCTGACGCTCGAGAACATCGCTGCTGCTTGGGGGCTCTTGCGGGCAGTCGCAAAGGGCGTTGGCATTGTTCGCCGCCGGCGACCAAAGGTCGTTCTCGTACTCGGTGGTTACGCCAGCATTGCTTGCACAATCGGAGCAGTGATTTGGCGAGTTCCGATTGTTGTGATGGAGCAGAACGCTCGCGGGGGAGCAGCGAATCGACTCGCTGGTCGATTCGCAAAAGCGTGTGCCGTTCCGTTTGTTGAGACGGACTTGCCTCGAAGCGTTGTGACGGGAAATCCCGTTCGGGCCGAAGTGCTGGCGATCAATCGGGAACGCGACCGCGTTGCGGCTCGCGCATCGCTTGGCGTGACTGGTGATCGCACGTTCATCGCTGTCGTTACGGGTTCGCTCGGATCACGAAAAGTGAATGAAGCAGTGTTCGCTGCGGTGCCGAAATGGTCGACGCGGACCGATCTCTCCATCCGTCATGTCATTGGCTCTCGTGACTGGGAATCGGTGCAGGACTCGCTTCCCGAGGGTGACGGTCTCGAGTACCTCGCTGTGCGCTACGAAGACCACATGGACACGGTTCTTGCTGCGGCTGATCTGCTGATCGGTCGCGCCGGTGGCACAACCGTCGCCGAACTCGCTGAGGTTGGCGTTGCCGGTGTGCTCGTGCCGTTGCCAAATGCGCCCCGCGACCACCAAACAGCAAACGCAGCTGCGCTTGTTCGAGCAGGAGCAGCAGTGCTGATTCCCGATGCTGATCTCGATGGCGACCGACTTGTGGCTGAAGTGCAACCACTTCTGGACGATCCATCGAAACTCGAACGAATGGGAACGGCGGCGCACACATTGGCGCAGCCCGATGCAGCCGATGCGGTTGCTGAACTCGTGGAGCGTCATGCCCGTCGTTCCTGAAAGCGATCCATCTCCGTCACTTGCGACACCGCGTTCGATTCATGTGGTTGGGGTCGGTGGTCCCGGAATGTCGGCGATCGCATCGACGCTCGTAGGGATGGGGCATTCAGTGTCCGGAAGCGACGTCGCTGAATCCGCCGTGCTTGATCGTCTTCGCTCGGAGGGAGTTGTTGTGTTTGTCGGACATTCGCCCGACAACATCGCTTCAGAGACAGAGTTCATTGCAGTTTCAACGGCGATCCCCGAGGACAACCTCGAAGTCGTTGCCGCAAGGTCCCGCGCTATTCCGGTTGTCCGTCGGACGGCGTTGTTGCCTGCGATTGCGGCCGAGCGCCGCACGATCGCCGTCACGGGCACGCATGGAAAGACGACTACGTCGTCGATGCTTGCATTGGTGCTTCTCGAAGCGGGTCTCGATCCTGCGTTCCTTATCGGTGGAGATATCAGCCAACTCGGGATCAACGCGAAATGGTCGCAAGGGGAATGGTTCGTACTCGAGGCCGATGAAAGCGATGGTTCGGGTTTCACGGTTGACCACGAAGCGCTCATCGTCACAAATATCGAAGCTGATCATCTTGAACATCACGGATCATTCGAAAATCTCCGTTCTGCGTTCGAAACGTTCATTGCAGCAACACGCGGTCCGGTGGTGTTGTGTGCCGATGATCCAGAGACGGCAGCGATCGCTCGTGACTCCGATGCAATTACCTACGGACAATCAGAAGACGCCACTGTTCGCATTCTGAATCTGCAAGGTTCGCGAAGTGGAATCGATTTCGATGTCGTGCAGCGGGGAAAGATGGTTGGACACATCCACCTTCCCGTTCCCGGCATACACAATGCGCTCAACGCATGCGCGGTGGTCGCATTGGCCCTCGAACTTGGGGTCCCGTTTGAGGCATGTTCGGCGGCGCTTGAGAAGTTCGGTGGTGTACGTCGTCGGTTCGAACCGCGGGGCGAGGAACGCGGCGTGGTGTTCGTCGACGACTACGCCCATTTGCCCACCGAGATTGAGGCCGCGATCTCGGCTGGTCGCGATGGGGATTGGGGCCGTGTCGTCGCCGTCTTTCAGCCCCATCGCTATAGCCGTACCCAATCGTTATGGCGCGAGTATGCCGACGCCTTTGTCGACGCGGACCTTCTTGTCCTTACCGGCATCTACGCGGCAGGAGAAGCGCCCCGCGACGGGATCTCTGGGCAACTCATCGTCGACGCAGTCACCAATGCGCATCCCGAACAGGTCGTTGTCTACATCGAACATCGTTCTGAGCTAGCCCAACGTCTTGCAAAGGAACTTCGTGAAGGCGATTTGTGCCTAACGCTCGGCGCTGGCGATATCACCAAACTTGCTGACGAAGTCATTCCGCTTCTTGTTGATGGGGGAGCGTCGTGAATCGCAACGACATCGCAGCCGCGCTCGAGTCCACATTCGGCGATCGTGTTGAACGCGATGCTGCGCTTGGCGACCTCACGACCTACCGGGTTGGTGGACGCGCTTCGATTCGTGTTCGAGCGGAATCGGCGTCAGAGCTCGAAACGATCGGGAAACTCATCGCTGGGTCCGACACGCCTTTCGCTGTGCTTGGACGTGGTTCGAATCTGCTTGTCGCCGATGAAGGTTTCGACGGCATTGTCGTCACGCTGGGTGAAGGACTTGCGTCGATTGCTATCGCTGGCACGACGGTTCGCTCTGGCGGAGCTGCCCCACTTCCTGTCGTGGCCCGACGCACCGCTGCAGCAGGACTCACCGGATTTGAGTGGGCCGTTGGCGTTCCTGGTTCCATCGGTGGTGCAGTTCGCATGAATGCTGGCGGTCACGGTTCGGACATGGCGCAATCGCTTGTTCGGGTCAGCGTGGTGAATCTCGCGACTGGCGATCAAGCGCAACTGTCATTGGCTGAGCTTGAGTTGGGATTCCGTTCGTCGGCGCTTGGTCGTTCGCTTGTGGTGACCGAAGCGGAACTCGCTTTGGCTGTCGGTGATCGAGAACGTGCCGAGGCGGAGATTTCCGACATCGTTCGTTGGCGTCGAGAGAATCAGCCCGGCGGAGCGAACGCCGGCTCGGTGTTTGTGAACCCTCGTCCCGATTCCGCGGGCCGACTCGTTGACGAGGCCGGGGCAAAAGGGATGCGCTACGGATCGGCGGAAGTGTCGACCAAGCATGCGAACTTCATCCAGGTCGACGATGGCGGTTCGGCAAACGATGTCGCTGCGCTCATGGCCGCGGTGCGTGCGCAGGTGCACGAGCACACGGGTGTCGATCTGCACGCGGAAACACACGTTCTTGGTTTTGCTCCCGAAATCGCGGCGGCCGCCGGTGCTCGACGAGTCGAGGACCGCGACTGATGGCCGGCCGACTTCGCGATCGATCAGGATCCGATACCGAAATCGATCCGCGTATTGCCGCTCGCCGTGACGCGGTTGAAACCGAGAAGCGTCGTCGGCGCGGACGTTGGTGGCTCATCGCTGCGATCATCGCGGCGGTGGTCGTCGGGGCATGGTTCCTGACGCGCACACCGTTGCTCGACGTCGATCGCATCGAGGTTCGCGGCGCGGTTGCGACGACAGTCGATGACATCGTGGCCATTTCCGGACTCCGCACGGGCGAGGCGCTCCTCGAAGTCGACACGTCCGCCGCCGCTTCTCACGTCCGAGAGCTCCCGTATGTCAAGACCGCCTCGGTCGTTCGAAAGTGGGACGGGCTCGTCATCATCACCGTGACAGAACGAGTGCCAGTAGCGATCGCTGCTTCAGCTGATGGCGTGGCGATGCTGATTGACGGCTCAGGTCGCGTGATCGGGCCGCACGTGGCTGGCGACGGTGTCGAGACGGTTCTCATCGGGGTCGAAGCGGGGGCCCCAGGAACGGTCGTTGAGGGTGTGTCTGGTGCCCTCGAGGTGGCCACGCTGCTCACGCCGGGGATGCGAGCCCGCGTCGCTGGGATCGCGACTGCCCCAGACGGTTCTCTCAATTTGGCGTTGAGCCCCCAAGGCATCGTGATTATGGGACCGCCCACAGACCTCCCCGCCAAGGTCGACTCCCTGCGGATTGTGATGGGTCAGGTCGACCAACGGGACCTCGCCACCATCAATGTGGTGAATCCCTCAACCCCTGTGGTTGTGAGAACCCCGAAATAGCCCTATGGGGCGAGTAACCTCGCTCTAGTTCTTCCACGTCTTTCCGAAGTCCATCCTGCATTTCTCTCGAAGGAGCTCCCCATGGCCGCCAGTCCGCAGAACTACCTCGCGGTGATCAAGGTCGTCGGCGTCGGTGGTGGTGGCGTTAACGCCGTCAATCGCATGATCGACGCTGGCCTCAAGGGGGTCGAGTTCATTGCGGTGAACACCGATGCTCAGGCCCTCCTTATGAGCGACGCCGACGTCAAGCTCGACATCGGTCGCGATCTCACCAAGGGTCTCGGCGCCGGTTCCGATCCCGACATCGGCCGCGCCGCTGCTGAAGCGCACATCGATGAAATCGAAGAGTCACTCAAGGGCGCCGACATGGTGTTCATCACTGCAGGCAAGGGTGGCGGCACCGGCACTGGTGCAGCTCCCGTTATTGCTCAGGTCGCCAAGAGCCTCGGCGCACTCACCATTGGTGTGGTCACCCGCCCGTTCGGTTTCGAAGGCAAGCGTCGTTCGACCCAGGCCGATACGGGTATCAAGACCTTGAAGGAAAAGGTCGACACGCTCATCGTCATCCCGAACGATCGTTTGCTTACGGTCTCGAATGACAAGACTTCCGTTCTCAACGCCTTCAAGATGGCCGACGAGGTCCTTCTCCAGGGCGTTCAGGGCATCACCGACCTCATCACGACGCCGGGCCTCATCAACACCGACTTCGCCGACGTCAAGATGATCATGAGCGACGCCGGTTCGGCGCTTATGGGCATCGGTTATGGCTCGGGCGAAGGTCGTGCGGTGGCTGCGGCCAAGGCGGCGATTTCCTCGCCGTTGCTCGAAGCCTCCATCGAAGGCGCACGCGGCATCCTTCTCACCATTGCCGGTGGAAGCGACCTCGGCTTGTTCGAAGTCAACGAAGCAGCCGAGATCATTCATGGTGTTGCGCACGCCGATGCCAACATCATCTTCGGCACGGTTATCGACGACGAAATGGGCGACGAAGTTCGTGTCACCGTCATCGCCGCTGGTTTCGACCGCTGGGACGGCGAAGTGCGTCCGGGTCGTTCTGCCCGTGACGATCGCCCGATCGCCCGCGACGTGTTCTCCACTGACGGCGACCTCGATGATGACGGCGACTTCGACGTTCCGTCATTCCTTCAGTAGTTACGTCTCCGCCCGGTGCGGTTCTTTGATCGAGCGCTCGTCAACGGGCGCTCGATCCGCGTCCGGAGCACAGAACGATCCGACGGCGACTTTTCCGTTGGGCACGTCGGTCCCGAACTCGACGCTCGTCGCCGCGCTGTTGTCGATCGACCGTGGGTGTGGCTCTCACAGGAGCACGGCACGTCGTGTGTCGATGTCGATGACGTTGGTCTCGACGGTGCACGCGGCGCAGCAGCCGATGCCTCGGTGACGACTCGAACCGATCTCGCACTTTCGATTCAGACGGCCGATTGCATTCCACTAGCGCTGTGGTCTGACGACGGAGTTATTGCCGCCGTGCACGCAGGGTGGCGCGGACTTGAGGCTGGCGTGATTGAAGTGGCAATCCGTTCGATGCAGGCCCAAACCTCAGCTCCGCTTTCTGCGTTCATTGGCCCATCAATCGGGCCAGAGTGCTACGAGTTCGGTGTCACCGATCTCGATCGGCTTGAAGCAACGTTTGGTCCCGGAATTCGCGCAACGACCAATGATGGCCATCTCGCACTCGATGTCCGCGCCGGTGTTCGTTCCGAACTCCTTCGGCTCGACGTTGCAACCGAGGTCGACGACGATGCATGCACGGCATGTGCGGGAAACTTCTTTTCGCATCGGGAGCGAGCAGATACTGCTCGTCAAGCCACCGTGATCTGGATCGAGGAAGCATGAGCACTCCAGTGAACCCGCAACTCGTGTCGGAAAATATTCACGACCTTCAGGATCGACTCGCGCGCTTATCTCCTGATCGAGACGTACGAATCGTTGCAGTCACAAAAGGATTTGGTGTTGACGCGCCTCGGGCAGCGCTTGCGGCTGGGATCACCATGATCGGCGAGAACTACGCGCAAGAACTTGTTGCGAAGCACGAAGAGCTGTCATCTGAAGAACGTGAGCGCATCGAGTGGCACTTTCTCGGACGATTACAGCGCAACAAAGTTCGAAGCTTGGTCTCGATCGTTTCGGTCTGGCAGAGCGTTGATCGTGTCGAGTTGATTGACGAAATCGCTCGGCGTGCTCCGGGGGCAAAGGTCATGATCCAGCTCAACCTGAGCGAGGAGCCCCAGAAGGGGGGAGCCCCACTTTCTGAAGGTGCTGCGCTTGTGGCCCATGCCCGCGACCTCGGTCTTGATGTTGTCGGCCTTATGGGAGTGGGCACTGCGGGAGATGCGGCCGACTCGTCTGTGGCGTTTGGGACGCTGGTCGCTCTCGCCGAGGAATTGGGCCTGCCTGAGCGTTCGATTGGCATGTCCGACGACCTCGAAGTGGCGGTCGGGCAAGGTTCAACCATGGTGAGGGTTGGTACGGGGCTCTTTGGGGCGCGGGCCCCTCGAACTGGGGTTTGACGGGCCAAGATCGGCGGTCCCCGATAGCGAATGTCGTCAATCGGCGCGGACCAACTAACCTGCCGTGTCGGACCGGGGGGGAGTTCCCCCGCACGGAGGGTCAGATGTCTTCGATGTGGCGCAACGCCATGGTGTACCTCGGGCTTGGGCCCGACGATGAATACGACGATTACGCGGCGTCACCCGATGATCGCCCGTTACCGCCACCGCCTGCACAGGTAGCGCGTCAGCAACCTGCGCGCCCGACCGGCACGGTGCGCGCACGCCCGCCAGTTTCGAGCGGGCCAGTGTTGTCCACGCCACCAGAAACCGGAGAGGTTTCGGCTGTTCGTCCTGTCGCCGCACCGAGCTCGTCTGCAACATCTGCTGGATTTGGGGACGCTTCAAAGCCACGTGTACGTGCGGTGCCTCGCCGTCAGTCGGTTCGCCCTCTCGTTGTGGCACCGACGCGGTTCAACCAGGCCCAAGACGTCGCCGACAACTTCAAAGCGGGCAAGGCCGTTGCAATGGACCTTGCTGACGCCGATGGCGATTTAGCTCGCCGACTCATCGATTTCTCCAGTGGACTTTGCTACGGAATCGGCGGCTCGATGCAGCGCCTTGGGCGTTCCTCGGTGTACCTCATTCTTCCGGTCGGAGTCGATGTGCCCGAGGAAGAGCGAGCTCTTCTGCTCGACTCTGCCGGCGAAGAATTCTGATCCACCGCCGTGTGGGTTCTGATTCATTACATCGCACAGATCTATCTGCTGTGCCTCCTCGGTCGCATTGTGCTGAGTTGGTTTCCTCCGTCAGGCCCCGGCCCGGTGGAAACACTCAGGCAGGTTCTCTTTCGGATCACCGAGCCGGTGTTGGGGCCAATCCGTGCCCTGTTGCCGCCGGTTCGTCTGGGCGGAATGGGCCTGGATCTGTCTCCGATGATCGTGTTCATTGGCCTCGAAATTCTTCTGGCATGGTTGCCGGGCTGAGCCCACTTCACAGTCGTTGACACCCTGGCGCCATTCGGCCGATACCATCGCCGCCATGGAAACCACTCCCGGAACTCCCCACCTTCTTACTGACGTTCGATTCTCTGTCAGCCGCAAGGGATACGACCCCGATGAGGTCGACAACTTCCTTGAGCGCGTCAGTGCTGCAGTTGCGCAACTTCAGGACAAGCTTCGTCAGGCGACTGCGTCCGCCGAAGCGGCCGAGACACGCGCCGCCGATGCTGTTCGTAACGAAAGCCGTCTGCAGGCTCGAATCTCCGAACTTGAATCTGGCGCTGGTGTTGCGCCGGCAGCAGTTGTTGCTCCGATTCGTTCGGTCGATCCAACAATCGACGCGGAACAAGCATCGTCAGTTCTTGTGATGGCACAGCGGACCGCCGATGCAACCATCAACGAGGCGCGCACAAATGCCGCGCAGATGCTTTCCGAGTCTGAGGTCGAGGCCAGTCGTATTCTTTCGGCTGCGAAAACGCAGGCCGATGAAGCACTTCGCGATCTCGATGCAACCCGCCGTGAACTCGCGGCCGATAATGCAGCTCTCGATGCGTTCCTTTCCGAACAGCGTGCGGTCATCTCCGGTGGACTTTCTCGAATTCAGGCGGTGCTCGATGATCCCGCTGCACTTCGGGTCGGCACTCCGCCAGTCGAACTCACCACGCCCGCAGCGTCCCCTGCACCGGCCCCTGCTGCCTTCTCAGCGCCAGAACCGGCTCCAGCGCCCGAACCTGAACCAGAGGTCTTCCAGCCAATCCTGGCTGAGGACACCGGCTGGAACCCCGAACCGGCCCCGACGTCACTCTTCGTTGACGAAGAGGTTGACGGTGGCCCGGCAACTGCTGCGGTTCCGGTTTTCGACGACGAGTTCCTCGCCGAAGACGATGACGATGCCGATGCGGCAATGCGTCGCTTCTTCGACGCAGATTTCGACGACGACCGTCGCTGAACTCGCTCGATAAATTCGAACAACGTTCGGGACTCTTCATCTTCGGATGAGGGGTCCCGTTTCGTTTTCCGAGAAGCGGGTTCGCTGTGTGTGACGTCAGTCGACGCGAACGAGGCTGAGAGCGATTGACGTTCCGTCGATCTCGATTGTTCGATCGCCGCTTCCGAACTCGATTGAACGAGCAAGGATCTCGGTGGTGATCGTCTGGCGGTGCGTTTCGATCACAGCGCGGAGTGCTTCGTCTGCATCAATCGTGACGGCAATGCGATCGGCGATTTCCAGACCGGCGCTCTTGCGCGCATCGTTCAGTGCACGCACAAGTTCGCGAGCTGTTCCTTCTGCTCGGAGCTCATCGTCGAGTTCGAGATCGAGCGCCACTGCCCAACCGTCGTCTTCGACAAGTGCGAGATCGGCGTGCTTCTCGGCACGAACTTCGACCTCTTCGGCAGTGAGGCGTTCGCCCGCAATTTCGATCCAGCCGTTCTCGGCAAGTTGCGCTTGGAGTGCAGATCCGTCGGCATCGGCCAAAGCGGCTTTGACCTCGTTGACGCGAGGGCCAAGGCGGGGACCAAGCAGGCGGAAGTTGGGGATGACAGTCCAGCCCATGAGGCCTGAGAGCGAATCGAGTCGCTCAAGAGTCTTCACATTGAGCTCGGCTTCAATCTCGGCCTCGATGGCTGCATCAAGGTCGGTTCCGCCGTGGAGGAGCAGGGCTCGGGCAAGAGGCTGACGGACCTTCATCTTCGCGTCGGTGCGAGCAGAACGACCCAAACTCACGAGGCGTCGTGCGGCATCCATCTGTTCAGCCAGTGAGGCATCGTGCCGACCCTTGGCCGTGGGCCAGTCGGTGAGGTGCACGGACTGTGCGTCGGTGAGTGTCGTGTAGATCTCGTCGGCCAAGAACGGACAGAACGGCGCCAACACCTGGGCGATGGTCGTGAGGCATTCGTAGAGGGTTGCATGCGCGGCGGCGTCGCTGGATTTCCAGAAGCGGGGACGACTGCGGCGCACGTACCAGTTCGAAAGGTCGTCGACGAATTTCGCGATGCGCCCAGAACCGCCAAGCGCATCGAAGTTCTCGAGTGCAGAGGTGACAGAAGCAACGGTGTCGTCGAGTTCAGAAAGGATCCAACGGTCGAGCACGTGGGTAGGCGCCGTTGCATCCGTGTCGGGTTGCCAGCCGTCGAGGTCGGCGTATGTCGCGAAGAAGGAGAAGACATTCCAGAGCGTGAGCAGGGTTTGACGTGTTGCTTCGCGAATGCCGTCTTGGAAAACGCGCCGGGGGGTCCAGGGTTGTCCTGAGGAGAAGAAATACCAGCGCAAAGCATCGGCGCCCAACGTGTCGAAAATGTCGAACGGGGCAATGACGTTGCCGCGTGACTTCGACATCTTCTGCCCGTTTTCATCGACGATGAGAGCGAGACACACAACGTTCTTGTACGGCGTTGAATCGAAGACCAATGAATTCACCGCCAGAAGCGAATAGAACCAACCGCGGGTCTGGTCAATGGCTTCGCAAATGAAATCAGCGGGGAACGCACCATCGAATGAGTCTGCGTTTTCGAACGGATGATGGCGCTGTGCTGACGGCATTGAGCCGGAGTCGAACCACGCATCGAGCACCGGTGCAACGCGGCGCATGGTGCCGGAGCATCCGTCGGTGCTGCAGTCGAAGGTGATGTTGTCGACGTGTGGTCGGTGAAGGTCGAGTTCGGTGAGATCGCGACCAGTGAGTGCGCTGAGTTCTTCGACAGAACCGATGCAGTGCTCGTGACCGTTCGCGTCGCAGCGCCAGATCGGCAGCGGTGTTCCCCAATAGCGATCGCGAGAAAGCGCCCAGTCGATGTTTCCTTCAAGCCACTTTCCGAATCGACCGTGCTTGATGAATTCGGGATGCCACTCGATGCGTTCGTTTTCTCGCATGAGCAGATCGCGATGTTCTGACGTGCGCACAAACCATGAGGTCTTCGCCCAGTAGATGAGCGGCGTGCTGCATCGCCAGCAATGCGGGTAACTGTGTTCGTAGGCCTGTTCACGCACGAGAAGTCCTCGTGCACTGAGGTCTGCGATGATGTCGCGGTCGGCGTCTTTTACGAAGGTGCCGGTAAACGCAGGAACGGATTCGTCGAATGCTGCATCGGCGTTGACGGGATTGAGGACGGGCAGCTTCTCTGCTCGACCAACCGCAGCATCGTCTTCGCCGAATGCGGGGGCGAGATGCACGATGCCCGAACCGTCGTCGGTTGTGACGAACTCGGCAGCAACAACGCGCCATCCGTCGGTACCGGGCGGGGGAGCCAGCGTGTCGAATGGGCGCTCGTAGTGCCAACCAACAAGATCGGCACCCTTGAACTGCTCGACGATGGTCGCATCTTCAGGAGCGAGGGCTGCGGCCATGAGGAGGTCGCGGGTTCCGTCAGTTGACGCCACACGCACGTAGTCAATGTCCGGACCTACGGCAGCAGCAACATTCGAGATGAGAGTCCAGGGTGTGGTGGTCCAGACCAGGAGGTCGACGTCGCGATCGATGATTGGGAATCGGACGTACACCGACGGGTCAACAACGTCGCGATAGACGTCGGGTTGTCCGAGTTCATGGCTCGAGAGTGCGGTGCCACAGCGACCGCAATACGGCGAAACCTTGTGGCCTTCGTAGAGAAGACCCTTGTCCCAAAGCTGACGGATGAGCCACCACACTGATTCGACATAGGAGTTGTCGAGGGTCCAGTACGCATCGGCGGTATCGATCCACACGCCGGACCGTTCGGTGAGCGCAGTCCAGTCAGTGACATAGCGCTGAACTGATTCTCGACAGCGTTGATTGAACTCGGCGATGCCAAACGCCTCGATCTCGTGTTTGGTGGAAAGTCCGAGTTCCTTTTCGACCTCGAGTTCGACGGGAAGGCCGTGACAGTCCCAGCCACCCTTGCGGGGAACATCGCGGCCACGCATGGTCTGGAATCGCGGATAGATGTCTTTGAAGACTCGGGCCCAGACGTGATGGAGTCCGGGTCGGCCATTGGCCGTTGGGGGACCCTCGTAGAAGATCCAGGGCTCGCTGCCAGCCCGAAGTCGGCGGGTCGCACCGATGGTGTCATCGGTCTTCCAGCGCTCTAGGCGGCGTTGTTCGAGGGTGGGGAGGTCGAGATCTGGGTCGACGGGACCGAATGGCATGGGGGCCAAGCGTACGCCGTTGCTGAACGGCTTCGGTGCGTGCGGGTTGACGTGGGAGGGTGGCGCCCTTACCCTCCGCCGATCCACCGCCACTCAAGGGAGAACATCCGTGGCAGTCAAAAAGGCACCGGCGAAGAAGTCCGCAGCGAAAAAGGCTCCGGCAAAGAAGGCGGCAGTCAAGGCTTCGGCCAAGAAGGTCGTGAAGAAGGTCGCTCCGGCGAAGAAGGTCGTGAAGAAGGCGGCCCCGGCGAAGAAGGCTCCGGCCAAGAAGGCTCCGGCGAAGAAGGTCGTGAAGAAGGCGGCCCCGGCCAAGAAGGCTCCGGCGAAGAAGGTCGTGAAGAAGGTCGCTCCGGCGAAGAAGGCCCCGGCCAAGAAAGCCCCGGCGAAGAAGGCTCCGGCCAAGAAAGCAGCACCAGTCAAGAAGGCCGCGGTCAAAGCTCCAGCTCCGAAAGCTCCGGCGAAGAAGGCAGCACCAGTCAAGAAGGCCGAAGCCGCACCTGCACTTGCTCCTCGTCCAAATCGACTTCCGGCGATTCCGAAGGAACCCAAGAAGATCAAGTACCCGTTCGACGCCAAGTTCCTCGATGCGCAGCGCTTGCACCTGCTTGAAGAGCGTCGTCGACTCGTTCATGATGCCGAAGCACTTACGGCCGAGGCCAACTCGCTCGCAGAGTTGCGTGAGCCTGGCGATGTGCAGTTCGACGAAGAGTCGGGCGAAGGCGACACACTTGCCGTTGAGCGTGAGCGTGACCTTGCCCTGTCGGCACAGTTCCTCGACCAGGTCGATGAAATCGATCGGGCCATGGCCAAGATTGGTCAAGGGACCTACGGCATTTGCGAGATTTCCGGTCTCGCCATTCCGAAGGAACGCCTCCGTGCGATTCCGTGGTGTCGCGAGCGTGTCGAGTACAAGGTCGGCAACTTCCGACGCTGAACAACCACGGTTCGGGCAGAACAGCCCCTAGGTTGGAACCCGTGACAACGTCGACTGCATCCGCCACAACGGCACCCACGCATCGGGTGCTGTTTGGTGCGGTCGCTGTCGGATGGGTGATCGCCGACCAACTTTCAAAGTGGTGGGCTGTTTCCTCGCTCGATGACCGCACGGTCGATGTTGTCTGGACACTTCGATTTCATCTGACGGTGAATTACGGAGCTTCGTTCAGCCTCGGCACGGGGTTTGGCGCCTGGATCGGGGTCCTTGCGCTTGTTGTCGTCGGGATCTTGGTCTGGAAAGGCGGTTCCGTTCGCACCCGCTTGGGTGCGGTCGCGCTCGGCATGATCGTTGGCGGCGCACTCGGCAATGTTCTCGATCGTGCATTTCGAGGCGATGCCGGGTTCTTCCAAGGCGGCGTGATCGACTTCATCGACTTTCAGTGGTGGCCGGTTTTCAACGTTGCCGATATCGGCGTCGTTTGTGGCGCAATCCTCCTGGTGATCTCCACTCTTCTAACTCCAGCATCTGACGCGTATGACAGTGCTGGCGAAACTTCATCCTCAACGATCGAGAGCAACTGACATGGCCTATATCGAGGTCATTCCCGAATCATTAGCCGGCGAACGCATCGATCGGGTCGTTGCGATGATTACCGGCGCAAGTCGCACACGTGTCACTGAGTGGCTTGATCAGGGACTCGTTGTTTGTAACGACAAAGTTGTTGCAACTCGTTCGCGTCGAGTTGCCGATGGCGACACTGTGCAGGTCAACGTTGAACCCGATCTCGGACCGGAACCGCTCATCGCCGAACCCGGTATCAATGTGCCGATCGTGTATGTCGATGACGACGTCATTGTGATCGACAAGCCGGCTGGTCTCGTTGTGCATCCCGGTGCAGGAAATGCGACTGGCACGCTTGTTCAGGCCATGCTCGCGATCTATCCCGAGATCGCCAACATCGGCGAACCAGAACGACCGGGCGTCGTGCATCGTCTCGACAAAGACACCTCCGGACTCATGCTCATGGCGCGCTCACCCGAAGCGCATGTCGAACTCAGTTCGATGTTGGCCGAGCACGAAGTGGAACGCACCTACCTGACACTTGTTTGGGGTATTCCCGAAGCGGGTAGCGGTCTGATCGATGCGCCTATTGGCCGATCAACTCGTGAGCCAACCAAGATGGTCGTGAGCGCGCAAGGGCGCGAAGCGCGAACTCGTTACACCGTGCTTGAAACGTTCGAGGAGCCCGTTCCGTGTGCGTTGGTCGAGTGTCGTCTCGAAACAGGACGCACCCATCAGATCCGCGTTCACATGGCAGCTATCGGTCATTCGGTGGTCGGTGACGATCGCTATCGGGGTGCTCGAGCTGCAATCGAAACGCCGCGCATCTTTTTGCATTCGGCCGCGCTCGCGTTCGACCATCCAGTGCGTCTCGATGAGCGACTCGAATTCGTCTCAGAACTTCCCGAAGATCTTGCGGCAGTACTCGATCGAATCAGGAACCAGACGCCCACGGTGGAGTGACCGTGGGTGTGGTGGCAACTTCGGTTGGCCACTTGCCCTGGCCTCGGGCCATCGAAACGATGTCGGCCAAGGTTGCGGCTTCGAGATAGCGACGCATGTGTTCGCCGACGTCGTCCCACACGGCAAGCAAGACGCATTGGCCTTCGTGGTCGCAGGCACCGTCGGTGTGAGGTTGACCGAAATCTCCGGCGACGATTGGGCCGTCAACTGCGCTGACGATGTCGGACAGACTGATTTCCTCAGGAGCGCGAGCCAAGACGTAACCGCCGCCGACGCCGCGCTTTGATCGAACGAGACCGGCGCCTTTGAGGGCGAGAAGGATCTGCTCGAGATAGGGCTGGGGGAGACCCGTGCGCTCGGCGATGTCGCGGACCGACGTGGGCCCGCCCTCGTCAGAGTGCAAAGCCAGGGACAGCAGTGCCCTGCTCGCGTAGTCGCCTCGGGTCGATACCTTCACGCACGGCATCGTAGGGGGAAGCGGCCGAGTCGGGGACATAGTGGCCTCCGCACTACCGTGCTTGTCGGAGGACCACCGTGGATTCCCGATCTTCAACAACTGCAGCTTCGCCTGATGGGCTTGTGCTTCCCGACTATGCCGGGGCCTGCATCTCGAACATCGTTCCGGCCCTGCTCGATCCGTCGAACCCATGGCCCGCATGGATTCCCGAGGTCGCGGCTGATGCCGATCAGGTTGTCCTCTTGGTCCTCGATGGCATCGGCTGGAACCAGTTGATCGAACGTCGTCATCTCGCCCCGACGCTTTCGGCGATGACCGGAGGTCCCATCACCAGCGTGGCGCCGACGACTACTGCAACTGCACTCACGTCGATAAGCACCGGTGTCGCCCCGGGACTGCACGGGATCATGGGTTACCGAATGACTATCGGTCGCGACGTGCTCAATGTTTTGCGCTGGTCGGCGAACGGACGCGATGCACGCAAGACGATTCTTCCCGAGTCGATTCAAACGCTTGACGCGTTTGAAGGTCAACGTCCTCCGGTCATTACGCGTTCGGAATTTCGCGACTCCGGTTTCACTCGCGCTCACCTCGACAAGACGCGCCTTTTGGGTTGGCGGGTTTCATCAACGTTGGTTACCGAAATTGCTGCGGCGGTCAATCGCAACGAACCATTCGTCTATGCGTATTACGACGGCATCGACAAGATCGCGCATGAGTTCGGACTAGATGCTCATTACGACGCCGAGTTTGCGTTTGTTGATCGTCTCGTCGCCGACGTGCTGAGCGTGTTGCCGCCTGGCGCGGTGCTGGTAGTGACGTCGGACCACGGACAGGTCGACGTTGGCGACGATGTCGTCACTCCCGACTCCTCAGTGATGGCGCACGTAGATCTGCAATCGGGTGAAGGCCGATTCCGTTGGCTTCATGCCCGACCCGGTCATGCGCGTGCCCTTTTCGACGATGCAACGGCGAAACATTCAGATCGATCATGGGTCGTCTCGGTCGATCAGGTGATTGACGAAGGCTGGTTTGGCTCCGAGGTCACCGATGCTGCAAGGTCTCGCCTTGGCGACGTTGCGCTGGTTGCCAGAGAGGCCATGGCCTTCTCTGATCCAGCTGATAGCGGGGCATTCCCGTTGCGGGCTCGTCACGGCTCACTCACTGCCGACGAGATGTTTGTGCCGCTGTTGTGCCAGGTCAGCACCTGATCAGACGGGTTCAGGTGCTGTACAAGGCGCCCGGGTCACGTCTGCGGTGTGAGACGAACCGGATCGGCCGATGATCGTGAGATCGGGGCATCGGGCGAGCACGACGAGTCCACGCGAGATGTAGGCATCAATATCAGTCTCTGGTCGCATGTCGGCCGATGCGACCACAAGCGAATCGTTGTCGTTGGTGATCGAGACCACCTGATCGATCTGATCCTCGTAGGCCGGATTCGGTTGCGTTGTCGTCGCAACGATTGAGAGCGGAAGTTTGTACGCAGTCAATCGGGCGGCGTTCCATGCCTCGGGAGGGTCATCGGTGAAGATGAACGTGTCGCGAGGGATGTTGTGGAGAGGGGAACCAGCAGTTGCCGTCACCTCAGAGTTATGAAGGAACCCCCAATAGGAACGGGCATCGGCAAGTTGCGTGATGGTGGAGAATGCAACGGCCAGCGCCGCAATGCTGAGGAGTGCCAGCGTGGCCAGTTGCATTTTGGGCCAATAGCGACGAACGACCTCGACGATCTCGATGGCGAGCAAGAGATACACCGATGCTTGGACGGGGGTCAGAAAGCGAGGGTTGATGTCCACGATCGCGTCGAGGAAAAGAACCGTGAGTATCAAACCGGTGACGTAAACGACGCTGTAGGTGCCGAGTGCAAGAGCGATCGTTCGTCGGTCGGGAGTGCGTCCGCGATTGACGACGGCGAGAACGATCGGAGCGATGACGAGTAGGACCAACACAACGGCTCGCAGCGCAATCGGAAGCGTCTTCGGCAACAGGAACCATTGCCCCATCACGTCGACGAGGGGCTCGAAGATCGGTGATGGGTGCCATGCGATCGTTTTCGGAGAACCGCCTGCGATGACCGAGATTCCGATAATCGTGGCCGGACCGATTGCGAGAAGCATGCTGGCCCAGAGAACGCGGCTCCGACGAGTTCGCCGGCCATCTGCGGCGATAGCGACCGCGCAGGCGACACCACAGGCGATACCGGTGAATCGGGTCAATGTCGAAGCAAAGATGACCGCGGCGACAAGGGCGAGGCGGATCCGATCAAGGGTCCTGGGTGAGAGTGATTGAAGCTCGGGAAGCTTGATGGCGCAGACCGTGAGTGCGAGGAGGGACAACGGCAAAGCGAGTCGTTCAGAGAGGATCAATGGAGACCATGGAAGCGGACCTGACAACAACCCGTACTCAGGTGAACCAGGCCCTATGAGCGCGAGAACAGTGATCGCCACGATCGGAAGTGCTCGCCGACCCAGTCCGATTCTGGCTGCACCAGCGACGGCAGTAGCCAACAGCACGAGTCCCACGATCGAGACAACTCGAGCTCCGGTTTGGGCGGGAAAACCCAACCCATCGGCGGCCGCTAGTGCGAGCGGGTAGCCGGGCGGTTGCTCCGAAAGTGGGAGGGCATTGCCCCATGCCACCTGCTGAAGCGGTGATGCTCGTTCTGTCATGAGCGCAAAGGGAGTAGTGAGACCCCTTCCAGCGGAGATATTCGATGCAGCTCCTCTATATGCGATCGAGTCGGGAACTCCTCCGACCATGTTCCCGCTCGTAAACCAGAGCCCAATTGCGACCGTGGCGATCAAGATGACGGCGAGAACGAGTGGCATTGTCGATCGACCGATTCGAGTGCGCTCGATTCGGTTGGACGAAACATCGCCTGTGATCACTTGCGGAGATTATCGCTCGTCGCGTCAAGCGCGACGCTTACGGGCAGTGGCATGCTCTAGAGCATGGAGAAAGAAATCGGCGATGTAGAGATTCTCTCGACCAGTGGGTCGGCGGTGTCTGCAGCAACCGAACCGGATGACACCGAGCGTGAAATCGTTTCCGAGCCGGCCAAGGTGATGCGCGTCGGCTCGATGATCAAACAACTCCTCGACGAGGTTCGCCAAACCGAACTCGACGAACCATCGCGAGTCAGACTTCGGGCGATCTACGACACATCGATTGAAGAACTTGGTTCCGCTCTTTCGCCGGATCTGCGTGACGAGTTGAAACGACTTGCCTTCCCCTTCGCCGAAGATGGAACGCCAACCGATATCGAGTTGAGGGTGGCCCAAGCGCAGCTCGTTGGCTGGCTCGAAGGTCTTTTCCACGGCATTCAGGCCACGCTGTTTGCTCAGCAAATGGCGGCCCGTCAGCAGCTTGAGAACATGCGGGGAGAACTACCGCCCGGGGCCGGTCGCCCAGGTCCGGGAATGCCCGAACCCGAGGACCGCCCCGGGACCTACCTCTAAAACTCAGTTCGTCTTCAGGAACCAGAAGCGAGCGTGGCCTTGACCTTGCTCAACTGGTAGCCGGAGAAGAGGAACAACAGGCCAAGCAACGTGAGGCCGATGCCGATCACGACGCCGAGCACGTTCGTGGTCGCTGTGGGCCACACCATGATGACGACGCCAATGGCGATGGTGATGAGACCCTCGATGAGGAGTGCGCCTCGGCCGCCTTCCTTGCCGACCATGAATGAGACGACAACAGCGATGAGGCCAGTGATCACGAAATCGAGGCCGACAAGCCAAACGATGACCGTGACAGTTGCGCCTGTCCAGAAGATGAGAGCAATACCAAAGCCGAAGTTGATGAGGCCACGGATGAGCAACAGGCCCCAGTAGGTGCCGCGGCGATGGGTGGTGACTGCCTCGGCGGCCTGGCCGAAGCCCGAGACCACGAAGAGGAATCCGATGATGATCGCGATGATTTGAAGCTCGCGATCGGGGCGGAACAGCAGGACAAGGCCGGCGATGAGGCTGATGAAGCCAATCGAGTAGGCGGTGATTCTGGAGCCTCGTAGGAGGTCCATTGTGGAACGATCATCGGATGCAGCAGTCATAGAGACCTCCGGGTTGTAAGGGTGTTGAAAGGTTCTCGAAAGGCTAGGACCCGCCTTCGGGAGGCTCAGGGATCCCCGGAGCAGGATCGGGGGAGTGACGCTACGATCGCCGGGCATCACATCGGTGTAATTCGCCGAGTTGCGGACCCATTCGAACACCAGCGCTACGGAGCCCTCAGCGGTGCCCGATTCCTTTACCCACCTGCATTTGCATACCGAGTTCTCGATGCTCGACGGAGCCGCGCGTGTCGGTGAAGTGGTGGCTGCGGCAGCGGCCGATGGTCAGCCGGCGGTCGGCATTACTGATCACGGCAACATGTACGGCGTCCTCGATTTCTACAAGGCGGCCAAAGAGGTCGGCGTGAAGCCGATCATTGGTTCCGAGCTCTACCAGGCCTACGACAGCCGTACTGAGCGCCCCACTCGTCGAGGCCGTATGGACGATTCCGGTGGCGAGGCCGAAGGTGGGCGAAAGGCGTACTACCACCTCACCGCATTGGCCGAGAATGCCACGGGCTACAAGAACCTCATTCAACTTTCGAGCCGGGCGTTCCTCGAGGGTTATTACATGAAGCCCAAGGTCGACTGGGAACTTCTCGAAGAGCATCACGATGGCCTCATCGTTACGAGCGGTTGTTTGGGTGGGCAGGTGCTGCAGGCGCTGATGAATGGCGACGAACGCGGCGCGCTTGAAAAGGCGGCTCGACTCCAGGACATCTTCGGACGCGACAACTTCTTCGTCGAGATCCAAGATCACGGCATTCCCGAACAAAAGACCACGAATCCTCAATTACTCGAGATCGCCCGCGCTATCAAAGCGCCATTGGTTGCAACAAACGACAGTCACTACGTGCATCAGCACGACGCTGTCTCGCACGACGCGTTGCTGTGTGTGCAAACCGGTTCACTCATGAGCGATCCCGATCGCTTCAAGTTTCATGGCGACCAGCACTACCTCAAGACCGCTGCAGAAATGCGTTGGCTCTTCGACGAAGTTCCAGAAGCGTGCGACAACACGCTTTGGATCGCCGAACGGTGCGATGTCGAAATTGAATTCGGCAATCCGCAACTTCCGAATTTCCCGCTACCTGAAGGTTTCGAAAACGACGCCGAGTACCTGCGCCATCTGACCTTCGAAGGGGCGAAAGAACGCTGGGGCCAGCAACTGCCCGATCACGTTGTTGAGCGTTTGGTCTACGAACTTCAGGTCATCGCCGACATGGGCTTTTCGTCGTATTTCCTGATCGTGTGGGATCTCATCAAGCACGCACGTGACAACAACATTCGTGTTGGTCCGGGTCGAGGTTCTGCTGCCGGTTGTGCGGTGGCCTACACCTTGCGCATCACCGATCTCGACCCCATCGAATACGACTTGCTCTTTGAGCGGTTCCTTAACCCGAGCCGTGTCTCAATGCCCGATATCGACATGGACTTCGACTCGCGCTACCGAGACGAAATGATTCGCTACGCGGCCGAGAAGTACGGCCGCGATCACGTTGCTCAGATCGTGACGTTCTCCACGATCAAGGCCCGTGCTGCTGTGCGCGACGCGGCGCGGGTGCTCGGTTACCCCTACGCGGTGGGCGACAAGGTCGCGAAGCTCATGCCGCCATTGGTGATGGGTCGCGACACACCGTTGCACGCATGCTTCGAAGAAACTCCGAAGTTCGCCGACGGTTTCAAGATGGCGGCCGACCTGCGTGAGGTCTACGCCAACGACAACGACGCGCGTCAGGTCATCGATGTTGCTCGTGGCCTCGAAGGGCTGCGTCGCCAGGACGGCATCCATGCCGCGGCTGTGGTGATTACCAAAGAGCCGCTCACCGAATACCTGCCCATTCAGCGCAAGCCAGAAGCAGGTTCCGATCCCGAACTCGCGCCGGTCGTCACGCAGTACGAAATGCATGGCGTCGAGGAACTTGGCCTCCTCAAAATGGACTTCTTGGGCCTGCGCAACCTCGATGTCATCACCGACACGCTCGCGATGCTCAAGATCACCCAAGGCATCGATGTCGATATCGACACCGTTCCGCTCGATGACGACCTCACGCTGCAGTTGTTGCGTAATGGCGACTCCATTGGCGTGTTCCAGCTCGAAGGCGGACCAATGCGCGCACTCATGCGCTCGCTGGCTCCTACTTCATTTGAAGACGTCGCCGCTCTCGTTGCTCTGTATCGCCCAGGCCCGATGGCCGCCAACATGCACAACGACTACGCCGATCGTAAGAACGGTCGTAAGCCGATCGATTACTTGCACGACGATCTCGCCGACCTTCTCGGCGACACCTATGGACTGATGATCTACCAAGAGTCCGTGATGCGAGTCGCGCAGAAGTTCGCTGGGTATTCGCTCGCCGACGCCGACAATCTCCGTAAAGCGTGCGGCAAGAAAGTTCGCGAGCTGATTCAGAAAGAGCGCGAAAAGTTCGTCGAAGGTTGCGACACCTCTGGGTACGGTCGCGAAATCGGTTCGGCATTGTTCGACGTCATCGAACCATTCGCCGATTACGCGTTCAACAAGAGTCACAGTTACGGCTACGGACTCATCGCGTATCAAACCGCGTATCTCAAAGCGCATTATCCAGTCGAGTATCTGGCCGCACTTCTCACGAGCGTCAAGACAAATCTCGACAAAGCGGCCGTGTATCTCAATGAATGTCGACAAATGGGAATCGAGGTTCTCGTTCCTGATGTCAACATTTCGGTAAGCGACTTCATCGCGTTCGATAAGCCGGACGGCACTCGCGCAATCGCGTTCGGCATGTCGGCAGTCCGCAATGTTGGCGAAGGTCTTGTCGGTCTCATGCTGGCTGAGCGAGACGAAAACGGGCCCTTCGAAGATTTCTTCAATTTCTGTGATCGCGTCGATGTCAGCGTTCTCAACAAACGAACGCTTGAGTCACTCATCAAGGCAGGCGGCTTCGATTCCATGGGCTATTCCCGAAAGGGTTTGCTCGGGTACTTCGATCGCATCATCGACGACACCGTTGCGCGCCGGCGCAAAGAAGCCGAAGGACAGTTCGATCTCTTTTCGATGGCCGATGATGACGACGACGGCGCACTCGTTGCCGGCACCCGAATCGTCATCCCTGAAGAAGATTTCGATAAGCGGCAGCGACTCGCCTTCGAAAAAGAAATGCTTGGCCTCTACGTCTCCGATCATCCGCTTATGGGTGCCGAGGCATCGTTACGTCGTCGTACCGAAACGACCATCGCCGAACTCGAAGGCGTCGAAGACGGCACAATGCGCACGACCGGTGGCCTGGTGACCTCGCTGCAGAAGAAATGGACCCGCAAGGGCGACCTCATGGCGGTCTTCACTCTCGAAGATCTCCAGTCCACCGTCGAGGTCATGGTGTTCCCCAAGACGATGCAGAACTACGGCCATCTTCTCGATGACGACGCTGTGGTCATCGTCCGAGGCCGAGTCGACACCCGAGACGACCAGCCCAAACTTATGGCGATGGAGCTTGAACGCTTCGAGCCTGTTGTCGATGGAAATCCACCGGTCCACATCAATCTCCGACCAGCAGCCCTCTCTGATGAGCTCCTGAGCGCTCTCAAGGCCTTGCTGTCAGAGCATCCCGGCGAATCTCAGGTCTTTCTCCACATCGGGGAGCGCCAGGTTTTGCTCCTCCCGGAGAATTTCGCAGTCTCTGCCACCGCCGGGCTTCTCGCCGAGCTCAGGGAATTGCTTGGCCCAGAGGCAGTCACGGCCTGACATCGGGGGCCGAATTGCGTTAGCGGGCGAGTCGGGGTGAACTAGTACTCCGGTTTTGTCTGTTTCAGGGGCTGTTGAACCATGGCTATCAAGGTCGTTACCAAGGACTGCACCCAACTCAGTGATGCTGAGTTGGCCGAGATGGCAGATATCTGCGCGGATGGGCCGAGCCTCTACGAGGTCGGACAACTCTCCAAGCAGGTCGAGGCATGGGTCCTCGTGTCACTCGCCCGAGAAGGCAATGGCCTTAAGGGCTTCTCGTTCTGCACACTCGAGCGCATCGGTGGCACGCCAAGCGTGCTCATCGGTCTTGCCTCGATCAAGCGCACCTCGAAGCGTTCGTCGGTCCTGCGTGCGATCCTCGCTGACCAGTTCAAGCGTGCCGTCATGGCGTTCCCTGACGAAGACGTGCTTATGGGCACTCGCTTCGCAACGGCAAGCGGCTTCGAAGCGTTCCGCACTCTCGACGACATCATTCCTCGCCCGGACCATAAGGCCACCGGCGAAGAGCGAGCGTGGGGTCGCCGTCTCGCAAAGCGATTCGGTATCGATACGAGTTCGTATGACGACAAGACCTTCATCGCCACTGGCGATGGTTCATTCCCATTGGCGCTCGATTACGAATCACTCGAAGCCGACAAGATTGATCCGCAGATCGTCGCGTTGTTCAAGAGCGTCGGCGCCAAGCGAGGCGACTCTCTCGTTGCCTTTGGTTGGGCAATGGCCGAGGATCTCGCCAAGATCAAGTGATCTTTAGGTCGGCGTAGTGCAATTCGCCGACGTTGTTGCAAACAGGCGCATGGTTCGTGCGTTCAAAGCGCGTCCAGTGCCATCGGATGTCCTTGATCGCGTTCTTGATCTTGCGCGTCGAGTGCCTGCGGCAGGAAATACCCAAGGCCTTGATCTGGTGGTGCTCGAAGGAGAGCAGACCCAGCGTTACTGGGACGCGTCATTGCCGATGGAACGTCGGGCCGCGTTTCCTTGGCCACGACTTCTTGATGCTCCGGTGTTGATCATTCCCGTGTCGTGGCCTGCCGCCTATGTGGAGCGCTATGGCGAGGCGGATAAAGCACGCACTGGACTCGGTGAAAGTGAAGAGTCCTGGTCCGTCCCGTATTGGTACGTCGATACAGCGTTCGCGGCGATGGTCGCGATGTTGGCAGCTGTCGATGAAGGACTCGGCGCGTTGTTCTTCGGTCAGTTCGAACACGAAATGGCCGTGAAGGATGCCCTCGGCATTCCCGCTGACCGCCGGCCAGTCGGAACAATCGCTCTTGGTTACGCCGCCGACGAGCAGCGCCCGAGCGCGTCGTCGAAGCGGCCACGTCGACCCTTCGATGAGGTCGTGCACCGCGGCGGTTGGTAACTAGTCGAGTGCGCTAAGTCGCTCGTCGAGTTCTTCGATGGTCGATGCCGGTGCTGCGCACACCATTTGGCGACAGACGTAGGCCCGTCCGTCGGGGCCAACTTCGTCGCGGCCTTCCCAGAGTGGCGAGGAGCCTGGGGTTCCCCATGTGAGAACGCTACGGGGCAGCCAGCGCCGTTGGGCCTCGGCGACGAGGTCAGGGCGGTCTCCTGAGACGACGATTTCGTCAACGCCGAGAACGCGTAGTTCGGCAGCGAGAAGGAGATGGCCAAAGCCGAGTGGCAAACGTGCCGCCGCTTCGGCAAGTCGATCGACGATCGCCGTCGCAAACTCACGATGACCTTCGTTTCCGGTGAGGGCTGCGAGCCGGAGAAGGCCAACGGCAGCGAGGCTGTTTGAGCAGGCCGTGGCGTTGTCCATGAGTTCTTTGGGGCGGGCAACGAGTTGATCGCCATCGGTGCCGTTTGTGTAGACGCCGATGTCGTCGGGATCGCCGAACAATTCGATGAGCGCGTCTGCGGTTGTTGTCGCTTCGTTGAGCCAGCGCGGATCACCGGTTGCCTCATGGACGCGAACGAATGCATCGACGAGAGCGCCGTAGTCAGCGCTAAAGGCCAAGACGCGAGCTTCGCCCTGCCACGAACGCATCCAGCGACCGTTCACGCGCAGGTTGTCGCACAGGAAGTTTGCGTTGGTAACCGCAGCCTCAAGCCACTTGGCTGAACCGGTTGCTGCTGCCGCCTCGGCAATCGTGGAAAGCATGAGGGCGTTCCATTCGGTGAGCACCTTGTCGTCGAGGCCAGGCCGAATTCGCTTGTTCCTCTCGGCGAGAAGCGCCACTCGGCCGCGTTCGACGGCATCGGGACGAGCAAGGTCGCCGCGCACGACACGCTCGAGGATGTTGGTGTGTTCCCAATTGCCGTGGTCGGTGACTCCAAACCATTCGATGACGGCATCGGCGTCCTCGCCGCAAATTGCACGAATCTCGTCGATCGACCAGACGTAGAACTTTCCTTCGACACCTTCGGAGTCGGCATCTTCGGCGGAATAGAAACCGCCAAGCGGGTGTCGGAGATCGCGCAGTACGTAGTCGATGGTCTCTTCGAGTGTTTGAAGAAAGCGAGGTTCGCCTGTGAGTTGCCATGCGTGCAGATAAACGCGTGCGAGAAGCGCTTCGTCGTAGAGCATCTTTTCGAAATGGGGAATGAGCCAACGTTTGTCGGTGGCATAACGGGCGAAGCCGCCCCCGAGGTGGTCGTAAATGCCACCTGCCGCCATTGCATCGAGGGAAAGGAGTGCGGCATCGAGTGCAGCGGAATCGCCGGTACGGGCGTAGTGGCGGAGCAATGCGTCGATAGCGAATGTTTGAGGGAACTTCGGTGCAGCTCCGAATCCGCCATCGGTCTTGTCGATTTGGCCCACGAGTGCGGAAGTCGCCGCTGCAAAGAGTGAACCGTCAGGTTCCTGGGTTGGGCGGGGGAGTTGGACGCCCTCGTCGATGGCTTCGGTGACAGTGGCGGCTTGTTCAACGAGTTCATCGCGTCGGGTGTGCCACAACTCGTTAATGCGTTCGCAGAGTTCGGCAAAGCCAAGATGACCGCCACGCGAGGTCTTTGGAAAATAGGTTCCGGCAAAGAACGGTCGGCCGTCGGGGAGGGAGAAAACTGTCATTGGCCAACCACCGTGACCGTTCATTGCTTGAACGGCATCCATGTAGACCGCGTCGACATCGGGTCGTTCCTCGCGATCGACCTTGACGTTGACGAACAACCGATTCATGAGTTCGCCAGTGGCTTCGTCTTCGAAAGACTCATGAGCCATGACGTGGCACCAATGGCAGGCCGAATAGCCGACAGAAATGAGAACGGGAACGTCACGGCGTTCCGCTTCGGCCAGCGCTTCAGGCCCCCATGGCCACCAATCAACGGGGTTGTCGGCGTGCTGGCGCAGGTACGGGCTGGTTTCGTTCGCGAGGCGATTTGTCACGGGCGGGAGGGTATCGGCGATGAGGTCCTACGATGCGGTCATGTCGCAGATCCCTCGTATCGAATTCAATGACGGTCATTCCATCCCACAGATCGGATTCGGCGTCTTTCAGATTCCCGCAGAAGAAGCCGAGCAGCTTGTTGGTCAGGCCATCGATACCGGGTATCGACACATCGATACTGCGTGGGGCTATTTCAACGAGGAAGGCGTCGGCGCCGCAGTGAACAATTGCGGCCTGCCCCGTGAGGACATCTTCGTCACGACGAAGGTCTGGAACAGCTCGCAGGGCCGAGCCCTCTCGACGGAATCGCTCGAGCGTTCACTCGAAACCCTTGGATTCGATTATCTCGATCTGCTCCTGATTCATTGGCCGGCTCCGGCAAACGATCTCTACGTTGAAACCTGGGAAACGTTCATTGAACTTCGTGACTCCGGACGGGTTCGCTCGATCGGTGTCTCCAACTTCGAGCCAGAACACCTGCACCGCATCATCGAAGCAACCGGTGTCGTCCCGGCGCTCAATCAGGTGGAACTGCATCCGTTCTTCCAACAGAAACTGCTTCGTGATTTCCACGATCTCCACGGGATCGTCACCGAAGCATGGGGCCCCATTGCTCGTGGTGCGGTTGACAATGATCCGCTGCTCGTGATGTTGGCGAACAACTACGGACGCACTCCTGCGCAGATCACGCTGCGCTGGGAGATCCAACATGGCATCGTCACCATTCCGAAATCGGCAACGCTGTCGCGAATCCAATCGAACTTCGATGTGTTCGACTTCACGATCACTGAAGATGACATGGCGATGATTGACGCGATCGATCGCGAAGACGGCCGCTTCGGGCCGCTTCCGTCAGATCTGAACTAATCGAATCTTCGCTATTTGCCCTGAAAGTTCGGGGTGCGCTTTTCGGCGAAGGCCTTCATGCCTTCTTTGGCATCTTCCGAGCGCATGACTGGCGAAACGAAACCGATCTCGATTGGCTGTGCTTCCGCCTCAGGAAGCCAGCCTGTCGCGATGGCCGACGCTTTCGCCGCTTTGACTGCGAGCGGTCCATTCGCACAAATCACATCGGCGATCTCGCGAGCTTTGGCCATTCCTTCACCGCTGGGTGCGATATGGCTTACAAGTCCCCAGCGAAGTGCTTCGTCGGCATCGAGCACGCGACCGGTGATGAGCATGTCCATCGCGACGGCATAGGGGATCTGTCGCTTTAGGCGCATTGTTGATCCGGCGCCGGCAATGAGGCCCCGCTTCACTTCGGGGACGCCGAACGTGGCGTGTTGCTCGGCGATACGAATGTCGGTTGCCTGCAACATTTCGCAACCACCGCCCATGCACTGCCCGTTCACGACAGCGATGATCGGTTTCGTGCACCAATGAGTGAGGAGCAAACCCTTGCCGACAACACCGGGATCGTCCTTGAGGCGTTCTTGAATTCGCTTCGCTTCTTCCGTGACTTCGCCTGACATCCAGCCGTCGTTTAAATCGCCGCCGGCGCAATAGGCGACATCGCCGGCGCCGGTGAGGATCACGCAGCGAATGGAATCGTCGGAGTCGGCGAGGTCCCATGCATCGGCGAAGCGAACGAGCATGTCGGGCACCAATGCATTTCGACGATGCGGTCGATTCATTGTGAGGATGAGCACTGGTCCTTCGCGTTCGACAAGAAGGCTTGGTGCATCGGTTTCAGGCATGGGTTCCCCTTTGGTGCAAGTGTCGCTAGAGCGATTTACGTTCGACTTTTCCGAGCGATGTGCGTGGAAGGGCATCGAGAAACTCGATGCGTCGTGGGGCACAGTATGCAGGAAGCGTCTGTTTCACGTGGTCTCGAAGTTGATCGAGCGTTGGCGGCGTTGACGGGTCGGCGGCGACCACGACGGCGGTGACGATATGACCCCATTCGTCGTCGGGTCTTCCGACGATTGCGACTTCATTGACCGAGGCAAGTGCGGAAATCGATTCCTCGACTGGTGCGGGCCAAATCTTTTCGCCGCCAGAAATAATGAGGTCGCCGCGACGGCCGTGCACGACGAGGCGACCATCGATGAGTTCGCCGGCATCGTTTGTTGGGAACCAACCGTCGGTGGTGCGTGGGTCGGTGCCGTCTCGGTAGCAACGCAACAACATGTCGCCGCGAACCTGAATCTCACCATCAACGATTCGGAGGTCGACATCCGGGAGGATGTCGCCATCGAAGACCACTGCGCTACCAGTTTCGGTCATGCCGTAACTCGCTCGGCAATTTTCGGGAAGATTCTCGGGTGATGCTTGTCCGCCAACAATGATGCGGCGGAAGAGACTCGGATCAATGCGGGCAAGTGTGGTTGGAACGAGCGAGGTGAGCGTGGCGCCGTCTCGGGCTGCGGTTTCTACTGAAGCGACATCGAACCGATCGTGAACAATGAGCGGGATTCCAAATGTGCGGGCTCGAACCACGATGGCGAGACCGGCGATATGAGTGAGCGGAAGACAGCACAACCAGCGATCAGTTGCGGGATCGACGCCAAGTGCAGTTGAAGTTGAGCGTGCTGATGCCTCGAGCGACGCATGCGTATGTACGACGCCCTTCGGTGTCCCGGTGCTTCCAGAGGTGGCGATCACGAGGGCATCGCCAGCGTCGACCTGACGGCCGTTGAAACGCTGTTCGGTGCCATCAGCCTCGATGAGGCGAGTGGGGGCGAGCGCAGCGATGAGGGCGGCTCGGGCTGCATCAGGAAGGCGAGGGTCGAGGGGCATGGCCGCGTCGCCGCGTTCCCAGATCGTTGAGAGGGTCTCGACAAAGCCCTGGCCGGTTTGGGCGATCGCCACTAATTGCTGCATCGGGGTGAGGCTAGGCCTCAGATTCGGCGGGCCTGGCCTCCACCGGCCACACTTGCCGCCTATGAAGGACTGGATTGCTGGAGCCCGACCCCGAACCCTGCCTGCGGCACTGGTGCCCGTGCTTGTCGGGACCGCAGCTGCGGCCGGCATGAATGGCGATACCAATGTGCTGAAGGGGCTCATCATCTGGCGCTTCATCGCTGCCCTTGTGGTCTCGCTCGCGCTGCAGGTCGGCGTGAATTACGCCAATGACTATTCCGACGGGATCCGCGGAACCGATGCCGATCGCGTTGGGCCGATGCGACTCACAGGGTCTGGGCGCAAGAAGGCGAGCGCAGTAAAGCGCGCTGCGTTTCTCTCCTTTGGTGTCGCTGCAGTCGCTGGTCTCGGTCTCGCGGCGGCGACGAGTTGGTGGCTGATCGCTGTCGGAGTTGTGGCAATTGCTGCGGCCTGGTTCTACACCGGTGGACCTCGTCCGTATGGCTACGCGGGTTTGGGCGAAGTCTTTGTGTTCGTGTTCTTTGGAATTGTGGCAACAACTGGTTCGGCATTCGTGCAGATCGAACGTGTCACGCCGCTCACTCTTCTCGTTTCGATTCCGGTTGGTCTTTTTGCGACGGCGTTACTCGTGGTGAACAACCTTCGAGATATCCCGGGTGACACCGAATCGGGTAAGCGCACACTTGCAGTTCGTCTTGGAGACAAGCGGACACGGATTTTCTACATCGTGCTCGTTGTGGTGCCGTTCTTGACGGTGCCGTTCTTGTGCGGACTTTCGCAACGCCCCGCAGGCGCTCTCTCGATGTTCGCGGTTCTTCTTGCTCGTAAGCCGGTGCAGCGCGTGATCGAAGGCGCCCGGGGTCCTGCACTGATTCCAGTGCTCGGAGCAACGGGAAAGATTCAGTTGGCCTTCGGCGTATTGATCTCGGCCGGATTGTTTATCGGCGGCTGATTACAAGGTTTCTGACAGCCACTTGGTAATTGTCGATGCGCTTGCTGTCGGATTTTCTAGCTGTGCACTGTGGCCCGCGTTGTCGATGATTTGAATCGACGCATTCGTTCCAATCGATTCGACGAGTTGGTGGCCGAGTTGTGTGAACTTGTCGTCGTTGGCGCCAGCGATGACGAGTACCGGCATTGTGAGTTCGCCGAGACGATCCCACAACGGCTCTTGGGTTCCTGTTCCGCACAACCTCAAACTCGATGCCAAACCTGTTGCTGAATTTGTGGCACGAACTTGTCGACACGATTGCTCGGCGGTGAGCGATGCAAACAGTGGCTGCGAAAGCCATTCGTCGAGGAACGCTTCGATTCCGATGTCTTCGAGGTGGTCAGCAAGCGCATCATCAGCAGTTCGGCGTTGCGCGCGTTCTTCGTTGCCCTCAAGCCCGCCCGTGGCTCCGATAACGATGAGGCGTTTGACCAGTTCCGGATGGGCGAGCGCAAGATGGAGGGCGACGCGACCGCCCAGCGAATACCCGATGACGATGCTCGGCTCGAGAGTCGCAGCGAGTAACTCGGCAGTTTGCGGAAGGTTCGCTCGCACGTCAGCAGAACCGCCGTGGCCTGGAAGGTCAACCGCCACGATCGGATGGGACGTGGCGAGGATGTCAGCGAATGTTCCCCAGCAGCCCGCGGTTTGGGTGAATCCGTGGAGCAGCGTGATCGAAGTGTCGTCGGCGGTGCCAGTCCGAATGGTGGAGAGCTGGGGAGAAGACACCCGCTCAGCGTAGAGCTCGGACCGGCGCGGACCGTAGGCTGCGGTCATGACTGACGAGGACAACGGCGTACTCAACGCAACCTTCTGCGCCACCCTCGTCGACGAATGGGTTCGAAACGGGCTCACCGATGCGGTGGTGTGTCCGGGTTCGCGCTCAACGCCAATGGCTGTCGCACTCGTGGCCGACGGCCGCGTGCGTGTCCATGTGCATCACGATGAGCGGTCAGGGTCGTTCATGGCCCTTGGGCTTGCTCGAGCAACAGGCCGAGCAGCGCTGGTGCTCTCGACCAGCGGTACTGCTGCGGTCGAATTTCATCCGGCAGTCGTCGAAGCCGAACTCGATCGTGTGCCGCTTCTTGTCGTTACTGCTGATCGACCTCCGCGCCTGCGTGGGATCGGGGCACCGCAAACGATCGATCAGGTCGACCTCTACGGCTCAGCAGTTCGACTGTCGGTCGATGCTCCTGTGCCGGCATCGTCGAATCGTTCGACGTGGCGTGCGCTTGCAATGCGCACATGGTGGGCAACTGCCGGAGCAGATCCCGGTCCGGTGCACTGCAACCTTCCGTTCGATGAACCACTTGTTGGCGTTCCGGCGGACTTACCCGCGCTCGACGACTCTGAGCACGCCGTTGTCGACCCCGGTGACCCGTTTGCTGATCCAGGTCCGTTGCCAGAGCGAGGCCTGATCATCGCCGGGAGCGGCATCGACGACGTTGACGCGGTTTTGCTTCTGGCCGAAACCCTCGGTTGGCCGATCCTTGCTGATCCGCGAAGTGGGTGCCGCGTTGAGCATCGTTGCGTCATCGCCCATGGCGACACTCTTTTACGCACTGCCGGTGCGCAGCGCGACGTCGAGATGATCATTCGTTTCGGGGCGCTTCCAGCATCGAAGGTGATTGGTGAGTGGGTCGGCGCATCGTCTGCAACGCACGTGCATATTGATCCGACTGCAGCGGTAATTGATCCATCGCGCTCGGTGACACATCGCATCCGTCAGACGGCAGGCATGTATGCGCGGTCCATCATCGAGATTGTTGATGGCGTTACTCGACCAGCGTGGCTCGAACGCTGGCGCCGCGCTGACGATGCCGTTGAAGAGGCTCTTGCAGTTGTTCTTGCTTCAGCAACTTCAATCACCGAACCTGGGGTTGCCCGCAACGTTGTCGCTGCAGTTCCCGCTGGCGGAACGCTTGTCGTTTCGTCATCGATGCCAATCCGCGATGTCGAGTGGTTTAGTGCTCGACGCGACGGCCTCAACGTGGTTTCGAACCGCGGAGCAAACGGGATCGATGGCGTTGTATCAACCGCTGTCGGAGTGGCGCTTTCAGGGATTCCGACCGCATTGCTCATAGGGGATGTTGCGTTCCTGCACGACACGAATGGTTTGCTCGGGCTCGATGCTCGCGGTGTCGATCTCTGCATCGTCGTGGTCGATAACGATGGTGGAGGAATCTTTTCCTTCCTGCCACAAGCAACCGTGCTTGAACCCGCGCAATTTGAACAACTCTTCGGAACTCCGCACGGAGTCGACTTGGCGATGCTTGCCCATGCACATGGTTTGCCTGTGCTGGAAGCATCAGACGACCTGACTGTTGGCCTCGCAGTCGAAGCGTCGTTGGCGACTGGTGGCGTACATATCGTTCTTGCACGTTCAAACCGAACCGACAATGTCGCTGTGCATGATTCGTTACATCAGGCAGGTATCGCTGCCGCAGAAGCCACTGGTTGGGCTACGGCCTAACGATTGCGCCAAGCATGGTTTGGAGTTTGGCGCGGGTCTCGGCCAACTCCTGTTCGGCTTGAGAGTCGGCAACAACACCCACTCCGGCGTGGATTCGGGTTCGGGTTCCGTTGATCTGCGCAGATCGAATGCCCACTGCCCACGTTCCATTGCCCTTGGCGTCGACCCAGCCGACGGGGCCGGCGTAACGGCCGCGATCGAGACCTTCGAGTTCTTCGATGAGGGCAAGTGCCGCGTCGCGGGGCATTCCGCCGACTGCGGGTGTTGGGTGCAACGCCCCAACGAGTTCGAGAACCGAGGCGATCGGTTCAGAGAGTTGGCCTTCGAGCCGGGTCGAAAGATGTTGCACATTGGCAACGGCGACGATTGAAGGTTCCGCTTCTTCGTCGAGGTACGAACACCAGGGCAGCAACGTGTCGTGCACCATATCGATCGTGTGGCGATGCTCGTCCTTTGTGTTCGTTGAGGCGAGCAGCCCTGCAGCAAGTCGTGCATCGGTTTCGGGATCGCCACTTCGGGGTGCGGTTCCTGCCATTGGATGCGCCCGAACGACGGTGCCGGTGCGTTCCACTAGGAGTTCAGGAGTTGCTCCTACGAATCCGTCGATTGAGAACAAATGGCTCGCGGGAAACGTGCGACGAAGCTGCGAGAGCACTGCGCTTGGACTGACAGGGCGATCGGTGATGAGTTCGATGCCTCGGGCAAGAACAACTTTGCGTGCATCACCGGCTGCGAGACGTTCGGTGGCAGTCGTGACGGCCGCACACCATTCCTCGGGACTGCGCAAAGGACGGATATCGAAAGTCGATGGCGAATTGCTTGACGAATGCAGACCAGCATCGCGGGCAAACCCGGTGCCAAGGACTGTGGCCCGTTCGAGAACCTCGGAGAGTTCGGCTTCGGACGGTTCGTCGTCGGGGAGCGTGATCGTGGTGAGCCACGTGGTGCCGTCGGCATTTTGACCAATTGCGATTCGGGGAATGACTAATTCGCCGTCGAGGTCAGCGTCGAATGGAAATGCTCCGAAAGCAACAGCTCCCGAGCCGGGGATGTCGAGTTCATCGGTGACATCGATGTGCGCAAAGGCGGCACGGGCTGTGGCAGCGGTGAGGGCTCGGTCGCTCCGGGGGACGGCGATTCGCGCCGCGCTTCCGATTCCGACGATGCCTGCGCCATTGGTGACGAAAAGCATGTCGTTGTCGTCGCAAAGTGCGACGAGGTCAACGTCAACCGCAAGCGCACGAGTGCGAGCAACGAGGCCCACGGTCTGGTTCACTGCTGGTCGTCGCTCCGTGTGGCGGTAATGAGTTGCGAAATGCCAACGGAAAGCAGTTGGCGTTCGACCTGTACGAATCCTGCGTCGGCGAGTTGTTGCAACATCACGCCAGGTTCGGGGAGATACGCAACCGATTTCGGAAGGTATTGGTACGCCGAAGGATCGGAAAGAAGGCCACCGACCTTGGGCACGATCGAGCCGAAGTAAATCGAGTGTCCCCAGCGCAAGAATCGGTTGGGGGGTTCGGCAACCTCAAGTAGGGCGATGCGGCCGCCGGGTCGAACTGTTCGTGCGAGCTCAGTGAAGAAGCCGCCGAGTTCGACAAGGTTTCGAAGAGCGAACCCGCAGGTAATGCCGTCGAGTGATCCATCGGGCACGGGAAGTGCAAGGGCGTCGGCTTCAGCGAGCGGAGCAGACGTTCGTGCTGCAGCGAGCATTCCGAATGAGAGGTCGAAACCGATTGGCCGTAGTCCTTGTTTTTGGAGTTCGCGACAGAAGTCACCAGTTCCGCAAGCGAGATCGGCAACGAGAGAGCCTTCGGGAAGTCCAAGATCGCGAACAGTGCGTGTACGCCAGCCGACGTCCATGCGGAACGTCATCACTCGGTTGACGAGGTCGTAGCGAGGAGCGATCGCGTCGAACATTGAGCGAACGGCGCGGACTTTCTCTTCGCCCTGAGGGAGCTGCTGGCTGTTCATCTCGGTCACGGGATTAGCCTACGGGCCGATTGGCATCAGTGACGAAGCGGGGGCGTACTGCAAAATACTTGACGGAGAGTCGCCTTACCTCGGCAAAGTCGTCGAGGTCGTCGTGGTGGACGTCGACGGCGCTCTAGGCGTTGCGATTCCAAATTTCGCAAGGTTCGAGACGCTTGGGTGCTTGATGCCGGCCGGACCTTCGGCGAAGGCATCGAGGATGTTCACGGTCACCTTTTGGAGTTTGCAGATCGGTGTGGTCGGAGGACCAGCGGGGCACGCATCGAGGAGTCGTGGCGACCATCCGAATGTTGCTGCAGTAAAGACTCCGGCACCGCTTGGGGTCGTGTACCAGGTGGAATCAGCGAATGACGCTTTACCGCGACACGTGACGGGGGAGTGCGCAAGGACCTGAATATTCGCCGGCGTTGGTGCACTCGGTGTTACTCGGTCGTATTCGTTGCCCACCATCTTCGAAACTCGGTCTCCATTTTTGAATTCGGAACCTTCGAACATCCACATCGATGTATCGCCGACCACCCAATCGGCTTCGACGGGGTTGCATTCGTAGTACGAGCCAGTGAGTGAACTCTCGGGGTTCGGCGCCGGACTTTCGCGGAACGACGACGTGACGCGTTCGTTGTCTTTCCCATAGAGGGGGTCACGGGTCGCGTCGCGGTAGTTGACCTCAAGGCGCGCCTTTCCGGTACTTGCGTCCTCAAGGCGAATGCGGCGGTAGACATTGTTGGCGCCGAAGAATCCGATATTCACGCCGGCATCTCGGGCAGCTTCAAGGTTTTTGCGCATCTCGACCGTGTAGTACTCGTCATGTCCCGGAATGACGATACCGCGATGGTTTTTGGCCAATTCTCCGCGTTGGTGAAGGTCGATGTTGGTCCAATACGAAACGTCATAACCATGGCGTTCAACGAAGGCAATGAACTCTCGTTCGCGGCCTAAGAATTCGCCACTGCCGTTTCCGGTATAGGGAC
>WLOT01000010.1 GCA_009699125.1 Actinomycetota bacterium
AGAATTTCGTCAGCCCCGACGAGCCAACAGTTCCTCGGCGATCTGCACGGCGTTGAGCGCCGCACCCTTTCGGAGGTTGTCACCGGAGAGGAAGAGCGAAAGCCCGTGCTCCACCGTGCGGTCGGTACGGATGCGACCCACAACGGTGGGGTCGACTCCGGCGGCCATAAGCGGAGTCGGGATGTCAGCCAATTCCACACCGGGGGCCTTCACCAACAGGCGACGAGCATCTTCCGGGGTGATGGAGTTGGAGAACGAAGCAGAAATCGAAAGTGAATGCCCGGTGTAGACCGGCACCCGCACGCAGGTCACGGTGACCTCGAGATCGGGAAGCTCGAGAATCTTGCGCGATTCGTTGCGCAACTTCTGTTCTTCGTCGGTTTCGCCGCGACCATCGTCGACCAGTTTTCCGGCAAACGGAATGACGTTGTAAGCGATCGGAGCCGGAAACTTTTCGGGAGTCGGGAAATCGATTGCGGTTCCCGACATCGTGAGTGCCGGCGCACCTTCACCGATCTTGCGGATCTGATCGTCGAGTTCCGCCGTACCTGCGAGGCCAGCGCCGGAGACGGCCTGGAATGTCGTGACGGTAAGCGTGCGCAAGCCAGCTTCAACATCAAGCGGCTTCAACACCGGCATCGCGACCATGGTCGTGCAATTCGGATTGGCAACGATGTTCTTCGGGATGGAGTCGAGCGCGTGAGCGTTCACTTCAGGCACGACGAGCGGAACGTCGGGATCCATGCGCCAGGCCGAGGAGTTATCGACGACGACGGCACCAGATTCAGCAACCCGAGGTGCGAGTGCCAGCGACGTACCACCACCTGCAGAGAACATGACGATGTCGAGGCCGGAGTAGTCGGCTGCCTCGGCATCTTCGATCTCGATTTCGGTATCGGCCCAAGGCAGACGACGGCCAGCCGAACGAGCCGACGCGAATAAACGAAGTTGAGAGACTGGGAACTGGCGCTCAGCAAGGATGGCGCGCATGACGCCACCCACCTGACCAGTTGCTCCGACGATACCTATACGCATAAGGGGAGAAACCCTAGCGGGCACCCCCTGAGCGACCACCAATGAGTTTCGAAATCGCCGGCAGAGGCCTGAAACAGAGCCTCAAATCTCGGTTTGCCGTTAGTCGACGTAGACAGGACCGTCGGCGAGGCCGAAGGCGTCGTGGAGTGCCACAACTGCTCGCTCGACCTCGGCTTCGGCGACGACGCAGCTCACACGAATTGCTGACGTGGCGATCATCTCAATATTGATGTTGTTGGCCGCAAGCGTCTCGAACACCGTCGCCGCGACACCAGGGTGCGACTTCATTCCCGCACCAACCACGCTGACTCGAGCGATTGCGGGATCGCCGTTGACGCGCGTGGCCCCGATGTCTGCGGTGTGCTGTTCGCAAATCGCAATTGCCGCATCGAGTTCGCTGTGAGGAACGGTGAACGAAATATCGGTTACACCATGATCGGATGTGTTCTGCACGATGAGATCGACATTGATGTTCGAATCGGCAAGGGCGCGGAACATCAGCGCCGCGATACCGGGACGGTCGGCAACACCGCCGATCGTGACCTTTGCTTCATCGGCATCGTGCACAACTGCAGAAACGATTGCCTGTTCCATGGTGTCGTCCTCCTTGGTGACGATCGTTCCGATTTCCCACGTGAATGCCGAACGCACGTGAAGATCGACGCCGTGGGTACGGGCGAATTCCACTGAACGCATAGCCGGTTTGGGACAACCGTTTGCCGTCATCTCGAGCAATTCATCGAAACTGATTTTTTCCATCTTGCGGGCGTTCGACACGATGCGCGGATCGGTCGTAAACACTCCGGTCACATCGGTGTAGAGCTCGCAAGAATCCGCACCCAATGCGTGCGCAAGCGCAACAGCAGTTGTGTCGGAACCTCCGCGACCAAGGAAGGTCACATTTGCTTCGGGTGAAACGCCCTGTGCGCCACCAACAACTGCAACACGACCAGCAGCCAATGCTTCGACGACACGAGCGGGCTTTACGTCGACGATCTTTGCGTTGCGGTGCGTCGAGTCGGTGAGGAATCCCGCTTGGGAACCGGTGAACGATTCGGCCTCGATACCCGTGTCGGCGATAGCCATGCACAGAAGCGCCATCGCCTTGCGTTCGCCGGCGGTCACGAGCATGTCCATCTCACGACCGGGTCGAGTCTCGGAAACTTCTGCGGCAATACGCAGCAGATCATCGGTTTCCTTACCCATGGCGGAAATCACGACCACGACCTGATTGCCCTCGCGAACCGTGCGCGCCACATGGCCTGCCACAGCGCGCATGCGCTCTGGATCACCGACCGAGGTGCCACCGAACTTCTGAACAAGGAGAGCCACGGGTCGCAACGCTACCGGCCGCCCCGACCTCATCCCGAATCACTTGTAGGTTCTCCGACCATGGCTCGCTCATCGGACCGCCGTCAACAACAGATAGCTCGCCAAAAGGCGCAGACCGCAGCGACCGCTCGACAGCGGAAGGCTCGTCGCCGTAAGCAGTTTGCCGCCGGTGGGGTCGCAGTCGTCGTGGTGCTCTCAACTCTTGGAGCCTTCCTCGGCTCGAAGAGTTCGACGACCAAATCCTCGACAACGACCACAACGGTCCCCACCTCGACCACATTGCAAAAGTCGGGAATCGTCCCGCCAGCAGTTCCGCTGGGGGCAACGCTCACCGGGGCGACACCGTGTCCGGCCGAGGATGGCTCGTCGGCTCGAACCACAACGTTTGCATCTGCGCCACCCACCTGTATCGACAACACCCACTTCTATACCGCCACAATCACGACCACGAAGGGCGTGCTTACGGTGCAACTCAATCCAAAGGTGTCGCCACAAACGGTGAACACGTTTGTGGCACTTGCTCGCTACCACTACTACGACGGGCAACCGATCACCGATGTGCGCAGCCGGGCGTCGTTCACCGCAGGGATGGCGTTTATCGACGGATCAAATCAACCTGGATTTGCCATTCCGGGTGAGATCCCCGCAAAGGGAACCGTGTTCACCCCCGGTGCACTTGCGATGGCACCCGCTTCAGCGTCGAACGGCATCGGAGGCCAATTGGTGTTCGCCACGTTCGATCAAGCCGCCGATAACAATCAGCAGGTCACCCCTCTCGGCATCATGCTCAGCGGCGACGCAACGCTGACCGCCATGAACCAACTTGCGAGCGAATCCGGGAAACCCACTGCGCTCGTCACCATTACTTCGATCTCCGTCGTTCAAAGTGGCGCGATCCCGGGCTAAACCACGGCGTTGAGGTCACGGCGATCTCACCGACAGACCTGCCCGATCGCCGTTAGTGCTGCGGGCTTGCTAGCGTCGCCGCCCGATGGGAACCGCAAAGCGTGAACGCCAAAAAGCAGGACATCAGGCCCGCCTCAATGTCGAACGATCACTGGACCGACGCGATCAGCGCCGACGCCGACTCTTTTCGATCGTTGGCGCCGCTGTCATTCTGGTTGCCACTGGCGCACTGTTCGTTGCGCTGAGCGACAACAGTTCAACGTCAACCACCGCAGCAACAACCACGACCACGCTTGCGAGCACGACCACCGTTTCTGCCGTCACGCTTCCTTCGGCTGCCGGTAAGCCGTGTGTTGCCTTCAACGACACCCTTCCAGTCGGCGCCCCTGACGTAACCATGCCGGTCGGCGAAACACCGAAGGCGCTTGTTGTGAAAGATCTCGTCGTCGGCTCCGGCACACCAGTCGCAAAGGGTGACTCAGTCACCGTGAACTACATCGGCGTGTCCTGCTCAACCGGAAAGATCTTTGACTCGTCTTGGGCGAACGGAAAGCCGATCACGTTCCCGCTCAACCAGGTCATCACTGGCTGGTCGCAAGGACTTGTCGGCATGCAGCCCAACGGCCGCCGACTCCTCGTCATCCCACCCGATCTTGGGTATGGCTCAACCGGCCAAGGCGGCATTGCTCCAGACGAAACTCTGGTCTTTGTTGTCGACCTCATTTCGACGTCGACATCAGCAACGCCTGGCACCGCAGCGAACTAACGAAACTGCTGTCGCTTAGAGAACAGCTTCGGGAAGTGCAGAAATGTCGGAAAGCTTTCCGTCCCGGTGAACAATCACGTTGCCTTTGCCAGCGACTCGCCAGCCACCGGTTCCGATGTCATCGATGACTGCTGTGCAGTTAGGGAGTTCAAGGAGAACGACGCCGGCCGATGCAAGGTCAATCGTTCGTCGGACTTTGTCAGGTGACCATTCGTCGCTGCGCGCAATAACCGCAACGCCAGGCAGCAGCCCGAGACCAACGGTGAACGCACCGCCGCGAGTGTCAACCATCGGGTCGCACAAAACATCGGCTCCGGCACCACTACCAACAAGCGCCGCGCCTCCACGCCACGCTGACAGAAGCGCGTCGTACGTCGGCGTGTCTTTCATGACCGACCTGATATGCATCGGCGAGACACCCGTGAGATACAAAAACTTTGCGTTTGCAACCGCAGCGATGTTCTCTGCATCGAGCGCGTCGGTGCGCGAATACACGGGAACCTCGCGAACCGTTGCACCAAGCGTCGCAAACCATTCACGCGCTGCTGCAACAGACTTCTGTGGGTTTTCATAGGCCCAACCCGTGGCGAGCAACGTCACTTCGGTTGCACCGACCGCAGCGAGAAGTTCCGCGTCAAACGTGCAGCCTTCAGAAAATTCTCCTCCACCGACAAGTGCGAGTGGTCCGGTCATTGCTGTACCTCCGGGACGGTGACGACTCGACGCGCTCCAAGCGACACAAAGTGTCGGAGTGGGGCAACGGCTGTCGGCATAGTGAAACGATCGATGTCGTCGTTGATGAGGGTTGTTGTTCGTACTGCGGCAGTGAGATCGCGCCCCACGTGGAAACCACGCACCGAACGAGTTACTGACCATGGCGCAAAACTCAGGACGCGAAGTGTGCCGGGGCGAACGACTGGTTCGACAGCAAGCAATCGACCACCTGGGGCCAGGAGAGCGTCGAGAGCGTTCATTGCTGCTGCGAGATCGGGAAAGCGAATGAGCTCGGCAACCGAGATCACGATGTCCCATTGATCGGCGCCAGAGATAACTCCGCAATCGATCGTGTCTCGAAGAATCGTTCGAGCGTCAGGGTTGGAAAGGTCAAGAACCCGACCATCGGCCGCGGCCAATGCCTCGGTATGACGACGGCGAAGCTCCCCTTCGATGGCTTTGGGGAACCGGCGCTCGCCTTCGACGATCACTGTTTTGCGGGTCGACACGATGAGCACGCTAGTGGGGACACCGATCGCGGCCGCCCGGCGCAGCGATAGGCACCGAAACCTACCCAGCGGTAACCTCAAGCGCTCTCCGGGATGGCCGGTGACCAGTGAAAGAGGAATGGCTGTGGCAATCGAACGAATCGGAATCATCGGATCCGGAATCATGGGCTCGGGTATCGCCGAGGTAGCCGCCAGTACAGGCCACACCGTGGTCCTGCGTTCTCGTTCGATCGATAGCGCCAACGCAATGCTCGCGGGCCTTCAGAAGTCACTCGCCCGCCAGGTCGAGAAGGGCCGCCGCGAACAAGCCGACGCCGATGCCATCGCTGCACGCGTCACTGCAACTGCCGACCTTGCCGACCTTGCCGATTGCGATCTCGTTCTCGAATCGGTCGTCGAAGACCTTGATGTGAAGTTGGCCCTGTTCCGTGAACTCGATGGCATCGTCAAGGCCGACGCAATCATCGCCACCAATACTTCGACTCTTCCGGTCGTCGAAATGGCCATGGCCACCAACCGTCCCGGACAGGTGTGCGGCGTTCACTTCTTCAATCCAGCACCTGCAATGAGCCTCGTTGAAATCGTTCGCCCCATGACGGCCGACGATGCAACCATCGCCACGGTTACCGCATTCGCTCAAGCATGCGGCAAGGATCCAGTCGAGGTTGCCGATCGCGCCGGCTTCATTGTGAACGCTCTTCTCTTCCCGTATCTCAACAACGCGGTGAAGTTGCTTGAGAACGGCATCGCCTCGCGTGACGACATCGACACCGCCATGAAGGGCGGCTGCAACTTCCCGATGGGTCCGTTGCAACTTCTCGACCTTGTCGGACTCGATACATCGGTTGCCATCCTCGACGCGCTGTACGACGAATTCCGCGATCCGAACTTCTCCCCGGCACCGCGCCTTCGTCGCATGGTGACTGCTGGCCACCTCGGCCGGAAGTCGGGCATTGGTTTCTACGACTACCGCAAGTAAGCCTCTGTCATCGTCGATGACCGATTAGTCGTGTTGCCTATCGAGCCGCCGCTTTCGCAGTGGCAGTTTCCCGCGCCCGATACCGCCGATGAGAATGGTCTTGTTGGCGTCGGTGCCGATCTCGAACCAGGGACTGTGCTCAGCGCGTATCGAGCGGGAATCTTTCCGATGCCATTCGACAACGGGCCAACCGTTGGATGGTGGTCGCCCGAACCGCGCGGAATCATCCCGATCGACGCGTTACGCGTGTCGCGATCATTGCGACAATCGATCGACCGTTACGACATCACGATTGATACGGCGTTCGATCACGTCGTCCGCGCGTGCGCGGATCCCGATCGAGATGGCGCGTGGATCACGTCAGCCGTCCATTCCGCCTATAGCGAGCTTCATCGATTGGGCTGGGCCCATTCAATCGAGACTCGCGACCGAGTAACCGGCGAAATCGTCGGCGGCCTCTATGGCATCCACATCGATGGACTGTTTGCCGGCGAATCGATGTTCCATCATTCCCGTGATGCGTCCAAGGTGGCGCTCGTCGGACTCGTGGAGCATCTGCGCTCACGAGGCGTGGTTCTCCTTGACATTCAGTGGCTGACACCGCACTTGGCCAGCCTTGGAGCGGTCGAAGTCCCCCGTGCCGAGTACCTGTCTCTGCTTGCCGATGCCTTGGCAATTCCCGTTCGCCCCTTCGTTTCGGAGGTGTCACCGTGACAAAGCAACCATCAATGGGCGAGCATGGAGACATGAGCACCACCCCTCCTGGAGATTCGATTCGTTCGGCCGATCGCCCGTGGATGATGCGTACCTACTCAGGGCACTCCACTGCGCGTGCCTCGAACGAGCTCTACCGCACGAATTTGGCCAAGGGTCAGACCGGCTTGTCGATTGCGTTCGATCTTCCAACCCAGACCGGTTACGACCCCGATGATCCCCGCTCACGCGGCGAGGTCGGCAAGGTTGGTGTTCCCGTCGCCGAGCTCGGCCATATGCGCGAGCTTCTTGAAGGCATTCCCGTTGGCGGGATGAACACCTCAATGACAATCAACGCGACTGCAGCATGGCTGCTTGCTCTGTATGTCGCCTACGCCGCAGAGAACGGTGTTGCTTCAAACGAACTGCGCGGAACAACACAGAACGACATCGTGAAGGAGTACTTGTCGCGCGGCACGTACATTTTCCCGCCAGAGCCTTCGCGTCGACTCATCGTCGACATGGTCGCATGGTGTTCTGAAAACATTCCGGCTTGGAATCCGATGAATGTGTGCAGTTACCACCTTCAAGAAGCCGGGGCGACACCGGTTCAGGAAATTGCGTACTCCCTAGCAACCGCTATCGATGTTCTCGATGCAGTACGTGAAAGTGGACAGGTCTCCGCAGATCGCATGCCTGCGGTCGTTGCTTCTATTTCGTTCTTCGTGAACTCGGGCATTCGCTTTGTTGAAGAAGTGTGCAAGATGCGCGCCTTCACAAAGATGTGGGACGAAATCTGCCTTGAGCGCTACGGCGTCACCGATGCGAAGGCACGACGCTTCCGTTACGGCGTGCAGGTGAACTCCCTCGGACTCACCGAAGCCCAGCCCGAAAACAACGTGCAGCGAATCGTTCTGGAAATGCTCGGAGTCACGCTCTCGAAAGATGCGCGTGCTCGTTCGCTTCAGCTCCCCGCATGGAACGAAGCACTTGGTCTCCCCCGCCCCTGGGATCAGCAATGGTCGCTCCGAATGCAGCAGGTCCTTGCCTTCGAATCCGACCTCCTCGAGTACGAGGACATCTTCAATGGCTCCCATGTCATCGAAGGACTCACCGATGAATTGGTGACCGCAGCGCGCGCTGAACTCGACGAGGTTCTCGCAATGGGCGGAGCGTTCTCCGCCATCGAAGAACTTAAGGGTCGCCTCGTTGCGTCGAACACCGAACGTGTTCGTCGCATCGAAACGGGCCAGCAGGTTGTCGTCGGTGTCAACAAGTTCACCGAAGCAGCCGACTCCCCGCTCTCGGGTGACGAATCAATCCTGCGCGTCGACCCAGCAGTCGAAGCCCAGACCATTACCGAAGTTGAGGCATGGCGAGGCGCACGCGACAGTGCTGCCGTCGATGCTGCGCTCGCCGAACTGCGCCGAGTCGCCCTCACAGATGAAAACATCATGGGTGCCACAATCGCATTGGCAATTGCCGGCGGAACCACTGGTGAATGGGCCGGTGCATTGCGTGAGGTCTTCGGCGAATACCGGGCACCAACCGGTGTTGCTGCCGCTGCAGGCGTCGGCACACTTCCTGAAGATCTTCGGGCCGTGGCTGAAAGAGTGAAGTCAATGGCCGGCGGTCCGCCGCGATTCCTCGTTGGCAAGCCTGGCCTCGATGGGCACTCCAATGGCGCTGAACAAATCGCCGTGGCCGCTCGTGACGCCGGTATGGAAGTCATCTACCAAGGCATCCGCCTCACCCCAACTCAGATTGCGGCGGTCGCTCGGGACGAAGACGTCGATGTCGTCGGACTTTCAATTCTTTCCGGTAGCCACATGCAACTCGTTCCCGATGTCGTCGAACGACTTCGGGCCGAGGGCGTGACGTGTCCCGTCATCGTCGGCGGCATCATCCCCGAAGATGACCGACCCAAGTTGCTTGCAGCCGGCGTCGCTCGTGTCTACACACCGAAAGATTTCGAACTCGGCAACATCATGGGCGATATCGCTGCACTCGTTGCTGAAACTCGAGGCTGACGAACTCAGCCGTCGAGTTCCGCGATCACGTCGTCGGTATCGGCCCCAAGACCACGAGCCGCAAAGCGAACTCCGCCGGGCGTCGCTGACAATCGAGCGATCACGTTCTGCATCGGAACGCCGTCGACTTCGATGATTGCGTTGCGTTCACGCAAATGCGGATCCTTCACGACATCGGCCATCGAATACACCGGCGCAACGGCAACCTCTGCACGTTCCGCCTCAGCAAGCACAAGTTCAAGTGGCCGTTGCGACACCCATTCGCCGACGATCTTGTCGATGAGCTCGCGATTGGCAACGCGGTTCTCGAATCCGTCGAAACGCGGATCATCAGGAGCGCCCACCAGGGCCATCAGACGCTGGGCAACTGACTCCGCAGTCGTTGAGATCGCGACCCACTTCCCATCAGCGCAGCGATAGGTATTGCGCGGCACTGAATAAGGGATGCCTGATCCAAGACGAGGCTGTTCGTAACCCGTGAGAGCGTTCGCTGAAAGCAACGGACCCATCAGATGCAGCATTGACTCGAGAAGGTTGACATCGACGACCTGACCAACGCCTGAATGCACTGCAACCATCGTGGCGAATGCCGCAACAATTGCCGTCACTTCATCAGTGAGGGCGATGGGTGGAAGCGTTGGCGCACCATCGGGTTCACCATTCACATTGGCAAAGCCCGACATCGCTTCAGCCAAGGTCGCAAAGCCAGGACGATCTCGATACGGACCGGTCTGACCAAACCCCGTTACGCGAGTGATGACCAACTTCGGGTTCGATACATGGAGGGTGTCGGGGTCGAGACCCAGCGCTTCCAGTTTTCCGGGCCGAAAGTTTTCGACGAGCACGTCAGCCGTAGCAAGCAACCGTCGAAGTACCGACAGCCCTTCTTCGGTTTTCAGATCAAGAACAATGGTGCGCTTGCCCCGCCCGGCAACCTTCCAGAACAAGGTGACGTCATCAGATGGATCGCGCCATCCCATATCGCGAACGGTGTCGCCCTTTCCGGGGCGCTCAACCTTAATGACGTCGGCACCGAAGTCGGCCAGATGTCGAGCACAACCGGGCCCGGCAAGCACCGTAGAAATATCGATGACACGAAGATCAGACAGCGGCGATGCGGGCGAACTCATTAGGCGACGTTATCCAATCGGGTTGAACTTCGAACTTCCATCAGCAAGCGTCACAACGAGTTCGCCGGCAGCAGAACGCAGAACCGTCGGCTCAGCACCTTCCAGAAGCCCCGGTGCTGCCGCAACCACACCAGTACGCGCGGCATTGTCAGAGTGCCGACTGAGAGCGATTGCTTCATCAAGAAGTTCGCGAGCTGAGTTGTCGAGCAGTGAGAGATCATCAGAGACCAAAACCATTCCGCCGGAAACCCCAACAGCTTGGGCCCAAGTCCGCGCTGCGTTCGGGCTCAGTTCCGTCTGTTCTGCGCGCAGCATCACACAGTCGGGATCGTTGAGCCACAAGCGACGATGCATAAACGATCGCGTCGCCGTTGCCGCCCACGCATGTCGCGTTGCTGGTTGTGTGCCCGAATAGCCAGAAAACAGCAGAACGTTTGAAGGCAGTGACCACGCAGGAGCGACATCGGCGCCGATTCGATTGCCATCAATGACACCAACCGAATTCGCTAGTGGGACTCCACACCCAAGCAGGAACGTTTCGTCGCCCGCCCCAGCACGTATCGCGTCGAATCCAGCGCGCACGCGTTGCGCTGGCGTGAACGATTGATCGGCCCACACACCATCGAAGGACGGAGAAAACGTGAAGTCGAGTTTCAAGTAGGTGAATCCCATATCGACGACCGTGGCCGCGAGAGCGCGCAAGTGCTCCTGAACCTCGGGAATCGTCGTGTCGAGCCCGTACATGAGACCGTCGCGACCGCCTTCCCACGGCGCATTGAACATGTTGATCAGTGGTTCGCCATCAAAACCGCGGGCCAGCCATTCAGGATGTTCGAGAGCGAGTCGCGAATCAGGTGCCGCCAGGAACGGCGCCAACCAAAGGCCTGGACGACGTCCACGATCGGCAATTGATGCAGCGAGTGCTTCGAGTCCATCGGGAAACTTTTGGTTTGTTGTGAGCCAATCTCCGATTGCCGATTGATAGCCATCGTCGACTTGGAAAACGTCGAAGGGCCAGTCGTCGGCGAGTCGCAGGTTCGACGTGATGTCGTTCTGCGTCACTCCGTGGAAGTAGTGGTACCAACTGCACCAACCAACCTGATGGTCAGCGTTGATGCGTGCGCCACCTATTGAACCAACCGTTGCCGCCCATCCGGAAAGCAGTGCATCGGCGGAGGCACCGTGCGCAATCAGTACGTCGTGAAGATCTCGCCGTTCCCCTTCGGCCGGAACAAGATCGCCGAGAAAGGCTTCGCACCAAAGTTCCGTGCCTGTCTCACCAGTGCGCAATCGGAGTGTGCCGTCGTGAAGATCGCCACCATTGAACGCAGCCAGGACAGGTTCGTTGGTGTCATCAACAAGAATCGTGAGCCATTCCGATCGCAGTTCATCGCCAACCTCGACAATTCGCTGGTCGGCTTGGTTGATGGCACGGATCAACTCAATCGACCCGGAAGCAAGCGATCGATCACGATCCTCACCAAAGACTGCGACGTCGCTCGGGCTCCAGGACTGATACCCGTGGCGCAGCATCCGCAGGCGGCCCGCAACATCAACCACGCGGAAGACGAGCGAAACCGAACGAACCAACTGAGCCGCAACGTCATCTCGGGCGATCCACCACGACCAATGTTCGGACTCTGCTCCTGCAGGTAGAACCGAACGTCCCCACGCATCCCCTGCAGTGATCCCAACGGCGAATCCGGAAGTTCCGTCGTGAGGGGTTGGACGGCGAGAAAGCGGAATTGAGCCGAACCCCGGCATCTCAATGCGATCAACGACAAGGCGCATTCGCCGAGCGTAGAACGCCACGCCACCGAGTCAGGGTGGTTGTGCGTACGATTCGCCAAACCTCAGGAGGATCCATGACTCGCATTGGCTACCAAATTCCTAACTTCACCTATCCCGGCGTTGGACCAGCAGAACTTTTTGATGCAGTTGCCAAGCAGGCCGCGGCTGCAGACCGATCGGGCTTCGACACCATCATGGTGATGGATCACTTCTACCAATTGCCGATGCTCGGCGAGCCTTCGAAGTACATGCTTGAGTGCTACGCCACGCTTGCCGCCCTCGCGCAGCACACCACAAAGGCGCGCCTTGCCGCGCTGGTCACCGGCAACACCTACCGAAACCCTGCACTTCTTGCGAAGACGATCACCACCCTTGACATCGTTTCGGGTGGTCGGGCGCAACTCGGAATTGGTGCCGGATGGTTCGAACTTGAACATGATTCGCTCGGTTTCGAATTCGGAACGTTCACCGAACGCTTCGAGAAGCTCGAGGAAGCGCTGCAGATCATTCTCCCAATGTTGCGCGACGAACGACCAACCTTTTCCGGCAAGCACTATTCGGTCGACAACGCCATCAACCAGCCGCCACCCATCAGCCGCATTCCGATCATGGTCGGAGGCTCAGGCGAAAAGAAGACATTGCGCATGGTTGCGCAGTATGCGGACTCCGCGAATTTCACCTGCGGACTCGACGAAGTCCCTCGGAAGATGGATGCGCTCGCGGCACATTGCGAACGCCTCGGACGTGACCGCCACGAAATCACTGTCAGCAAGATGGGTTTCTGCGTCATCGCACCCACGGTGGATCAGGCGTACCAGGAAGCCAAGTCCTACATGCTCGGAATGGGCATCGACCTCGATGCTGTCGACGAAGCAACTCGCGAAATGATCCTCGGCCAGGTGTGGTGGGGCGGTTCAGAAGAAATCGAGGAATGGTTCGTAAAGGTCAAGGACCTTGGACTCGATGGCGTCACAGTGTCACTGCCCGCGAACGGCACAATCCCCGAGCGCATTGAGCAACTCGGTGAAGTGGCAACAAAGGTGTTCGGCTAGCGCCTGTTAGTTGCGAGCAGCAGGACGCGAACGGCGTGATGCCACCGGACGCGACCACCAGCGGCCACTGAACCGCCAACGCGATTCAGGCTCCACTTCCTGACCAACCATGATCCGAGGACGCGTGACCTCGATCGCAGCGGCGATCGCGGCGGCTTCTTCGATGGTCGGTTCGGGCGTGATGCGCACGCTCGGCGACGAATCGCTCACAACGGGATGTTTCCGTGCTTGCGATGCGGAAGTTCCTCGCGCTTGGACTTGAGCATCTCAAGACCGGCGATGACCTTCATGCGGGTGTCGGCGGGATCGATGACGTCGTCGATAAATCCGCGCTCGGCCGCAACGTACGGGTTGGCGAATCGTTCGGTGTAGTCGTCAATAAGTTCTGCACGACGCTTCTCGGGATCGGCTGCACCCTGAAGTTCACGGCGGTAGAGGATCTCAACAGCACCGTTGGGACCCATAACCGCAAGTTCGGCAGACGGCCATGCGAAGGCGAGGTCGGCGCCAATCGACTTGGAGTTCATGACCACGTATGCGCCGCCATAGGCCTTACGAGTGATGACCTGAATACGCGGAACGGTTGCTTCACAGAAGGCGTAGAGCAACTTGGCGCCGTGGCGAATAATGCCGCCGTATTCCTGATCGACGCCTGGGAGGAAACCAGGAACGTCGACGAACGTAACAAGAGGAATGTTGAATGCATCGCAGGTACGCACGAAACGTGCGCCCTTCTCTGCCGATTCAATGTCGAGCACACCAGCAAGAACCATCGGCTGATTGCCAACGATGCCGACAGTTTCCCCGTTGAGGCGAGCGAAACCACAAACGATGGAACCAGCCCAGCGCGGGAAGTACTCGAAGAAATCGCCATCGTCGACAACCGAGGCGATGACCTTCTTCATGTCGTACGGAATGTTGGGGCTCGCCGGCATGATGTCGACAAGTTCCGGACAACTGCGCTGCGGATCATCGTCCGTTGGCATTGCCGGTGCAGTTTCAAGGTTGTTCGACGGGAGGAACGAGAAGAGGTACTTCACGTCGTCGAGGCAGGTCTTCTCGTCTGGCGAAACGAAAGTGGCCACGCCGGATTTGCTGGCATGTGACTTTGCGCCACCGAGTTCTTCGAGGGTGACTTCTTCGCCCGTCACGGTCTTCACAACATCGGGACCGGTGATGAACATGTGGGAGGTTTCATCGACCATGAAGATGAAGTCAGTCATGGCGGGGCTGTACACCGCGCCACCGGCGCATGGGCCAAGGATGACGGAGATCTGCGGGGTCACACCCGACGCTTGAACGTTGCGATGGAAGATGCCGCCGTAACTAGCGAGCGACACCACACCTTCCTGGATACGAGCGCCAGCGCCATCGTTCAGACCGATGAGCGGTGCACCAACCGAAAGGGCGAGATCCATCACCTTGTGAATCTTCTCGGCGAAGACCTCACCAAGCGCTCCACCGAACACGGTGAAGTCCTGCGAGAACACGAAGACCTTTCGGCCATCGATGGTTCCCCAACCGGTGACAACGCCATCGGTGTAGGGGCGCTCTTCGATGCCACTTTCGTGCGCACGGTGACGAGCGAGCATGTCGAGTTCGTGGAATGACCCCTCGTCGAGCAAATAGTCAATGCGCTCTCGGGCAAGCATTTTGCCCTTCGAGTGCTGGCGTTCGACCGAACGCTCTGAACCGGCATGGAGGGCTTGTTCTTTGCGCTCGGCCAGTTGGGCCAGGCGCTCAGTCATGGGGTGTTCCGACATGGCGCCAACACTACCCAGCCCACGGTTCCGCCTAGGAATGCGGCTCGGTCATACCGATGGCCCATGTGCGGCTGCGGCGGTCTAGCCTTGAGAGGTACGCCCGTCGTCGCCGGTCTCGGCGCAGGAAGGACACCCCATGGTGCTCGCTGAACTCATCGGATGGGACATCGTCATTGTCCTCGCCATCATCGCCCTACTCTTCGGCGGCGCCAAGCTTCCGAAGCTCGCTCGCTCGCTTGGTTCAGCCAAGGGTGAATTCGAAAAGGGTCTCAAGGAAGGCGAGCCTTCAAAGGCATCCGACTCCAAGGCCACAGAAGCCACTGACAAGTCCGATAGCTGAATCTCGCGCCTTATGGCGCTGCGACCAGTTCTGATGACTGACCGGCCTTCGGGTCGGTCAGTTTCGCGTTTGGGCCAATTTCGTGGCTCGTTCAACAAGCCGGGGCGCATCGATACGAGCAGCGACCTCAGCGAAATTCTTTTGTGGACCAGTCCAACGAAGCTCTTCGATCTTCGTGAACGTCGGCGCATCAAGCACAACTGTCGCGATTCGGCGGAACAACATCGCGAGTTCCATTTGTTCTTGCAGTGTTGCTGCGAGCTTTGCCGCACCTCGAACCTGGACATCCCAGTCCGCGGGGTCTGCCGGAATGTTTTCGATGTGCAAGTAGCGACCAAGAACTGTTGATGCCGATTTGGCGCCCCAACCGGGTAATCCAGGGAACCCATCTGATGCATCGCCCATCAAGGCGAGGTAATCAGGAATGGATTCTGGAGGAACACCAAACTTCTCGATCACTCCATCGTGATCAAACATCTGGCCTTTACGACGATCGAATTGCACGACGCGATTTCCAACAACGCATTGCGCGAGGTCTTTGTCGGGAGTGCAGATAAGAACTTGTTTCACGTTCTTGTCGGCTGCGGCGAGCGCTGCTGCCGAACCCATGCCATCGTCGGCTTCGTGTTCGACCATTGAGAACACCGAAAAGCCAGCTGCGATCAACACCTCGTCGAGCAACGGAAACTGGTTGCCAAGTTCGGGATCGAGGTCTTCGCCCGACTTGTAGCCATCCCACAGTTCGTTGCGGAATGAATCAACAGTGCGATCCGTCGCAATACCCACATGCGTCGCACCTTCGTCCAACATGTTGAACATCGACATCACGACACCACGGGTTGCTGCAACCTCCATGCCGTCGGAGTTCGCGCGAGATGGCAGCGCGAAGTGGTGGCGAAAGAGCTCATAGGTGCCGTCAACGAGATGTACTTGCATAACCACAGTCTCCCCTGAATCCACCTGAGACGTGAAGAAATCCTGTGATCCTCGGACAAATCAATTGTGGCCCCTACGCTCTTTGCATGATCGATCAACCAGCGCGACTTCAAAACCTCCGCAAGTGGAACATCGGAGTCGGTGGTCTGCATCTCGTGCAAGGCATCCTCATCCTCGTTCTAAGTAGCTCGTTTGCCATTCCGATCGTCGCGGCCGTGCAGACCGGTCCCCCCGGAGCCGAAGGTTCACTTACGACTGCAAGTAAGACCTTCTTTAGTTTCAACTTCGCGATTGCCATCGCAATCTTTTTGTTTCTTGCAGCTGGCGATCACCTTCTTACGTCGGTGACCCCCATCCGAGCCTGGTACGAACGCAACCTGCTCCGCGGAGTCAATTACGCGCGTTGGATTGAATATTCCATCAGCGCATCAATCATGATCCTGCTGATCTGCCTGTTGAATGGCATCAACAACTTCTACGCCCTGGTTGCAATTTTTGGCGTCAACGCCGCAATGATTTTGTTCGGCCTCGTAATGGAACAGGTCAACCAAAATCGGGAGTCCGTGAACTGGTGGCCGTTTATCTTCGGCTGCATCGTGGGAATCATTCCGTGGATTGCGATTGTGATTGCGCTTTACTCAGCATCTACGGACAACACGATGATCAACGGAGTTCCTGCAAATGCCGATGGAGTGCCCCCGTTCGTCTACGGGATCGTCATTTCACTGTTCTTGCTGTTCAACTGCTTCGCCCTCAATCAGTGGCTGCAATATCGAGGTAAGGGAAAGTTCACCGATTACCTCTATGGCGAAAAGGTGTACCTCGTCCTGAGTCTTGTTGCGAAGAGCGCTCTTGCCTGGCAGATCTTCGCTGGCACTCTTGCCAGCTCATCGTGAATTAGTCAGCGATTCGGCGAATCACCGCATCGACAAATCGGTTGGCTGCGCGACGATCAGTCGGCAAGAAGAAACACGGCTCGAAGAGTTCCGCCTCGAGGAGCGCTGGTGTGCCGTCGTCAAGACGCACAACGTCGAAGCGGCCGTAGAGCAACTCTTCATCAGGATTGACCCAGCCCCGTTCACGGGCAATGGCAGTTGCGGCACGTGAAGCGGCTTCGACAACATCAAGAACATCATCGGGCGCGATCACAGCAGTGATTTCCTCCCGATATTCGCCGCCAACGAGTTCGCCGCCTTCGGCCAACAGTGCTGCCTTCCTGAACGAGTGCGAACGTTCGCCGTCGAATACAACGGTGCCGATTTCGCCTTCGGTATCGATGAGCGAGGCGAACGGTTGCACCATGACTGTGAGCCCACCGCCAAGGATCGTTTCCGCCAGTGCCGCAGCAGCCGCATCAGTGCGACCGAATCGACCAGTGAGTCGACTCCCGGCCGAGACTGAAGGCTTCACCACGATCTCTGAGGCATCAATCTTCTCAGCGGCCTCATGAAACGCTTCGATCGAATCGACAAACGCGGTTGGCACGATCGGAACACCGTGGCCGGCCAGATCAGTGAGATACCGCTTGTCCATGTTCCATTCAATGACCGCTGCCGGATTGCAGAAACCCTCTGTTCCTCGACGCGCACCTAACCACATGCGAAAACCATCAAGACGATCGACGTAGTTCCATGGGCTTCGCACGACGACGAGGTCGAACGAGTCCCATGCGATGGATTCGTCTTCCCACGGCGCATGCACAAGATCGATACCCGCTTCTGCAAACGCATCGATCTGAAAAGGGAGGTCGACATCATCGTGAATTGCGTCTTGGTCGATCGTCGTCACAAACGCAACTCGCATGTCGTCACGCTAGCGATTGCGTCGGACGCGACAGAGCCCGACACATGGCCGGGCTCTGCACAAACGTCTGAACTGATAAGAGGGATCAGTTAAACCAATTTTCAACGCTGGTGATTTCGCACTTTACCGAAGGTGATTTCACATCTTCGAAACTCGAAATCTCGACAAGCTTTGAGCCATTCGGGGGAATCATTTCCGGGAACGACGAACCACTATCGATGAGTGCTCCTGACCCTGAACGGAACTCGTAGTTGAAGATGTAACTCTTCTCAGTCGAGGTCTTATTTGTGACCTTGATCGTCATTTTCGGGGAGTCGAACGTGCTGTCGACTGCACACTTTTCGACTGTCACGTTGTAGTCAGAGGCATTGGCTTCTCCCGACCAGTTCTTCACAGAATCGGAGATCGAGTCAGATGCCTGGTTGGCAGCAAAGACAACAAAAACAAGGAACAGAATCGAAGCGACTGTTCCGACAATGCCAAGAACAATTCCGGCGATGGACATGCCCTTACCGGTGCCGCCCATCTCGTTCGCCTTCTTCATTCCGAGAAAGCCAAAGACGATTGCGAGAATGCCTGCGATTGGACCAAGGCAAACAAAGGTCAAGATGCCGAGCACAAGCGCGGCGATCGCCAATCCATTGTTCGGACTAGGCGCTCCACCTACCGGAGGAACCGGAGGCGAGGGCGGAGGTGAAAATCCGCCAGCCGGAGGAGCAGGCGGTGCAGGCGGAGGCGGAGGTGGAGGTGTCGTGCTTCCCGGAGGAGGTGGCGGGACACTTCCCGGAGGTGGCGGTGGTGGCGGTGCGTCAGTCATGTGTTCTCCCCTAGAACTCAGTCGGCGCCGGCGCGCCGATGGGCAAACGATAGTTCTGTGCGCCGAAAAAGGTCGGGGAAATGGTCACACCCAAGGTGTGAGCCAACGGCTCAGGTGTTATTGGCCCAAAATGCGTTCCATGAAGGCCACGACGCAGGCACGGTGCCCAAACCATCGTGGTTCTTCGGCCATTCCGCGGGCGTGTATGAAAGTGGAGAAATCGGCGCTTCTTCTCCGTACCAAAGTTCATGGATGCGGCGGACGAAGAACCACTCGCCGTCACGCCGCTCATAGGTGTCGCGATAAAGGATGAATTGATGAATCCAGCGTTCGCCATCCTGGATCTGACCGTGGCAATAGACCTGACCGGTTGCATGATCGGCATCGACAAGATCGATCGCATGCGTGCCCACGTTCAGCATCGAAATTCCAATTGCACCGAGCGATTCGGCAAATGAGTCGCGCAATGCGTCGCGACCATACGTGTCACGACCAACACGAACATCGTCGACAAACAACTCGACAAGCGCGTCGAGATCGCGAGAGTCGACCGCAACGGCATAGTGCGAGGCCAACTGGCGGATCTGCTCGTACGCCAAGAGACGTTCGACCTTGGCGGAAAATTCGTCAGAAGCCATGAGGGAAGCGTAGGACGACACGAACCGCTGCATCCGCATTCGATGCGTCGTAATCTCCCAGCATGTCCGATCGAGCCAACGCCGCCGTCTTTGCCGAAGGATCGATCTCGCTTCGCCTCTATCCCCACAACGAACTCGCCGCTATCGACATCGTCGATCAGCTATGCACCCAAGCTGCTGTTGCCGCTGACAACGGTTTCGATGGGGTGATGACTTCGGAACACCACGGTGGATTCGCTGGCTACCTCCCGAATCCATTGCAAACAAGTGGCTTCCAACTCGCCGCCATGTCGCAGGGTTGGGCGGCAGCGTGTCCGGTGCTGCTTCCGTTGCGACCGGTTGCCATGTTGGCCGAGGAAGTTGCGTGGCTCAACGCTCGGTTCCCGGGTCGCGTCGGAATAGGCGTGGGTTCGGGTTCGTTACCCCTCGACTTTGACGCAATGGAAATCGACCAGAGCACCGCAGTTGATGTGTTCAAGCGCGACCTTCCTCGCCTCGTCAACATGTTGGCTGGCCGTGAGCTCGGAGTGATCGACGAGGATCGTGCGCTGCGCGAACTCACCCAGCGACCAATCCCCGTCATCAGCACAGCAATGAGTCCTGCTGCGGTACGGCGCGCTGCTGCTGCAGGCGCCGGAATCATTTACGACGGCGGTAGCAATCCCGATCGCCTCCGAATGCTTTCCGACTCCTACGTCGAAGCAGGTGGTTCCGCCCCCCGCATCCTGATCAGGCGCGTGTGGTTGGGTGCGCCTCCAAGGGAAGCGTTCGAAGCGCAGTTCGAGGTGTACCAGAGTTACTCCTCAACCGAAGCGCTTTCGCATTGGCGCGACAACGGATGGATCTGTGGTGATGATGCTGCCTCGCTCGCTGCTGAACTTGCTGATGCAGTGCGGACAACGAACACCACGTGCCTCAACCTGCGCATCCACGCACCGGGCATCGCTGCTGATGCGGCGCGTGAACAAATCGCTGCACTTGGGACCGAGGTACTTCCCCGTTTACGAGCACTCCTCGTCAACGGGTAACGACTCAGGCCTCTACGCCTTCAAGATCCTGACGCACCAGAGTGCGATAGAGGTCGGCATACAAACCATCGGCGGCGAGCAATTGTTCGTGACGACCGCGTTCAACGATGCGACCTGACTCGAGGACGAGGATTTGGTCGGCACCAGTGATCGTCGACAACCGATGTGCAACAACTAACGCCGTTCGACCAGCCAGCGCAGTAGCAAGTGCTTTCTGCACAAGCGACTCGTTTTCCGAATCGAGATGACTTGTTGCTTCGTCAAGCACAACGATGGCCGGTGCCTTCACCAACACGCGCGCAATTGCCAATCGCTGTTTCTCGCCACCTGAGAGGCGATGACCTCGTTCACCAACGACGGTGTTGTAGCCATCGGGAAGTGCGGCGATTACGTCGTGGATCTGCGCGGCCTGGCAGGCAGCAACAATTTCCGCATCGGTGGCATCGGGACGGGCATATCGAAGATTCTCAGCAACGGTGTCGTGGAACAAATGTGGATCCTGCGACACCACGCCGACTGCGCCGCGCAATGAATCAAGCGTGACATCACGAACATCGTGACCGTCGATGCGTACCGAACCTTCGGTTACGTCATACAAACGCGGCACTAACGAACTCATTGTGGTCTTGCCCGCACCCGATGGGCCGACCAGTGCAATCAGCTGCCCAGGCAGGATCGAAGCGGACACATCGTGAAGAACCTCGGCACCAGGACCATCGTCGACAGAGCCGCTCAACCCGATTTCAAGCGAAGCCAGCGATTCCTCGGCACCAGACGGATAGCGGAACGTGACGTGATCGAACTCAATTGCGCCCTTCGAAGGCGGAAGGTCAATTGCATCTTCTTTATCGTCAAGCGAATTGCGGAGATCGAGCACTTCAAACACTCGATCGAATGACACGAGCGCCGTCATGATGTCGACACGTGCACTCGACAGAGCAGTGAGTGGTTCGTAAATGCGGGTTACGAGCGCAGCCAGCGCGACGAGCGTGCCAAGCGTGATCGCATCCGAGATCACTAACTGGCCACCGACCCAATACACAAGTGCGGTTCCGATCGCACCGACGAGTGCAAGCGCAATCAAGAACGTGCGGCTATAGATGGCACTTTGAATGCCGATGTCGCGTACCTCTGCAGCACGGTTAGAGAACTCTTTGCTTTCTCGCTTGCGATTTCCAAACAACTTCACCAACAAGGCACCGGAAACGTTGAACCGTTCCGTCATTTGTGTGTTCATCACCGCATTTAGATCAAAGCCACGTCGAGTGATCGCCGACAATCGACGCCCAACCCGCTTGGCCGGAATGATGAAGATCGGCAGCACCAGAACGCCAATGATCGTCAGGCGCCATTCCAAATAGAACATTGCGATCAGCGTTGTGATCAGAACAATGACGTTGGAAACGACCGAACCGAGTGTTGTCGTCACTGCCCGCTGCGCACCGATGACATCGTTGTTCAGGCGGCTCATCAGCGCACCAGTTTGGGTACGGGTAAAGAAGCCAATCGGCATTGCCGAAACATGGTCGAACAACTTCACCCGGAGGTCGTAGATCAAACCTTCGCCGATGCGTGAGGAGTAGAGGCGTTCGAAAAACGACATCACTGACGAGAAAACTGCCGCTGCGATGACAACGGCAGCGAGCACATGCAACAGCCCGCGATTGCTCTCGGGGATGGCCTTGTCGATGATCTGTCGGAACAACAGTGCTGGAGCAAGACCCAGCAGTGCCTGAACCACGATGACGATGACGAACGCGGTGATCGCCCATCGGTATGGGTGGGCATAGGAAAGTACCCGGCGAATAGTGCGGCGACTGAGCGTCTTACCGGCGATCGCATCGCGATTGCCGGCCATCATTGAGTGAAGCGAACTGGGCATCATGGTTCACTCAGGCTACGGCCCGAACGCGCCACCGGCGCCCGAAGGCGCCGGTGTTGGTGGCGGAAAGTGAGGGATTCGAACCCTCGGTGACCCGAAGGCCACAACGGCTTTCGAGGCCGCCCCATTCGTCCGCTCTGGCAACTTTCCGTCTTCGACACTAGTGGCCTCCCTTCTGAAGGGGCCAACGCGCCTCTGGAGGCTCAGTCGAGTCAGCGCAGCCCGGCGAAATAGGACGACAGCAATTCGCTGCACTCCTCGGACCGCACATCTGAAACTGTCACGAATTCGTGATTCAGACGAGGATCGCTGCCAAGCGAATACAGCGAACCGCATGCACCGTTTTCATAGCTGCGAGCGCCAAACACGACGCGCCCAACGCGAGCGTTGACCATGAGGCCTGCGCACATCGCACACGGTTCAAGAGTGACAACCACAGTGGCGTTCTCGAGTCGCCAGGAACCAACCGCGGCAGCGGCATCGCGAACTGCCAGGAGTTCCGCGTGCGAGGTCGGATCTTGCGATTGTTCGCGCTCGTTATGACGTCGAGCGACGACCTTGCCGTCGATGACAACGACGGCACCGATCGGTACTTCGCCTTGTTCGCCAGCGAGTCGTGCTTCATCGATGGCCAGACCCATGAGGTCGTGATCGGAGAGTTGGGGGACGCCTTCTTGTTCTCCCACTTCGTCTCCGATCACGTGTCGCTCACAGCATTTTTGGCGGAGGGAGTGGGATTCGAACCCACGGTGAGTTTCCCCACACACGCTTTCCAAGCGTGCCGATTCGGCCGCTCTCGCACCCCTCCCGGGGACCAACCGACATGGCCGGATGGCGTTCCAGCAGGACAGGGTATCGTTCCTCCCGACCCGCTCTCGCGTGTGGCGGTCGGGTCCTGTGCAATCGGAACCCGCGAATCGAGTCAGGGCCGGAAGGCAGCAGCTCTCAACGGGACTACCGATGTGCCGC
>WLOT01000100.1 GCA_009699125.1 Actinomycetota bacterium
GCGAGACGCATCAAGCCCGTAATCGGCGATGAGACGACGAACGATCGGCGACACCACCTGGCCGGCAGTGGCAGCAGCCGGCGCAGCAGCAGCCGGTGCTGGTGCTGGTGCTGGTGCTGGTGCAGGGGCAGGGGCAGGGGCTGGTGCAGGGGCTGGTGCAGGGGCTGGTGCAGGGGCTGGTGCAGGGGCTGGTGCAGGGGCAACTTCAACGACGGGGGCCGGAGCAGGCGCAGGCTCGGGTTCGGGGGCGGGGGCCGCCGCAGCAGGTGCAGGTGCAGCAGCGCCATCGCCGACAACCGCGATGATTGTTCCGACATCGACGGTGTCGCCCTCGGCGACACGGATCTCGGTCAGCACGCCACCAACTGGCGACGGAACTTCAGAGTCGACCTTGTCGGTGGAGACCTCGAACAAGACCTCGTCTTCAGCAACGGAGTCACCGACTGCCTTGAACCACTTTGTGATGGTTCCTTCAGTGACGGACTCACCAAGTTGCGGAAGTTGAATCTCTGCCATGGAATCCTCCGGGATTCAGCCGTGAAGTGAGCGACCGGTGAGCGCAAGAACGCTTTCACCAAACAATTCGCTCAGCGTGGGGTGCGGTTGGATGAAAGCGGCGACGTCGTCGACGTCGGCTTCCCAATTGACTGCGAGATATGCCTGACCAAGTTGTTCGGTCACCCATGGACCGACCATATGAACACCAAGCAAGCGACCGCCGGTTCCGTCAGAACGCTTTTCGGCGATGATCTTCACCATGCCCTCGGGCTCGCCGAGGATGAGTGCACGACCGTTACCTGTGTAGCGATGCTTGCTCACGATGACATCGAAACCAGCCTCTTTGGCCGACTTCTCGGTGTGACCAACAAAACTGACCTCGGGGTGGCAGTAGATGCACCACGGAACCTTCGAGTAATCGATCGTCATCGGATCTTCGCCGAGCATGTCGCGAATGGCGAGCATTCCTTCCGCGAAACCAATGTGTGCGAGAGCTGGCGTTGCGATGAGGTCGCCGACCGCCCACACGCCAGGCTCGCCGGTGCGGCAATGCGCATCGACAACAACATGGCCACGATCGCTCACTGCAACTGCAGTGCCGTCGAGACCGAGGTTTTCAGAAAGCGGACGACGCCCGACAGAGACAACCACCATGTCGACATCGACGGTTTCACCTTCACCGAACTTCACGGTGGTGCCGCCACCGAACTTGATGTCGTGACCATTCACTGAAACGCCGGTGCGAACAGTGATGTTGCGGTCCTTGAAGGACTTGAGAACAACACGTGTGATGTCTTCGTCGCAACCAGGAAGAATCTGCGGAAGGGCTTCAAGGATCGTTACCTCGGTGCCCAGATCGGACATCATCGACGCGAACTCGCAGCCGATTGCCCCGCCGCCGATAACAACGGCCGTTGCCGGCAGTTTCTGAAGCGAAAGCAGTTCGTCAGAGGTCAGGACGGTGACGCCATCGACATCGAAACCTGGGATCGTGCGAGGCACCGAACCCGAAGCGAGGATCACATTGGTGCCGTGAAGCTCGACGTCGCCCGATGATCCACCAGAAACTTTGACGACATGACCGGCATGCAATGTGCCGATGCCGTCATAGACCGTGACCTTGCGCTTCTTAAGTAGTCCGGTGAGACCGCCAACAAGGCCGTCGATCACACCCTGCTTACGGGTCTGTGTCACCGAGAAATCGAGCACGGGTTCAGACGTCGTGAGACCAAACGCCGCTGCGCTCTCAATCGCACGGCGAATCGACGCAGTCTCGAGAAGTTCCTTGGCGGGGATGCAGCCAACGTTGAGACAGGTGCCACCGATGCGGTTTTTCTCGATTAGGGCGATGTTGAGTCCTGCCGATGCTCCATACAGTGCGGCGGCGTACCCACCGGGGCCGCCACCAATGATGACGACGTCGAAGTTCTCGGTCATTCGGACCACCTCTATCGCGACTACGGGGAGCCTGAGCCTACCGGCGCCAGAGCCGGGGCCTGACCGATACTTCCAGCGACATTCACGCCGGCCGGAGTTCGCCGATCAGCGGGTCGCGAGGAACAACTGGGCCGCAGCAGCAGCCAAGATCGCCAAGCCACAGGCCAATGCGAGGAGGATCAGTTTCCGGGTGCTCATGGACTCTTGAGCGTATCGGGACCCGACCACAGCCTCGGACCGTCGAATCTGTCCCCGATGGCATAGGAACGCCGTTCTTGGTGTTACACCTGCCTGTCCCCCATCTCCAGGAGTTTCCGTGAAGATCGCCATCACCGGAGCATCGGGCCTCATCGGCCGCTCGCTTACGACATCACTCGCCAACGACGGACATCAGGTGGTGCCCGTCGTGCGCCGGCCAACCTCAGGCGCAACCGAGTCCATCGAGTGGAATCCAGCCGCCGGAACAATTGAGGCCGCAAAGTTCGAAGGTGTCGACGCTGTTGTGCATCTCGCCGGCGCCGGCATCGGCGACAAGCGGTGGTCAGAGTCCTACAAGCGAGAGATTCTCGAGAGCCGCACAAAGGGCACCACGCTTCTTGCCAACACCCTTGCATCGCTTAACGCTCCGCCGTCAGTCATGGTGAGCGGATCAGCGATCGGCTTCTACGGCAATACCGGCGATACAGCAGTCGACGAAACAGCGCCTGCTGGAAATGACTTCCTCGCCAACGTTTGTGTCGAGTGGGAGGCAGCAGCTGCCCCTGCAATAGCGGCCGGAATTCGTGTGCCATTCCTGCGCACCGGCATCGTGCTCACCGCCGACGGCGGAGCGCTTGCAAAGATGCTTCCCCTTTTCCGCTTTGGGCTCGGCGGCCGTATGGGTTCGGGCAAGCAGTGGTGGAGCTGGATCTCGATGGCCGACGAAATCGGTGCGATTCGTTGGCTGATCGACAACGACATCAGCGGACCCGTCAATGCCACCGCACCTGCTCCGGTTACCAACCGAGAGTTCACGAAGGCCCTCGGCGAGGCGATGCACCGCCCCACACTGGCGCCGGTTCCCTCGTTCGGGCCGAAACTCTTGCTGGGCGCGGAACTCGCCGATGCGTTGCTTTTCACCAGCACCCGCGTGCTTCCAGGGTCGCTTACCGCCAGCGGCTACTCCTTCGCTCACCCCACCATCGATGCCGCTCTGCGCGATGTACTCACATCGAAGGCAGCAGCCTGAGAGACTGACGAGATGAGCACTCCCAAGCCAGATCGTCACGTCTCCACAAGCCGCGTCATTGCGGCCCCGGCCCAGGAAATCTTCGACGTCCTCGCCGACCCCGCGAAGCACTCGATCATCGACGGCTCAGGGAGCCTCGTCGGGGCGAAGGGAAATCCGCCGCGACTGTTCCTCGGCGCGAAGTTCGGCATGAAGATGAGCTTTCACGCGACGATGCGAAACAAGGTCGTGGAGTTCGAAGACGGCAAGCAGATCGGTTGGCGCCATATTGGCCAACACGTTTGGCGTTACGAACTCGAAGCCGTCGATGGCGGCACCAAGGTGACCGAAACCTTCGATTGGCGACCAAGCCCATTGCCGTGGCTGCTCGAAGGTCAGAAGGTTCCTGCAAAGAATCTCGGCTCGATGGAAAAGACGCTGGAGCGACTCGACACCTACGTCACCACTGGGAACGTGCCGGAATCTTGAACTCGTGAGCGCATCACTTGAATCGCTGATTCCACTCGGATGGGATCCAGCGTGGGCAAAGACACTCGCCACCTCGATTCACGGCGCAGAACCGGGGCGAGTCCTTCAGCACCATGGGGTCGCTCTCGTACTTGCACTACCAGGCCGAACGGAAACCGTGATGCTCACGCTTCGCCTTGAGCCGCAACCAACGGTTGGCGATTGGGTTGCATTCAAAGATGGTGAAGCCGTTGCCGTGCTTCCGCGACGGTCTCTATTGCGCCGTCGAAACGCGCACGGAGATGGCGAACAACAACTTGCCGCCAACATCGACAAGGTGCTGCTGGTCTGCGGACTCGATAGGCCAGTGAAAGACGGTCGCATTCAGCGTGGAACTGCCATCAGTCGCGACGCCGGTGCCGAACCAGTTGTCGTTCTCACCAAGGCCTCACGCGACTCCGATGTCGAAGTCGATCCACAACGTGCAGCCAATGAAGTGCGTGCTGCCCACCCGGGCATCGATGTCATCGTGACATCGGTGAAGGAAGGAATCGGCATCGACGAACTCCGTTCCATCATCGGCAATGACACCGTCACTCTTCTGGGCGAGTCTGGCGCCGGGAAATCAAGCATCGTGAATGCATTGCTCGGCGATGACGTCGTTGAAACCGGCGATGTGCGCGAAGGCGACAGCAAAGGCCGGCACACCACGACGACGCGAGAACTTCACCTACTCCCCGGCGGTGGCGTTCTCATTGACACACCCGGCATTCGGGCCGTTGGCCTTGTTGCCGATAACGACGGCGTGGCGGAAACGTTTGCTGATGTCGACGACATTGCATCGACATGCCGCTTTGCCGACTGCCAACACGAGGGCCAACCGGGCTGTGCAGTTGCTTCGGCGTTGGCCAACGGGATTCTCAACGCCGAGCGAGTCGAGGCCTGGCGCCGACTCGAAGCAGAAACTGACGCAAGCGAGCCCGTCACTCCGAGATCGAGCGCACCGCCTCGACGATCTCGTCGACCGGACGGAAAGTAAGTCCCGCGGCTGCTCTTCGGGCCCAACGGATGATTCCATTGGCGTCGATCACGAAGACCGAGCGGCGATAGAATCCGATTGGTCCGAGAATCGCGTACTCCTTCGCGACCTGCTTGTCGACGTCGGCAAGCAGCGGAAAACCAAATCCGCCGTTCTGCTTCGCAAAGGCAACGTGGTCGGCGACCGACTGTGGACTGAGAGCGAGAACCTGCGCGCCGACCGAAGCGAACGCCGACATGTCATCGGTATAGGAGCGCAACTGTGCCGTACAAACCGGAGAGTTGTCCGACGGATAAAAGACGAGAACAACGGGAGCGCCCCGGAACGTGTCAAGCGAGAATTGTCGCTGGCCAGTTCCGTCGCCTTCGACTCCGTCAAGCGCGAAGTTGGGTGCAAAATCTCCCACTTCGATCATGACGGAGCACCCTTTCAGCCGGTGAACGCCGGCACGGAGACGTCAGATCCTGATCCAGCAACCGGCGAGCTGGTCGTCGTCGTTGGGGCTGATGAGATCGACTGCCAGTAGCCACTTGCACCGCCGATGTTGCTCGTCCCTTGAGCAACTCGCAACGTCTGATTCGTGCCGTCGACGTTCATCGTCCAGATTGACCACTTACCAGATCGACTTGATCCAAACGCCATCTCAGTTCCATCAGCAGACCATTCAGGTGCTTGATCGGAAGATGGATTGTTTGTGATCCGCAACTCGTTGGTTCCATCTGCATTGATCATGTAGATCTCTTCGTTGCCATCGCGCTGAGAGCAGAAAGCAATTTTCAACCCGTCAGGCGACCACGTTGGCTGAAACTCGGTCGACGGATCTGTCGTGAGTCTTGTCTGATTCTGTCCGTCTGGATCCATCAGATACAGATCATCCTGACCATTTCGCAGTGACCGAAAAACGATTTTGGATCCGTCTGGTGACCAAGATGGCCACTCATCGTGGGCTGTCGTGCTCGTGAGTTGCGTCTGTCCACTGCCATCCGCATTCATGACATAGATGTTGGCGTCGCCATCCCGATAGGAAGTGAACACAATTTTCGAACCATCTGGAGACCACGAAGGCTGCGTTTGGTACGAGGTCGTTGTCGTCAACCGGGTCAACCCGGACCCATCCGCATTCACGACGAAAATGTCAGTCGTCGGCCCGTAGGTCGCAGGGACGCCAAAGCGATCAGATTTGAAAACAATCTTTTCACCGCCAAACGGGGACCATGCAGCATCGCCGTTCTGGCTGTTGTTCCCGGGTACGAGTGAGACGATTCCGGTGCCGTCAAGATTTGCGGTCCACAGTCCCCCGTCGAGACTCGAGTCAAACAGGAATTTCCCGTTTGCTCCTGGGAATTGGGCCGAACCCGCCGTCGAAACAGTCGCGGTGAAAATCGCAGATGAAAGAACAAGACCGATAATCAGTCGCTTCAGATTTCGCATTACGTTCGCCCCTAAGCCCAACTCCGAATAAGGGTTGCGACCATACACCAGTGCGGTATCGGGACTATCGGGACTATCGGGACTATCGGGACTATCGGGACTATCGGGACCTCGTTAGCCAAGCTCCTGCATAAGTTCGTCGGGAATGTCGAAGTTGGCGTAGACGTCCTGAACGTCGTCGTCGTCTTCGAGGGCATCGATAACCCGAAGCACGGCCTTGGCTGCATCGGCGCTGTCGAGCATCACCGTAGTGGTCGACACCATTGTGGAATCGGCCGACTCAATAGCGATACCGGCCTCTTCAAGCGCAGCGCGCACCGCAGCAAGATCAGTCGGAGCGCACTGAAGTTTCCACGTATCGCCTTCGTCGGCGAGGTCTTCGAGGCCAGCGTCGAGTGCCGCCATCATGATGTCGTCTTCTTCAGCGCTTCGCGGAAGGATGATGACGCCCTTGCGTTCGAACTGCCAAGACACGGCGCCGGGTTCGGCGAGCGATCCCCCAGTTTTCTTCAGCGCCGTACGTACTTCACTGCCAGAACGATTTCGGTTGTCAGTGAGCACGTCGATGAGGATCGCAACTCCGTGGGGCGCGTATCCCTCGTAGGTGATCTGCTCGTAGGTGACGCCTTCGAGTTCGCCAGTGCCACGCTTGATGGCGCGTTCGATGGTGTCGATCGGCACCGAGCTATCGCGCGCCTTCTGGAACATCGTGCGCAGCGCAGGATTCATCGCGGGATCGCCGCCACCTTCGCGAGCAGCAACTTCGACCTGACGGATCAACTTGGCAAACACCTTGGCGCGCTTTTGATCAGCAGCGCCCTTCTTGTGCTTGATCGTCGCCCATTTGGAATGTCCGGACATCGGTACCTCTCCTACTGATCAGAAATTGTGAGGAACGCA
>WLOT01000101.1 GCA_009699125.1 Actinomycetota bacterium
TCCAGCAGGGTTCTCGTCGTAGTACCAACGCAACGAATCAACGGTCAAAGGATCGGCATGCTCAAAGACATGATTGAGCAACGTTGCAGTTCGCTGCAGTTCTGCTTCCTCGGTCATGGGGTCGGCACCAATTCATCGTTGTCGACGTTCGGAGGTGTCGAGGCGTTCCGCCTCCGTTGCACAATCAGCCACAACGCCTCAATCGTGATCGCCGCGAACATCACGATTGATACCTCGGCAGCAGTTCGATACCTGGTCGTTCCGAATGCTGTTGCCGCTGTGATTGTCGCTAAGACAGCCCAAAGCCCGATAACCAAAACTGGCTGGCGGCGTCGCCATTGAATCACCGCACCAGCGATAGCGGCCGGAGCAAAGATCAGGTACTGGAGGAATCCGAGCTTCGCCGGAATCGAAGGTCGGCCTTCGCCTATGTCGAGACGAATTTGTTCGAGCGGTTCGTACAACCCCCAAACACGACCGATGCGCGCGGGTACAACAACAGTGATGAGACGAGCCTTGTGATTCGAGATGTACTCGGTTGCTCTCGCTCTGACGACAACGTCCCGCTGCGATTCATCAAGCAACTCACCGTTCGGTCCGAAAGGCTGCGGGTAACCACACGGAAGACTCCAGTACCCCAGATGTCGGCCGTAATACGTCTCGTCACAGTTGGCCTGGACCATCACCGTGCCGCTTCCATCAGAAAGAGTCACGCGCTCTTTCATAACCAAATTGTTTCGAATCACCCATGGGGCCAAAACGGCACAGCACACGATGCCAGCAATTCCATATCGCAAGAAACGTTCTCGCCACGGCAATGGAGCTCTCCAAAGCACGACCGCAGCGAGAATGGGAACGAACAGCACCAGCTCGGCACGTGACAATGCAGCGAATGAACCAGCAACCGCGAAAATCGCCGCGTTTTTTCGGCTTGGATCACGGAGAAAACGAAGTCCAAAGAGTGTCGCAACAAACGTGAAGAAGATTGCCGCCGTCTCGGACATCACTGCCGTGTCGTTAATCCAGATATTGGCGTAAATGGCAGTGAGGACTGCTGCGATCAAACCGGTTCGCTCATTGCGCCAAGAACGTCCAAGCAACCCGGCGAGAAGTATTGAGGCCGAGCCGAGAAGTATCGAAGCAATCTGATGTGCTGCGACCGAACGAAGACCTAACGCTGAGAATGCCCCGAGGTACATCACATACATCGGAGGGTGCCCGGCGGTTGGTTCAAGGTGTCCCACTGGAGTCACGACTTCGACGGTCGTGCCATCGGCAAGTGGTACCTGTTCAGTAGCGCCGAAGAGGTACCGATAAGGATCGATAAACCCTTTGCCGTCAGCAAGAAGATTTCCGGCCTCGTGGTAATAGACCGCATCCCCACACAAGTACACCTTGTACCGAGGGCAATCGATGAGCGGTCCAGATGGGACCTTTGTCGGTGCCCACAACGCCATTGATGCGACGCGTAGCCCGAATCCTGCGACCACGATGATGATGAGCCACAACCAAAATCGTGGAAGTCGACGTGTCATGAACGGCCAGATGTCGACGCGGATCCAGAAGCCGTTGGATCGAACACTGGTAGCGGTCCGAGAGACGCCACAACTTCGCCCAGTGGCTTCCCGGCGATCGGCGTGAGAGTTGCCTCGACGCGCTTCAACATCCCGCGTCGGTTGAGCCAACCGACGCGACTCACCAACCAACCGCCGTGTTCGTAGACGTAAAACTTCTCGCCTGGATCGAATTCCCAGGGGTGACAATAGGTCCACAACACCGTTTCAGGATCGGCACGACGCACTCCCCTTCGGCGCAGCGCCGCTGGGAGAAGCCTCAAATAGGTGCCGCCGAGGAAAGGAATGGTTGCCGGCCCCACCTTCATCACGGGACTCGGAAGCTCGATGAGTCCTGAAGGCCATCGAAATGGGGTGACCGGCGCACCCGGCCATCCGTAGAGCGGACTACGAGCCGGGAGCACACTCGACGACGCAATGAATCCAAGTTCGGTCAGTATCTCGGGGACCCATGGAGTGCTCGGAATGAGCGAGTACTGAGGGGCCCGATACAGCGTGACCTCTGCCCCGGCGAGTTCCGAAAGAATGGCTTTCGCCTCACGATTGTCAGAACGAAACCGTTCAGGGCCGAGCAGATCGTTTGGAATGTGATGCAGTCCGTGGACTCCGAGTTCGTGTCCGTCGGCGACCACGCGACGAATCAGTTCTGGGTGCCGGGACGCGAGTTCACCGACGCAGAAAAACGTTCCCTTGATGCCAAGTTCACGCAACCGATCAAGGATCCGGTCCGTCACCATCCCGACCCGCTCTTCTTGAACGGTCGGATCGGTTCGGAGGTCCTCAAAATCGAGAGTGAAACTCACCGGCCGATCCATGAACTCAAGTGTAGGCACCGGACCCCTCGTCGTTGAGACCGCCGGAGTTCGACACGAGACTCATGGCAAGATGAACGCAACGTTGGAATCGACAGGAGATCAATGGCGCCGAAGGAGACTGCACTCGCGCCCGACGCTCCCGCCGACCCTGTAGCCACGGGATGGCGTCCTGGCCTTGACGGTTTGCGGGCACTCGCCGTTCTCGGCGTCATGGCCTACCACGAACCAAACCTCGTGATGGCCGGTGGTTTCCTCGGCGTTGACCTGTTCTTCGTGCTCTCAGGATTTCTGATTACCGGCCTCCTTCTCGACGAGCACCGTCGTTCGGGAACTGTGTCTCTGCGCTCGTTTTGGAATCGCCGCGGCCGCCGTCTTCTGCCTGCGCTTGCCGCTCTTCTTGCCGTCGTCCTGATCGTCACCACCCTTATCGGCGATGTTGCCCAGCGTCACGACCTCCCCGGCGGGCTTCTCTCTGCAGTGTTCTACGTTTCCAACTGGAACCTCGTTGCCCACCATCAGAGTTACTTCGACCAGTTCTCATCGCTCTCACCACTCCAACACCTTTGGAGCCTGGCGATTGAAGAGCAGTTCTATTTGATCTGGCCACTTGTGGTCATTGCCTGCCTCTCGCGCAGCCGCAAACTCCTCATCGGCGTCACCGGCATTGCCGCGGTTACCAGCATCGGACTCATGGCGTTTTTCCTTGGCAATGGAGATCCGTCACGCAGCTACTACGGAACCGACACTCGCGCCTTCTCCCTTCTTATCGGCGCACTCGGAGCGCTTTTCGCTTGGCACCTCCGACCATCGGGACGGAAGACGCTCTTCGCCGGAATTGTCGGACTGCTTGCGCTCGCCGGCGCGTTTTTGTTCATTCACGACAGCGATCGATGGATGTATCGCGGTGGCTTTGTCGCCTTTGCCTTCGTCGCACTCGGCGTCATCATTCTCGCCTCCGGCGACACCATCGTTTCGAAGGCAATGTCGCATCCAATTCTTCGAAAGATCGGCTTTCTCTCGTACGCGCTCTACCTCTGGCATTGGCCCATCCGGGTGTTCGCTACCGACGTTCGTATGCACCTCCCCAACACAACAGTCGGTGAAATCGCAGGCATCGCCATTCGCCTCGCACTGACCTTTGGCATGGCATGGCTTTCGATGGAGCTCATCGAACGATGGTTCAGACGCTCGCAACTTGGCGTCGCCCGGTTCGGAATTGGTTGGCTTGGAGTTGGGGCCGTCCTCGTTGGATTTGCTCTTCTTGCTGCCCCGTCTGCGGGTTCAACGATCGCCACATCAATCGGAGCCGACCAGTCCGCAAGCCGTGAACGCACGCTCGCAACACCGCGTGACCCAAGTCGACCATCTCTCTTAATTGTTGGCGACTCGGTGGCGCTCACTCTCGACAATGGGGTCCGCCACGTGATTGACCCCAAGGTCTCCATCGTTGGTGGTTCCGAACTCGGTTGTGCATTGTTGCTTTCACCAAAAGCGATGACATTTGATGGCAGTTGGACGAAAGACGGCACGCAATGCCCCGACCACAACGACTACTGGTCGAAGCTCGTCGAGGCACAGACCCCGGATGTCGTCATCATTCTCATGGGAGCGTGGGATCTCTACGCACGCGACTGGGGCGACGGACCCGTAGCACCGGGCGATCGCGAATTCGACCAGAAGTACACCGAAGCCATTGACGCAACACTCAAGGTTCTCTCCGCCAGGGGCGCCGAAGTCATCGTTCTCACCACCCCCTGCTTTGAACCTGGTCCAGGAGAACGCGCTGGTCCGCAACACGACGTCAAGCGCGCCGAACGAATCGCTCAATTGCAGCGAGACGCTGTCGACACTCTTAATCAGTCAGGCCCGACCGTGCTCTCTTCCGTCGTTGATCTTCAGTCGATCACCTGCGACAACGGATTCACTCAAACACGCGACGGAGTCGCATGGCGTCCCGACGGCGTGCATTTCTCCATCGACGGATCACAAGTCGCTGCTCGCTGGCTTCTTGATTCGCTTCCCGACAGCGCTCGGTCTCGCCTGGGCCTCCCCGCCCAATAACGCAACCATTGGCGTTCTGCCGACAATGAGCAGGCGAGGACCTGTGTCAGAATCACATGGGGATCGAGCAGCACGAGTACCAAGGGGTTATGCAACCGATGACAGTGACGACCGGCGAAAAGGGAAACCAGGCGGATGACGCCGGCGCCGATCCCATAGCTGCGGCTATCGCTGCGGCGGTCATCGATGATGGACCCATCGACGGAGCGGCCGTCAACACCGTCAAGAAGCTCGATCACATGCCCGCTCTTGATGGAATGCGGGGACTCTTCGTCATCCTCGGTCCGATGATGTATCACTTCGCCCCGTATTTCATCCCTGGCGGAATGTTTTCTCTCGACTTCTTCTTCGTCATGTCGAGTTTTCTGATCGTTTCGCTTGCCCTCAACGAATGGGATCGAACCGGAGACTTCAAAGTCGGCGCGTATGCGTCTCGAAGAGCGCGTCGACTCATGCCCGCCCTCATGGTGTGTTTCGTCGTCGTGGCGTTCGCGACCGCTTTCTTCATTGAGCCCGCCCAAATTTCAAAGTGGACTTCCGGCACAACTGCAGGAATGGGATGGGTTGCAAACTGGAAAGAAATCTTCTCCCACAACAACTATTTCGACGCGAACCAATACTCGAATCCGCAGCCGTTTCGGCATGTTTGGTCGTTTGCTGTTGAAGAGCAGTTCTACCTCTTTGCTCCCTTTTTCCTGATCCTCTGTATGCGCTGGATAGGTCGACGCTGGCTCACGATTCTTTCCGTTGCGGGTGCGATTGGTTCTGCAATTTGGATGTCGATTGTTTTCGATCCAAACAACCCTGCGACCCTCGCGAGGGCCTATTACGGCACCGACACCCGGGCGTTTGCACTCTTTCTTGGCATAGCAATGGCTTCGGTGTTCTCTCGGTGGGGTCCGCCGCGCAGTCGTTGGGGACATTGGCTCACACAGTTGATCGGACTCCTGTCCTCAATTGTGTTTGTCATATTCCTCTTCACCGAGAGCGAAAAATCAGCGTGGATGTTCGAATACGGCGGGTTCTTCCTCGTTGCACTCTTGGCGGTGTTTATGACGAGGTCGGTCACGACCAGGACCGGATGGATGCACTGGTTCTATACAAACCGATTCCTCATGTGGGCGGGTCGCCTCGGATTCGGGCTGTACCTCTACCACTGGCTCGTTTACATCGTCGTTGATAGCGACAAATCCCCCGATAAGCCCGGTCTCAATTCGTTTCGAGACCTTGCGCTTGGTTTTGGACTTACGTTCCTTCTTGCGTGGCTCAGTTACAAGTACATCGAGAAGCCATTCCTCAAAGGACGTTGGCCCGGCTGGAAGTTTGCGGCGGGTATGGGTGGTGCCGTCATCCTTGCCCTTTCACTCTTGCTCTATGCCAACGCGGTGCGCGCTCCGAGAGCGTCGGCGACGAACAGTCCGCTGGCGATTCAGGGACAAGGAGCAACGCCAATCGCACTTGGCGAAGGCAAACAATGTGTTGCTCCCGCCGGTAGCAACCCCACGAGAATTCTCATCGTCGGGGATTCCGTCATGTACCAGCTGGGCCTCGCCCTTTCTGATTGGTGTGCCGACCATCCCGGACAGATCATGGTTTTCAACGAGGCGCACCTTGGTTGCGGCACAACTCGCGGTGGCGAAAAACTCTACGAAGAAGGTCCGGGGTCAATGGGTGACGTCTGCGCGACGTGGGCCGACCCGGTCGATCCGCGCCTCGTCCCAGACGCCAGTGTCGTCTCGTGGGTGTCGGCAATCGATCTCTATCGACCTGACATCGTCTTGGGCTACGCGAGCCCATGGGATTCGATCGACCGCAAAGTGCCCCAACTCGGAAACGAATGGCTCCGCCCGGGAGATCCCACCTACGACAAATTCCTTGCATCGGAATACGGCGAAGCGCTCAACATCCTGTCCGCCCACGATTCCACTGTCGTGTGGTTGGTCTCACCACGCCTTGATCGAACAAGTCCGTTCAATAGCCCCGATCGCATTGACCGAGTGAACGAGATCGTGTTGCCGATGGTCAAGGGACTCCCGAACTCCGTCATCATCGATTACCAGGGATATCTCGGTCCGCTCGGCGGCACCAATGACAAGGCGACTCGTGCCGACGGCGTTCATATCCGTCAGGACAAATTGCGAACCGTGGCCGACTGGTTGGCTCCCCAACTCATCGACGCAAAGCGCTCCTCAACGAATTGAGCCCCGCCGCTTGATGCGACAGGGCCCAATCAAACAATTTTCAGCAGCGTTCGTTGAACGCTCCTTCGTTCTCAGCGCGGTGGCGTGTAAAGAACCTGCATCTTGTAGAGCAGCGCCGGGCGATCGGAACCTTCGGCCGCAATTTCGGCTTCGGTCGTAATGAGCGTGCCCTTCGGCTTCGCCTCGGCTTTCACAAGACGCGAACGCGCATGAACCTTGGCACCGGCCGGAACCGGCGAAAGAAACCGGAGACCTTCAGCGCCGTAGTTCACAGCACTTCCGTTGCCGGCA
>WLOT01000102.1 GCA_009699125.1 Actinomycetota bacterium
ACACGCTTGTGCAGTTCGTCTTCCATGCGCAGAAGACGAGCAGTTTCTTCTTCGGTGAGCTTGTAAACGGGAATGCCGGTCCAGAGCGACAGCACATCGGCGATCGCTTCTTCATCAACCTCGTCGAAGAGATCGATGCCGGAGTCCTTCATTTCCTGCTCTTTGGCTTCCTTCTGCGCGAGCAGTTCCTTTTCGCGATCGCGCAAGCGACCAGCTTCTTCGAACTGCTGCGACTCGACGGCTTCCTTCTTTTCGGTAACAACCGTGGCGATTTCGTTTTCAAGTTCCTTGAAATCGGGCGGTGTTTCCATGCGCTTGATGCGCAGACGTGAGCCGGCTTCGTCGATGAGATCGATGGCCTTGTCGGGAAGGAAACGATCGGCGATGTAGCGGTCGGCCAGGTTGGCGGCAGCGACAAGGGCCTGATCGGTAATGGTGACGCGGTGATGAGTCTCGTAACGATCGCGCAGACCCTTCAGAATTTCAATGGTGTGCGCAACGGTTGGTTCTTCAACCTTGACCGGCTGGAAACGGCGTTCGAGCGCAGCGTCTTTTTCGAGATGCTTGCGATATTCCTCGAGCGTTGTTGCACCGATGGTTTGCAGTTCGCCGCGAGCAAGCATCGGCTTGAGGATGCTGGCTGCGTCGATTGCACCTTCGGCGGCACCGGCACCAACGAGCGTGTGGATCTCGTCGATGAAAAGGATGATGTCGCCGCGGGTCTTGATTTCCTTGAGCACCTTCTTGAGACGCTCTTCGAAATCGCCGCGGTAACGAGAACCGGCAACGAGTGCACCGAGATCAAGCGTGTACAGCTGCTTACCGTGAAGCGTTTCGGGAACCTGATCGGAAGCGATTGCTTGTGCGAGACCTTCAACGATTGCAGTCTTGCCAACACCAGGTTCGCCAATAAGAACGGGGTTGTTCTTGGTACGGCGGCTGAGCACCTGCATGACGCGTTCGGTTTCGCGTGCACGACCAATAACTGGGTCGAGTTTCTTTTCGCGAGCGAGTTGTGTGAGGTTGCGACCGAACTGATCGAGCACGGCCGAACCGCTTGGCGATGCTTCGCCCGAACCACCGCTGGTGGCGCCGGCCTTCTCGCCCTGTTGCGGGCCAGGACCGGAATAGCCCGACAGCAACTGGATGACCTGCTGACGCACGCGGGAAAGATCGGCGCCGAGCTTGACGAGCACCTGCGCAGCGACACCCTCGCCTTCACGGATGAGACCGAGAAGGATGTGTTCGGTGCCGATGTAGTTGTGACCGAGCTGCAGCGCTTCACGCAGCGACAGTTCGAGCACCTTCTTGGCACGCGGCGTAAAGGGGATGTGGCCGCTCGGCGATGAGCCGCCCTGGCCAATGATTTCTTCGACCTGTGAACGCACGGCCTCGAGCGAAATGCCCAAGGACTCGAGGGCCTTGGCGGCAACGCCTTCGCCTTCGTGAATCAGCCCGAGCAGGATGTGCTCGGTGCCGATGTAGTTGTGGTTCAGAAGGCGTGCTTCTTCCTGCGCAAGCACGACGACCCTGCGGGCCCTATCGGTGAACCGTTCAAACACTTTGTGACCTGCCTCCCAGACGGGGATACGTGGAGCGAGTGTACCCACGACCTTCCCAATCGCCTCGTCGGAAACGAAGGTGAGAGGTGCCTTTGTCACAAGTGGTCCGCGACCTTGTCTCCGGGTTGAGGTTGGACCGGGCTGCGGCCCTATCGTGGCGCCATGGCCGCCGCCTCACCCCTCCTCCAGCTCCCTGTTCTGCAGGCGGATCTTGCGCGGGTCGAGGCTGCCCTTCAGGCTTCGGTGGTTACTGAAGATCCCTTCCTTACTGAGGTCGCCAGCCACCTGATTTTGGCCGGTGGCAAGCGAGTTCGCCCCGCCTTCGCCGTGACCTCGGCTGCCACATCCGATCTCGTGATGGGCGCAGCAACACCCGAAGTGATCATGGGCGCCGTCTCAGTCGAGCTCGTTCACCTCGGTTCGCTCTACCACGACGATGTCATGGACGACGCCACCACTCGCCGCACCGTTGAGAGCGTCAATGCTCGTTGGGGCAACCTGAAAGCAATTCTCGCTGGCGACTATTTGTTGGCCAAAGCTTCCGAGATCGCAGCATCCCTCGGCACTGAAGTCGCTGGTTTGCTCGCAGCAACCATCGCCAAGTTGTGCGAAGGCCAAATCCTCGAATTGCAACACGCGTTCAATCAGCAACGCACCGAAGATGCCTACTTGCGTTCTATCGATGGCAAGACCGCATCGCTGCTCGGCACCTCATGTCGCGTTGGCGCAATCGTTGCCGGACTCCCCCGTCCCCAAATCGATGCACTCACCACATTCGGTAACTCGTTCGGGATGGCGTTCCAAATTGTCGACGATCTTCTCGATGTCACCTCGACCGACGAAGAACTCGGCAAGCCCGCTGGACACGATCTCGTTGAAGGCACCTACACGCTTCCGGTCATCCGCACGCTTGCTGCCGGTGGCGCTGAAGCCGACGAACTTCGTTCGCTTCTCGTGAAGCTTGCACCGACCGACGGCTCCATTGAACCGGTCGACGATCCCGACACCCTTGCGCTTGCTCGCACACTGTTGCGTTCATCAGCCTCTGTGCGTGGTTCGCTCGACACCGCACGTGCCTATGTCGAATCGGGACAACGTGCGCTTGCGCCATTTGCCGGCACCGAAGCTGTGACAGCGCTTGAAGCAGCCGCTGAACATTTGCTCGGCACCGTTCGCTCTGCCGCCTAACGACGCACGAAAGAGCTCAGACGTTCTTTTCGTAAATCAACCGGAGGCCGTGAAGCGTGAGCCAAGGTTCGGTGTGTTGAATGCGCTTTGAGAACGGCGTGATTGTTTCGGCAAGACCACCGGTGGAAATCACTGTGCAGGTGCCAAGTTCTGCTTCGATGCGATCGCACAATCCATCGACCTGTGCAGCGAATCCGTACACAGCACCCGACTGAATCGATTCAACTGTCGATTTACCAAGAACATTGCGGGGTTCTTTGAGTTCAACTGCGCGCAGTGCAGAGGCACGTCCGACAAGCGCGTCCATCGAAATCTCAATACCTGGAGCGATTGCGCCTCCGAGATACACGCCATCATCAGACACTGCATCGCAGGTTGTTGCGGTACCGAAGTCAGCAATGATCGTGGGACCGCCGTAAAGGTCATACGCGCCAACGGCATTCGCAATGCGGTCGGCACCAACCTCTTTGGGGTTGTCGTAGTCGATGCGGATACCGGAGCGAACGCCTGGGCCAATCACGATTGGTTCAAAGTCGAAGTGGCGATCGGTGACCTGACGAAGCGTTGCAGTAACGCGCGGAACACCGGAGGAAATCACGATGCCATCGATATCGCTGAAGCTATTGCGACGAAGAGCAAGGAAGCCCTGCAACATGACGGCGTATTCATCGCTTGTTCGATCAGCGGCAGTCGAGATGCGCCAGTGATCGAGCAGACCGGCTTCGGGACGACGGCCGGCAGCAGTTCCGCCATCGATTTCATACAGTCCGACGACAGTTTGTGTATTTCCTGCATCAACTGCGAGAAGCATTCGTTGATCCTCCGTCATGCGGGATCGATATCGAGACCGATGTCGAGCACCGGCGCGGAGTTCGTGAGGCCGCCGACCGAAATGCAGTCGACACCAGCTGCGCTGTAGGCAGCAATTGTTTGAAGCGTGATGCCACCTGATGCTTCAAGCAACGGACGGCGATGCGATGCAGACGCAATGGCAACGCACTCGCGAATCTGATCAGGGGTCATGTTGTCGAGCAGCAATGCATCGGCACCGGCTGCCAACGCTTCGTTCACCTGTTCAATGGTGTCGCATTCGACGTGAACGGTGCGTGCTGGCCACATCGAACGTGAACGAGCCACGGCATCAGTAATTCCGAACAACGCGATGTGGTTGTCCTTCAACAAAATCCAATCAGAAAGATTGCCGCGATGGTTACGGCCACCGCCTGCGCGCACGGCTGCCTTTTCAAGAACTCGAAGACCTGGAGTGGTCTTGCGTGTGTCCCACACATAGGCAGCGCCGCCCTTGGTGGCTTCAGCCACGTACTCACTCGTAAGGGTTGCGATCCCTGAAAGGTGACCAAGGAAATTCAACGCCGTACGTTCGGCGGTAAGGATCGATGCGAGTCGACCAGTCGCAGTAGCGATCAACGTGCCTGGGCGAACGCTGTCGCCGTCATCAACCGACCACTCGAGCGACACCGTCGGATCGACCTGCACGAACGTTTCGGCGGCACATGCTCGGCCCGCGATGACACCTGTCGTGCGGGCCACGAAGCGGGCGGTTGCAACGAGATCCTGCGGAAGAAGCGCAGAGGTGAGGTCGCCGAGAGGGGTGAGATCCTCGGCGAGAGCGCGTTCCACCGCGTCGACGACAACGACTCGGGGCGGCTGGAGCAGATCGGACATTCCCAAAGCCTGCCCCGCCGAGCCCGATCGGGGCGAACCGGTCAGGCGATCACCAATCGCAGAGCCAAATCCGGGTCGGTTTCGGGCCAATCATCACGGGTATGCGCGCCACGACTTTCGGTGCGGGCATCGGCGGCTACGAGGAGCGCGGATGCGACAGCAGCCAGATTGGCCAGTTCCCAAGAGGCCACCCCTGACCCTTCGGCCACGGATCGAGCCTGCGAAACCTTGCGCTCGGTGGCCGCCAACGAGGTCGCATCGCGCACAACCCCGGCGCCGACGGTCATCGCCCATTGCATGTCGTCTCGCTCGGTAGCGATCGCGGCGTCGTCACCAGAAGCTGCCGCGGAAAGCGCCGACGGTGCTTCCCAACCTTCGAGCCGACGGCCACCCTCACCATCGAGCGCGCGCATGGCACCGGTTCGTTCGGGGCACTCTCTGCCACTCTCAATCGCTTCGACGACTCGCGCGCCGAACACCATTCCTTCGAGCAACGAGTTCGACGCCAAACGATTCGCGCCATGCACGCCGGAACACGCCACTTCACCTGCGGCCCACAATCCGGGAAGGCTGCTTGCACCGTTCAGATCGGTGACAACTCCGCCGCAGAGGTAATGCGCAGCCGGCGCAATCGGAAGGAGATCCGCGGCCGGGTCGAAATCGAGACCGGAGAGCATTGCGGCGATTGTTGGGAATCGAATATCGAACTGATCAAGACCCGTGACATCGAGCAAACAATGATCGGTGTGAAGTTCGATCATTCGTCGAACCATCGCCCGACTCACCTGATCGCGCGGAAGCATTTCATCAACGAAACGCTCACCGTTAATGTCACGAATGAGCGCACCGTGACCGCGCAGTGCTTCCGACAACAACGGCCGAGGCATGCGCGGATGATGAAGTGCAGTCGGATGGAACTGCACGAACTCAACATCGGCAACTGCTACGCCAGCGCGCAACGCCATGGCGATTCCATCGCCGGTTGCTTCGAGAGGATTCGTCGTAACGGAGAAGATCTGCCCGGCGCCGCCTGAAGCAAGCAAAACGTTGCGAGCCCGAACGACGTCGACTGTTCCGTCCGCGAGCGCAGCGCGAACACCAACACAGCGGCCGTTCTCAATCACAAGATCAAGAGCAAATGCGTGTTCGTAAATTTCTGTCGCTTCACTACGCACTGCAGCAACGAGCGCTCGTTCGATTTCGGCGCCAGTTGCCACACCACCGGCGTGCACGATTCGAGGAAGCGAATGTCCGCCTTCTCGTGCGAGCTCAAACTTTCCATCGGCATCGCGGTCAAACCGCGCGCCAAGAGCGACGAGATCACGAACTCGAACTGGTCCTTCTTCAACCAACACACGAACAGCATCCACATCGCAAAGACCTGCGCCTGCCGCCAAGGTGTCGGCCAAATGCAGGTCGGTGGAATCGGGATCACCACCGAGCACGGCGGCAACGCCACCTTGGGCCCAACGAGTGGTCGACTGTTCGAGCGGCCCCTTGGTGAGCACCCCAACACGAACTCCAGGCTGGGCTGCTGCCCGCACTGCAGCAGAGAGCCCGGCCACGCCAGAACCCACTACGAGAAGATCGAGTTCGGCGGTCACAGGTGTTCAGTCTGACCGAAGAACGGGTTCAGGCCCGGAATCGAACAGGAGATTCTTCGGCAGCGATGGTCACAGCCTCGAATTCATCGATGATTCGATTCGTCCCATCAACATGCACAACTCGAGGCGTGTAGTCCTCAAGTTCTGCTTCGTCGTAGTCCCCGTAGGTGATCACGATGATCCGATCACCCGGCTGCACCAAACGCGCTGCAGCTCCATTCAGACACACCGTGCCAGGGCCGCCAGGAATGGCATAGGTCTCGAACCGGGCGCCGTTGTCGATATCGACAACCTGCACCTGCTCCCATTCACGAATGTCGGCCTGCTCCATCAACTGCGTATCGAGCGTGATGGAACCTACGTAATGGAGGTTGGCGTCAGTAATGCGAGCGCGGTGGATCTTTGACTTCATCATTCGACGATGCATCGTCTGCTCCTTCAGCTTGGCGCCGCGTGCGGTCACCGTGCGGGTGTTGCTACCTACGGTACGTCGACACCGAGGTTGTCGAGTAATCGCGGTGATCCGACTTTGGCAACCATGAGCAGTCGAACGTTTGTGCCGCTCATGAGTTCGGCCGGCGTGACAAGCGAATCGGGTTCAACCACGACCGCATAGTCGAGTTCGGCAAGGGGTTCCGCTTCAATAATTGATGCCATGTGCGCTTCGATCACTGCGGGGTCACTCTCGCCTGCCGAGATCATCGCCGCACCCGCCCGGAGCGCCCGGTTGATGACAGTGGCCGCTTCACGCTCGGCTGACGAGAGATAAATGTTTCGGCTCGACATCGCCAAACCATCGGTCTCGCGAACGATGGGACAACCAATAACGGTCACAGGCTGGTCGA
>WLOT01000103.1 GCA_009699125.1 Actinomycetota bacterium
ATAGCCGTTAGTGGTTGCGTGCCGCGATCACGCGGAGACGAGCCTGGCCCTGGTGTGATTGTGATCCGCACGCGCGCGGCATCGAGGCTGTTTGCTTCGATGAGCTGAAAAAGAGCGCTCGTCAGTACTCCATCAGTTGGTGTGTTCGCGATTAGGAGACGATCGATACCGTTGCGAAGTCGGCGGAGATGTCGATCAAGAAACACTGGCGTTCCGTCGTGGATGGCCAACGTGTCAAAGACTCCGTCACCGAGCTGAAAACCGTGATCGTTTGCAAAGAGTGCTGGAGTTGCATCATCGACGAGCTCGCCGTTGAGCCACATTGATTGCGCGGTCATCTCGGCGCACCCGAGGCGAGTGCAATGAGGCGTGATGCTTTGAGCTCTGTTTCTGCCCATTCATCGTCAGCCGTGGAATCCCAGGTGATTGCGCCGCCCGTTCCGAAGCACAGTTGATCCTGTTCGACCCAGAAGGTCCGGATCGCGACGTTGAGTTCTCCGATTGACCGGTCTGCATCGACCCAACCGATTGCGCCGCAGTAGATGCCGCGGTCGACGGGCTCAAGTTCGCGGATTTGTTTCATTGCCGCGATCTTTGGAGCGCCGGTGACGGAGCCCGGAGCAAACGTCGCGTCGATGAGGTCTGACCATGTGACGCCGTTTCGGAGTTCGCCCTCGACGGTACTGACGAGATGGTCGAGGCCCGGGTGATGTTGTCGTTCAAGAAGGTTGGGTACGACGACTGTCCCGGGCATACAGACGCGACCAAAGTCATTGCGAACCAAGTCGACGATCATGATGTTTTCGGCGCAGTCTTTTTCGCTGAAATCCCCGCCAGTCGACGTCGTTCCTTTGATCGGCGCAGATCGAACCCGAGATTGGTCTCGGGTGAGAAAGAGTTCGGGCGAGGCCGACGCGAGTCGAATCCCGGCTTCGGGAAGTTCGATCACTGCTTGAAATGGTGCGGGGTTTCCGTTGGCGAGTTGTTCGCCCAACGCCAACATTGACGCGTCGTGGGGGAGCGGGGCCGAAAGTCGACGAGTGAGATTCACCTGGTACACATCGCCGGCCGCAATTGACTCGCGAATCGATGCAACTCGTTCGGAGAACTCTGGTCGCGACAGCGACGACGACCAGGAATCTTCTGGAGGGCCAGTCCAGTGTCGCGGAGGACGAGGAAGTGACGAGGTCGGACGGCGTCGCTCAAATCGGGCGCAGGTGGGTACGCCGTCGAACGGCAGAACGACTGCCCACCAACCTTCTGACTCAAGGGCGGAGAGATCTGACGTGAGATCCACAAGTCCGGACGCGACCATTCCGCCGACAATTGCGAGCGGTTCGATCCGCTGGGCTGAAAGGGTCGAAAGGTTCACGATCGTGTGAGCCTACGGCGACGGATGAACGTCGAATGGGGCTGACGCTTTCTTTCGGGGGGCCTCCGGTAGTGTTCGGCTTGTGCGTCGCCCCTCCCGCACGTGGCCTCAGAGGCTGCTGCTCTCTCTCAACGTCTTTATTGTGTTCACCTGCCTCGTAGCGGCAGGTGGTTTGGCGTGGGCCTACAACCAGGCGAGCGCGCTGCCTCGAATCGACGTTGGAACCTCGCTCGAAGCTCCGAGTGCCCCTGGCGAAGCGATGAACATTCTGTTGGTCGGTATCGACGATGGAATGGGTTTGGCGGAGGGCGACCCGGTTCTTCGTGGGCGGAGTAAGTCGCTCAACACCGACACGATCATGATCCTGCGCGTCGAGCCGAAAACGCAGCAGGCATCTCTTCTTTCACTTCCGCGAGATCTGTGGGTTGATATCGCTGGCGGCGGACAAGGGCGCATCAACAGTGCGCTTGCCCTTGGTGGACCGGAGCGACTGATCCAGACCATCAACCAAGATTTTGGAATTCCGATCAATCACTACGTGATGATCGATTTCCAAGGATTTGAAGCATTGGTCAAGGCGATCAATGGCGTACCGGTGTACTTCAACTTCCCGTCGCGCGATCAAGCCACTGGTTTGTTCCAGTACGAGACCGGGTGTCAGGTGCTCAGTGGTGAGCAGGCTCTCGCCTTCGCACGTTCACGGCATTTTGAAATCTCTCGCGACAAGATGAAGACCTGGCAGGAAGACCCCACGAGCGACTTTGGTCGAGTGACTCGCCAGCAGCAGTTCATTCGCGCTGCCCTCAAGAAAGCAGTCGCTCAGGGTGTGCGCAATCCGTTCGTCCTCAAGGACTTCCTTGAAATCGCGCAGAAGAACGTCACGCTCGATACCGAATTCACGATTCAGGATCTCGTTGATCTCGGTTCGCAGTTCCGGACGTTTGATCCCGACTCACTCATCAGTTTCACTCCCGTGGCGACCGGAACGTTTAAGGGCGCCGCAAGTGTCCTGGAACTCAATGTCGCGGCGTCACAACCAATGTTCGATGTGTTCCGTGGATTGCGCCCGATCCCGTCGCCAAACCCGACTCCTGATCTAAGCGCCCTGACGACCACGACAACTGCAGGTTCGTCCGTATCGACAGCGGGTTCTGGTGTGACCTCTTCGACGATGGCAACGACCTCAACAACGCAGGCGATCACGACCACCACGTTGAGCGACTTCATCCCGCGGGCGCCCGAAGGTCAGACCTGCGGCTGAGTTGTTATACCGGGCGAGCTTCGGCTTCGACCCTATTTGCAAGATACCAGTCGAGAGTTTGTCGAAGACCTTCGTCGAACGTCGTGCCGGCGGTGAAGCCGAATTGTTCACGAGCGCGTGAGCCGTCGACACCGCGGCGGGGTTGTCCGTCGGGCTTGGTGGTATCCCAGCGAACTTCGCCTTCGTACCCAACGAGCTTCACAATGATCTCGACGAGCTGACGGATCGGCAGCTCGCGATCGGCACCAAGGTTGACTGGTTGATCGTCGTTGTAGAACTCGGCGGCCAAGACAATTCCTTGTGCAGCATCGTCCACGAAAAGGAATTCGCGACTCGCTGAACCAGTGCCCCAAACCTCGAGGTGGTCGGCTCCGGATTCTTTTGCGTCGACGGCTTTTTTGATGAGCGCCGGAATGACGTGGGAGACGGCAGGGTGGAATTTGTCGCGTGGCCCATAGAGATTGGTGGGCATGAGGTAAATCGCGTCTTGTCCGTACTGCGCTCGGTTGGCTTGCACCTGAACAAGTTGTGCGAGTTTGGCAATGCCGTACGGGGCATTTGTTTCTTCGGGGTAGCCCTGCCAGAGGGAGTCTTCAGAGAAGGGGACCGGCGTGAACTTTGGGTACGAGCAAATCGTTCCGACCATGACGGTCTTTGGCGTGTCTTGAAGATGCGCCTCATCGAGTACGTAGGTGCCCATCAGAAGGTTGTCGAGGTACAACTCGGCGGGTCGTTCCATGTTGGCGCCAATGCCGCCGACTCGCGCGGCGAGGTGAATGACGAGATCAGGTGTCGTGTCAGCGAAAAGTTGGCGAACTGCTTCGCGGTCGCGCAGGTCGTAGTCGGCGCTTGATGGGGTAAAGAGCTCTCGGGCGCCCCGGGCGCGTACTTGATCGACGACTGCTTGGCCGAGGAAGCCACGACCGCCGGTGATGAGGACCTTGCGGTCGTTCCAGAAGGCGGTGTCGGGCACAAACTCCATGCGCTCACCCTACTGACCGTTACGGCATGTCTTGGGCTGCCCTGGTGGCGATGCTGGGAGGGGCCTCGGCCCCGTGGGAGACTGGTGCGCCCATGGAGCGATGTCGTCGGGTGGCGATCACCCTCGAGCAGTGCTGGCACGCCGTTCCCGGCGGCACGGCTCGCGCTGCCCTTGGAAGCGTCAGTGCACTCGAACGATTCACCGATCTCGAACTTGTTGGGGTGAGTGCGCGTCACCGCCAACCGCCCGACCCGTCGTGGGCGCCGTCGATCGAAGTGAAGCAACTCCCACTCCCTCGGTTGGCGCTCTACGAGGCGTGGCATCGGCTTCGTTGGCCCGATGTCGAGCACGCGACCGGGCGGGTCGACGTGATCCACGCAACCGGAATGGCGATGCCGCCAGCGACTGTGCCGATTGTTGTGACCGTTCACGATCTCGCCTTTCTGCGCGACCCTTCACAATTCACGCGACGCGGCGTCTCGTTCTTTCAACGGGCCATAGACCTTGCTCGTCGGGATGCGAGCGTTGTTGTGTGTCCATCTCAAGCAACAATCGATGAATGCATCGAGCACGGGTTCGATCCGGCGAAGATTCGACTGGTGCAATGGGGGATTGACCCGCAAATGGTTCAGTCATCTGCTGTTGCCGAGATGCGAGCACGTCTTGGGATCAGCGGTCGGTACGTGCTGTGGGCCGGGACAATTGAGCCACGAAAGAATTTGCCTGTTCTGCTTTCTGCGTTTGAAGGCATCGAGGATCGTGACGTGACGCTTGTATTGGCTGGCCCCGAGGGATGGAACGAGCAGATCGACGATCAACTCCATCGGCTTGGGTCTCGAGTCGCTCGTGTTGGGTTTGTGGAACCACAAACACTCTCGGCGTTGCAGGCCGAGGCGGAGCTCTTTATCTTCCCTAGTCGCCAAGAGGGTTTCGGGCTGCCGGTACTCGAGGCAATGGCGCAAGGCACCGCAGTGATTACGTCGTCGGGAACATCGACGGAAGAAGTGGTTGGAGACTGCGGAGTCGTTGTTGATCCATCGGATGTTGACGCGCTCCGAGCGGAAATTGATCGTCTCCTCGCAGACGATGCAGAGCGCGATCGTCTCGGGAGTGCCGGGCTTGAGCGAGCAACGTCAGTCTTCACATGGGAGAAGACGGCGAGCGCGTTACAACGAGCGTATGAAGCAGCGCTGTCATGAGTGCGCCGACACGTCGACGCGTCGGAGTCAATCTCCTTTGGCTGGTTCCCGGCGAGGTCGGCGGCAGCGAGGAATACACCGTTCGTCTGTTGTCAGCGTTAGCGGACTTGGGATCAGACGAGGTCGAGGTGATCCTCTATGTGAATCGCCTTTTTAGCTCTGCGCATCCAGAAATAGTTTCGAGATTCACAACCGTTGTTGCTCCGATTTCAGGTTCGTCGCGGGTGTTACGAGTCTTGGTCGAGTCGACATGGCTTGCACTTCGATCCCGAATTGACCGATGCATGTTGGTTCACCATGCCGGCGGCACAATGCCAGCAATTCGGAGTGTTCCTGGAGTCCTGACACTGCACGATCTGCAGCCATTGGCGAACCCTGAACGATTCGGATTGGTCAAAGGTTCCTACATTCGATTCATTGCTCCACGTTCACTGCGGCGAGCCCAATTCGTGGTTTGCCTTTCTCGCTTTGTCGCGAACGACGCCATGGACCGCGTTGGAGTGCCCGTTGAACGGATTCGAATCGTTCCCTGCGGAGTTGCTGATCCTGGCGCTGCGTTTGATCGCGAACGATTGCGAGAACTCCTTAAGGGTTTCGATCTTGAGGATCGACCGTTCATCATCTATCCAGCGATTACCTACCCGCACAAAAATCACACGACGTTGGTCGCTGCATTCGCTCGGATTGTCAAGCAGAACGACGACGTGCGGTTGGTCTTCACTGGTGGTGCCGGATCCAGCGATTCGGTGGTGCAATCGACCATTGAGGCCTATGGACTCGACTCCAAAGTGATTCGCACGGGCCGTGTAGCGGAGTCCGATCTCGACCTTTTGTATCGGACGGCGACGTTGATGGCGTTCCCGTCGCTTTATGAAGGATTTGGTCTGCCACTGCTCGAAGCGATGAGCCGCGGATGTCCGATTGTTGCCAGCGACGCAGGATCGCTGCCAGAGGTGGCTGGCGATGCGGCGGAGCTCGTTGATCCGATCGATGTGGCGGGGTGGGCCAGTGCACTGGGTGCACTCATTGATGACCCAGCACGTCGTACGGTTCTCATCCGGCGTGGCTTCGAACGTGCGACACAGTTCACATGGACGGTCTCTGCCGAATCGCTCCTCTCCGTCTATCAGGAGACCTGTTGAACCTTCTTGTTGTTTGTCCGCATTTCGATCCCGATGTTGCGCCGACCGGCGTCGTCATGTCGCGCATTGCGCATGAACTCATCGCGAGAGGGCACCGCCTGCATGTGGTGACCTCGTTGCCTTGGTATCAGCACCACGCCATCGATCCCGGATGGGACGGGCAACTCGTTCGCACCGAGCGCACCGAATGGGGTCGGATCAGTCGCGTGCATCCATTTCCGACCGATAAGCGCAATATTCCGGCGAGGGCGCTTGCGTTCGGTGGATTCACTGCGCTGGCGACACTTGTCGGAACATTTGGCCGCGTGCGACCCGATGCAGTTCTGGCGATGTCGCCTCCACTGACCCTCGGTATGGCGGGCCGAGTCTCGGCCACGGCAAGACGTGTGCCTTTGGTATTCAACATCCAGGACGTGTTTCCCGACGTTGCGATCGAACTCGGGCTCCTCACGGGTGAACGAGTGATCCGCGGTGCTCGTGCACTTGAACGCCTGAGCTATCGAATGTCTGATGCGGTAACGGTCCTCTCCGATGATCTCGCCGACAATGTTCGGGCCAAGATCACGATTGGTCTCACGGGTGAGCGAGCAGAAGTTCAAGCAGCGAAGGTGCGTGTCATTCCAAACTTTGTCGATACCAATGCGATTCGGCCAGCGGCGCGCGAGAACTCCTATCGAGAGCAGTACGGACTCATCGGTAAAACCGTTGTGATGTATGCGGGGAATGTTGGTTTTTCGCAATCACTTGATCTTGTGCTTGATGCAGCTCGGTCATTTCA
>WLOT01000104.1 GCA_009699125.1 Actinomycetota bacterium
AAACTGCTCGCATCATTCCGTGCCTTGATGTCACCGATGGTCGCGTCGTTAAAGGCGTGAACTTCGTGGGCCTGCGCGACGCTGGAGATCCGGTGGAACTCGCTGCCCGCTACGACGCTGATGGTGCCGACGAACTCGTCTTTCTCGACATCACGGCTACTTCCGACGGTCGCGAAACGATGGTCGATGTCGTTCGACGAACCGCAGAGCAGGTCTTCATTCCGTTCACGATCGGCGGTGGAATCCGAACTGTCGACGACGCCCGCACGATGTTGCGAGCAGGCGCCGACAAGGTTTCGGTCAACAGCGCGGCCGTTGCTCGGCCTGAACTCATTAGCGAAATCGCTGAAGTGTTTGGAAACCAATGCGTTGTCTGTGCAATTGATGCTCGTCGACGTGCAACCGATGGCAGTGCGAGCGACGGCTGGGAGGTCTACGTCGCTGGCGGACGCACGCCGACTGGTATCGACGTGATCGAGTGGGCCCAACAAGCCGAATCGCTGGGCGCGGGCGAGATCCTTCTGACCTCAATGGACCGGGACGGCACTCGCGATGGTTTCGATCTTGAGTTGACTGCAGCCGTGTCGGGCTCGGTTGGCGTTCCCGTGATCGCGTCCGGTGGTGTTGGAACGCTTGACCACTTAGTCGATGGCGTGGTGACAGGTGGGGCCGATGCCGTGCTCGCTGCATCGATTTTCCACTTCGACGATCACGCAATTGCCGAAGCGAAGGCACACATGATCGCCGCCGGAGTCAACGTCCGTCCTTGAAGCGAGTTGTCGGTTACGACGCGAGTTGTGCGTCGATGCTCGCAACGATGAGCGCAGCAACTTTGTGCGTGCGGCCGACGAAGAAATGATCAGCACCGGCGACAGCGACGACTTCGGTGTTCATCCATGACGCCGTTGCTTCAAGTGCTGATTCGGGATCGCGGAATTGATCATGCTCGGGAATGATGAGCAGCTTCGGTCGTGGATCAGAACCAGCCGCGGCGGTGAGGTCCTCGAGCGGAAGAATGCGCAGCGGGGGAGCACAGGCCAGCCACGACGTGATCCGCGGGTCGAGCACCGAAAGCGAAGTATCGGCGCCGAACGACCATCCTGAAATGACGAGGGGAAGTCCGGGGCACTCGGCGCTCATGGTGTCGATGGCGGCAACGATGTCGAGCGCTTCGCCGACGCCGAAGTCGTGGTCACCCTCGGAGGTGCCAACGCCGCGAAAGTTGAAGCGAAGGACTGCAAGGCCCGACGTAGGAAGTGAACGGAAGAGTTCGCTCGTAACTAACGAGGTCATCGTTCCGCCCTGTTGCGGGTGTGGGTGACACAGGACCACCGCTGCTCGTGCGTTCTCGGGGACGATCAGTTCGGCCTCGAGGGAAAGCCCATCGGAAGTTTCGAGACGGAGGGAGCGGGTTTCGAAGTCGTCGGTCACGAGTGGAGACGGTACCGTCGTGTGGTGACCTCATCGCAGACCACCGATCGACTTACCGACGGCGTTGGCGCCGACGGCGAGAAACTCCCCATCCAAATGCTGAACGATCGCGTTCTCGTCCACCTCGGCGGGCCTGAAGGCGAGCGCCGTTCCACCGGCGGAATACTCATTCCGGCAACGGCACAAATTGGCAAGCGCTTGGTGTGGGCCGAAGTCATGGCCGTCGGCCCGAATGTTCGTTCCATGGAACCGGGCGATCAGGTTCTGTTCAGTCCCGAGGATCGCTACGAAGTCGAAGTCCGCGGCGACGACTACATCATCCTTCGTGAGCGAGATGTGCATGCCGTTGCTGCCGAGCGCCTTTCTGAAGGAAGCACCGGGCTCTACCTCTAGCCCTGGGCGTTGCCCGAAACTCCGTTCGTCTGCAGTCATGCCCGCCGCTAGCGTGGCGCCATGCCTGAAAGCATCCCGATCTCCGTTACCGCTGAGCAGCTCGCCGCGGTCACGTACAACTCAGATGGCCTCGTGCCTGCGATCGTGCAGGAAGAAGGCACGGGAAAGGTTCTGATGATGGCGTGGATGAATGCCGACTCGTTGCGTCAGACGTTTGAAACTGGACGTACCTGGTTCTGGAGCCGTTCACGTCAGGAGTACTGGTGCAAGGGTGAAACCTCTGGCGATCGTCAGTATGTGCGCGAGGCCTACTACGACTGCGACGGCGACACGCTTCTCTTTGTGGTCGAGCAAGAAGGCAAGGGTGCCTGTCACACGGGCAACTTCTCCTGCTTCTTTACCTCATTCGGCGATGGTGACTGATCTTGGACGTTTCGCCGTCGCGCGATGAATTTCACGCTCTCGCCGCCAACCACAGCGTTGTGCCGGTGTGGCGCGAACTTCTTGCTGATCTCATTACCCCGGTTGCAGCGTTTGCGCGTCTGTGCGGCGATGATCAGCCCGGATTCCTTTTTGAATCGGTTGAACACGGCGAACGCTGGAGCCGGTTCTCGTTCGTAGGTCGTAATCCGATCGCGACATTGGTGCTCCGCAATGGCATCGTCACTGTTGATGGTGACCTTCCTGCAGCGATGCCGCGCGACAAGGGCATCCTCGCTGCCATCGAATGGCTGCTTGCCGCGTATCGATCACCCTCGATTGACTCGCTTCCGCCGCTGCATGGCGGCGTCGTGGGTTATCTCGGTTACGACGTCGTTCGCGAAGTTGAAGACCTTGCCGAAACTCCACGCGACGCCACCGGGTACCCCGATGCAGTGATGGCGGTCATTGGACAGCTCGCGGCCTTCGACCATTTCCGCCAGCGCGTCACGCTGATCGACAACGTCCTTGTTCCTGAAGGCGCAAGTGCTGGCGAACTCGATCGGCTGTATGACGAAGCGATCGTTCGCCTTGAGCAACTTGCCGCCGATGGCGCCAAGCCACTCGCGGAGCCCATGGTCGATCCACCTTCGCCGTCTCCGGAACTTCCCGAGGTCACTGGTTCGATGACCTACAACCAGTGGGAGAGCGCGGTCGACGTTGCGAAGGAACGCATCCTCGACGGCGACATCTTCCAGGTGGTTCTGTCGCAGCGATTCTCGTTTGAACTCGGCGCCGATCCATTCGATTTCTATCGAGTACTTCGTCAGGTCAACCCGAGCCCGTACATGTACTTCGTGCGCATGCCGGAACTGAGTCTTGCTGGTTCATCGCCAGAGCCGATGGTGAAGTTGGTCGACAATCGTGTGATCTCGCGTCCCATCGCTGGCACTCGTCGCCGCGGAGCGACCGAGGAAGAAGATCGTCGCCTTGGCGCTGAACTTCGCGAACATCCAAAAGAGATCGCAGAGCACGTCATGCTCATCGATCTTGCACGTAACGATGTGGGTCGTGTTGTCGAGTTCGGCACCGAACAGGTCGACGAGATGATGATCCTTGAGCGCTATAGCCATGTGATGCACCTCACCTCACAGGTGTCGGGTGAACTCGCAAACGGTAAGACCCCGATTGATGTCCTTCGGGCCACGCTCCCAGCGGGCACGGTGTCGGGTGCTCCCAAGGTTCGGGCAATGGAGATCATCGACGAACTCGAACCCGTAAAGCGCGGTCCGTACGCAGGCGTCGTCGGGTATGTCGATTTCTCCGGAACGATCGATACGGCCATTGCTATCCGAACACTCGTTGTTGGCGCCGACGGCATCGCTCATGTGCAGGCCGGCGCTGGCATCGTGGCCGACAGCGTCGCCGAGCACGAAGATCTCGAATGTCGCAATAAGGCGCGGGGGCTGCTCAGCGCAGTTCCCGGAGCGCGGCGCATGACTGCGCAGCGTCGCGGCGAAGCCGTCGACTGATTCATTCCGTTTGCTGGTGCAATTGGCCGGCGAAGGTGCGACACTCACAACCGTGACTGCTTCTTCGACCGACCAGATCATCGCCGGCTACGAGGCGCTCCAGGGCGCTGGTGGTGCGGCTGTGGTTGAACGTGACGTCGTGTCGGTAAGTGGCCCGGATGCCGCTCGCTATCTGCAAGGGCAGTTGAGCCAAGACGTTGTTGCGATGGTTGGCGACAGCGCGTGGTCGTTCCTGTTGGCGCCGACGGGCAAAGTCGATGCGTGGTTGCGCGTTCATCGGATTGATTCTGAGAACTACATCCTCGAAACCGACCCGGGTTACGGCGACGTGTTGGTCACCCGCCTGAAGCGATTCTTATTGCGAACCAAAGCAACGATCACTGATCCGCAGAACTGTGTACTTCTCCAACATCGCTGGGACTCCTCGCTCGTTCGCCTTGGCGGCGACGATGTTGAAGGAGTGCTTGTTGGTGCTCCAGTAGGACTAGGCGTCGCAGGGCGAGACGAATTGCTTCTCGATTCGGCGAAGGACTTCGAAGCCGCGCAGTTCGAAGATCTGGTCGCTGCCGAAGCGATGCATCGCTATCGGATCGCCCATGGAATTCCTGCGATGGGCAACGAACTCACCGACGAAACCATTCCCGGCGAAGCCGGTGCGTGGGTGATCGACGCATCAGTGAGTTTCACCAAGGGCTGTTACACCGGACAAGAACTCGTTGCACGAATCGATAGTCGCGGTAACAACGTCCCTCATCCGATTCGACTCCTCATGCTTGACGGCGATGCAAATGTCGGTGACGACGTACTCCTCGATGGAACCACGGTCGGCACACTCACGAGCGTCGCGTCAGCATTGGGTCCAGACCTCCCAGCGCTCGCCCTCGCTCGTGTCGGACGGGCAGTGGTCATCGATACGCAGGTTGCTGTGCGCAGCGGTTCGCAGGAGTTCGGCGCTCGGGTCGTCGAGCCCGGTTCGGTTCGCTGAGCGCTCATCATGAACGACCCGCTTTATGTCCGCCTCGGTGTGACGCCATCGGCCAGTGCTGCCGATATCCGGCGGGCCTATCTGAAATTGGCACGCGTCCATCATCCCGATTTCCACACGAACGAAGCCGATCGGCAATCGAACGAGCGGGAGATGCAGTCGATCAATGAAGCGTGGGCGGTCTTGGGCGATCCGGATCGGCGACGAGTCCACGATGAACGTATGCGGCTTTCGCAGCCCGATCCGTTGGCAACAGGCAAGCCCGTGCCTGGCCGCTACGACTTCGTTCCCTTCGACGACGGCGATGATGAAATCGATCCTCGACTTCTCGAGGACGTTGGAGTCGAGGGGACAGAGGTCGGTCGTTCGGTGCAACTCGCACCAGTGGTGTGTTTCTTCGGGGGCCTTTTCGGCATCATCGTCGGTGTGATGGTGAACCTCACGTTTCTGATCGCGGTCGGTGTCGTTGGCCTCGTACTTGCAATGCTCGGTTTTCTTGCAGCGCCGGCGGTGGCGATTTCTAGGAGCATTCGGGCGGAGCGCGATCGGTAGCGGTTGGCCTAAGGTCTGCGCTCATGACTCAGACCTCATTGTTCGTAAAGATGGTGTTCCAACCCGGTAAGCGTGACGAAGGCGTCGCCGCTCTTGAAACGATGCTTCCCGTCGTCGCCAACGAGCCCGGCACGCTCGTGTACTCGTTCCACCGTGATGCTGGCGACGAGAACGCAGTGTGGATCTTCGAGCTCTACTCCGACGGCGACGCCCTCGGTGTGCACGGCGGTTCCGACGCGATGAAGGAACTCTTCGGAACTCTTGGCGGCCTCATGGCTGAACCGCCGATGATGGTGATGTCGACACCAACAGGTAACGCAAAGGGTCTTCCAAACTGACCACGTACCTCGACCGCATTCTTGAGGCGCACCGTGAGGTTGCGGCTCGCGACGATCGCCCGTTTGACGAACTCGTCGAGCGGGCGATGTCCGTCGCGCCTGCGCGCGGATTTCGTGCGGCGGTTGAAACTGTCGCTGCGTCGGGTGAGATCGCCGTTATTTCCGAAATCAAACGACGCTCACCTTCGAAGGGCGACCTTGCACCGGGGCTTGATCCCATAGAACTCGCCCGTCAGTACGAACGCGGCGGCGCTGCGTGTTTGTCGGTGCTTACCGATGTCGGCTTCTTCGGCGGATCAATCGAAGATCTTGTCGCTGCCCGGGCGGCGTGCACACTCCCGGTCTTGCGCAAAGACTTCACTGTCAGCGCTCGCGACGTGTGCGATGCCCGCATCATGGGGGCCGACTGTGTGTTGTTGATCGCTGCTGCTCTCGATCAAGCCGAGCTCGAGTCATTTCTGAAGTTGTCGCGTGCCATCGGGTTCGATGCGCTCGTCGAAATTCACGACGAAGCCGAACTTGACCGTGCAGTTGCCGCTGGAGCTGACCTGATCGGTGTGAACCAGCGAGACCTCGTGACCTTTGCTGTCGATACCGACCGGGCCGTGCGGATGGCGCCGCAAATGCCTGAGGGCGTTGTGCGAGTTGCTGAATCTGGCATCACGGGACCGGCAGATGCGGCCGTATTGGCGGGTGCGGGCTACCACGCTGTGCTTGTGGGTGAGCACCTCGTGACCTCGGGCGATCCCGAGGGTGGAGTTTCAGCGCTTCGGAGTGCTCGCCGGTCCTAGGATCGGCGCCGTACAACGAGACAGGGGGAGTCATAATGACCCGCTTCAACATGTCCGAATCCGAGATGCCCTCGGCGTGGTTCAACATCCTTCCGCGACTGGCGACGCCGATGGATCCACCGCTTCATCCCGGAACCCGTGAGCCCGTCACGCCTGACGATCTT
>WLOT01000105.1 GCA_009699125.1 Actinomycetota bacterium
CATGCGAGCAAGGTCGACCGCTGCTTCGGTGTGGCCTGCGCGCTTCAGCACGCCACCTTCGGCATAACGCAACGGGAAGATGTGACCGGGACGGGCAAGATCGCCAGGGCGAGTCTTGGGGTCGATGAGAGCCTGAATCGTCGCGGCGCGGTCGGCAGCAGAGATGCCGGTTGATGTGTCGTGGCGGTAATCGACTGAATAGGTGAACGCGGTGCGCTGTGCTTCGGTGTTATCCCGAACCATGAGCGGAACTTCAAGTTCGTCGAGACGTTCGCCAGTAAGCGGCGTGCAGATCACACCTGACGTATGGCGCACGAAGAATGCGATCTTCTCTGCGGTGGCCGATTCAGCGGCCATGATGAGATCGCCTTCGTTCTCGCGGTCTTCATCGTCGACAACGACAACGATTTCACCGCGCGCGATTGCCGCGACTGCATCGGGGATGGTCGCGAAATACTCGGACCAATCGGAACGTTCCTGTGTGGACATCAGTCCTCCTCGGACCGGGTGAGAGAAGCAAGTTGCGCCTCGATGAGACGCTCGGTGTATTTGGCCATGACGTCGACTTCGAGGTTGACCGGCGAGCCAGGACCTTTGTGGCCAAGCGTGGTGACTGCCGATGTGTGGGGGATCACTGCGACGGTAAAGCCATCGTCGAGTGGTTTCACCACCGTGAGGGAAATTCCGTCGACAGTGATTGAACCCTTTTCGACGACGTAGCGAAGCAAGGGTTCGGGCATCCGAATTTGAAGGTCGGGCACGCCCTTCACGATTTCACCGACAGCATCGACGTGGCCCTGCACAAGATGGCCGCCAAGACGATCGTCAAGACGGACCGGACGTTCGAGATTTACTGGATCACCCGAAGAGAGTGATCCGAGATTGGTTCGGTTGAACGTCTCGTCACTGACGTCGGCGTCCCACCATCCGGCCGCAGTATCGAATGCAACGATCGTGAGGCAACAGCCGTTCACCGCTGTGGAATCACCGATCGACGCGCCATCGAGCACGGTCGAACAGTTGATGCGAAGACGCGAGCCATCACGAGATGCCACAGTTCCAAGTTCTTCAACAATTCCGGTGAACATGATCAGGCCTCAATCTCCAGCCGAAGATCGTCCCCCACACGGGCCACGTCCACAATTCGACCCCGCCAAAGCTGGCCAATCGTGGGAGCGCCGGGGCCCGAAAAGAGCCCGAGGGCGTCGTCCCCGCCAAAAAACGCTGGTGCCACGTAGAGAACGTAGCGATCGACCAAACCCGCTTGGTGAAAGGCCCGAGCCACGGTGGCGCCACCTTCGATCATGAGTTGGAGTACTCCCCGACGACCCAGATCGTCGAGGATGGTTCCGAGATCTCCAGAGACCTCGAGGCAGGGCTGCAGCGCAGCCTCTGCCGTCGCAGCGCCGAGCACCACACGAATGGGCTCAGTGTCGTCGACTCCGCGCTCACCATCGGGCAAGCGCACCGTGAGCGAAGGGTTATCGGAACGCACCGTGCCTGCGCCGACAAGGATCGCATCGCTATCGGCCCGAAGCCGGTGCGCATCGAGGCGAGCCTCGTCGCCAGTGATCCACTGAGAGGTGCCATCGGGCGCTGCGGTACGACCGTCGAGTGTTGAGGCCAACTTCAGCACGACAAACGGGCGACCAGTCGAGCGGTGATGCAGGTACGCAGCCAACTGGCGAGCGACATCATCTGCTCGGCATCCAACTTCGACATCGATACCAGCGGCGCGCAGTCGTTCAATTCCCTGGCCCGCCACCTTTGGATCTGGATCAGCAAGCGCGATCACGACACGTGCAACACCCGCGTTGATGACCGCATCGGCACACGGAGGCGTGAGGCCATGATGAGAACAGGGCTCGAGGGTCACATAGAGCGTTGAACCCTTGGCCGCATCGCCGGCGGCGTTGAGTGCGACCACTTCCGCATGTGATCCGGTGCGACCATCTGTGGCGCCTTCAAACCCCGCGTGGTCAGGCTGTCCGGCAGGAATAACGACAGCTCCCACCCACGGCCGGGGCGAGACGCGACGGCGAACCTTTGCCGCGGCAGAGAGCGCCTGACCCATGCGGGTCTCGTCGGTGGGTGTGTTTGCGATAGAGGACGATCGTACCGGGTGCGACCGTTCGCGGTTCAGTTCAAAACCCAGTGTCCAACGCTGTGCGCTGGGATTTCAGTCACCCGCGAGAAGACGAATCGCATGCGGAATGACATCGAGAACAGCTTCGAGACATTCAATCGTTCCGGAGGTGGAGCCCGGTGTATTGAGAATCAGGGCTTGACCTCGTGTGCCAGCGACTCCACGAGACAGGCGGCCAAGTGGGTTCACACCTCGCATCGCCTCGGCAAGACCCGGCGCTTCACGATCGAGAACCATCTTCGTTCCTTCGGGAGAAAGATCACGGGGACCGAACCCAGTACCGCCGGTAGAGATGATGAGTCCGTTGAATCGCTCAGACATTTCGAAGATTGCTTCGCCAACAGTTTGGATGCCATCGGCAACGACCCGATGTTCGACAACATCAAAACCTTCGACAGTCAGGCGTTCAACAAGTGCTCGACCACTCTTGTCCTCACGGGTTCCAGCGACCACGCCATCGGAAACGGTGAGGACTTTGGCAGCCAAACCTTCAGCTGGGGTCGTCGTCGCTGCGTGTTCAATCATCAGTCAATTCTTTCTCATCCATCGGCACACCGAGTCGGAGGATGTACATCCCATCGGTACCAGCATCTTGTGGAAGAAGTAGCGCTCCCCGCCCAAGGGGTTTCCATGGCGCCTGTTCGAGCGGACGCGCTATGAGTCCAGGGAATGCCTGCGCGACCCATTCATCAATGCCGGAAGTCTCTGCTGCCGTGATTGTGCAAACGCTATAAACAAGTTCGCCACCGGGACGCACGAGTTCCAGCGCTTGAGTGAAAAGTCCGCGCTGAACCTGAACGAGTTCATCAATGTCCTTCTGTGCAACTCGCCAACGAGCATCGGGGCGACGACGCAACGCTCCCAAGCCAGAACACGGCGCATCCAGCAGAACGCGATCGAACGATTGCGGACGGAACGGCGGCGCGTTGCCGTCAGCACCAACGATGTGCATGTCGTTTGCGCTGATATCGAGGCGTTCCCGATTACTCGACAACAACGTCAGTCGGGACGGACGCATATCAGCCGCTACAACGATTGCTCCGTCGGAAACAAGTGCCGTTGCCTTGCCTCCGGGAGCAGCACACATGTCGAGGACAAACTCACCCGGCTGCGCATCGACAGCCGCTGCAACGAGCTGCGATCCTTCGTCCTGGATGTAACCATCGTCACGAGTGGCGACGGATGCTGCTTCATTCATTGACTCGAGAGCAGCGACGGCACGATCGACGCCCAGATCTTCAGTGAGACGTCTCACAAGCCAGTCGGGTTGCGAAAGTCGAACCGAATCATTTGGCCACTCGACCGGAAGAGAGGTTGCAACTTTTCGGAGCACGGCGTTGCACAACCCACTGATCTTTCGAGGTGCTGCTTCCACCGTTGCACTTACCGCCGCATGCGGTGGCGTCCCAAGAAAGGCCAACTGAAAGGCTCCAAGTCGCAGCCAGGTTCGGGCGGTGAGATCGACACGTTCAGGATCAGGGAGAAAACGATCCACCAGCCAATCGCAGGATCGACGCATTCGAGTCGTTCCGTAGACGAGTTCCGTCACAAAGCCGCGGTCACGTTGTTCAAGCGTGCTCTTTGTGAGCATGGGCGACAACACGATGTTCGCGTAGGCGCCATCACGCTCGATGCGAATGAGCGCATCGGCTGCGAGTTGGCGTGCCGCCACACCAGCGACGTCTCCGCTCCCCCCGCCTTGTTTCTTCTTCGACGGTGCGGTCATTGTCCCAATCGATCGTCGGAGGATGGACGGGCGCCGTTGCGCCATGCCGTTGCCTCTTGGCGGGCTTTACCTTCAGGCTGCACGACCATGAGTTCAAGTCCGCCGTTACCGCACGAAACAACGAGTCCGTCGATGCAACCGGGCTCGCCTTTCGACTCGCTGATCGCAACTTCATGAACCTTCAAGCGAGTGCCTCGGAAGAGCGTCCACGCACCACCAAGCCGCACCAGACGATCAATAGTTGTCGCCGGCAATGCCCAATCGATTTCAAGTTCTACTGATGAAATCTTCTTGGCATAGGAAACTTCGCCACTTTGCGGCGCCGGGGTCGGCAAACCGCTTGTAAGCGTGTCGACAAGAAGTTCGGCGCCCATCTTGATGAGACGACCCCGCAACGACGACAGCGTGTCATCGGCGGCAATCCGCGTCACTGCTTGCGCATACACATCGCCCGTATCAAGTTCGACCCCAATATCCATCAGGCAAACGCCCGTCTCTGCATCGCCAGCGAGAAGGGCGCGCTCTACCGGAGCCGCACCGCGCCACTTCGGCAACAGCGAGAAGTGAATGTTGATCATCGGAACAACTTCGAGAATCGATGCAGGGATGATTTGTCCGTAGGCGACGACGACTGCAAGATCGGCCTCGACATTCAGAACATCTTCCAATTGGTCCGAAACAGAAAGACCCAACTCCAACGCGGCAGCCTTCACCGGCGAAGGAGACAACTCTCCCCCACGGCCGCGTCTCTTATCGGGACCAGAAACCACGATTACAATTTCGAAACCGGCACGAACCAAGGCTCGCAGGGGTTCCACTGCGACGTCCGGGGTGCCGAGATAGGCCAGTCGCTTCGGCCGCGTCGGGGGACGCGCCAAGATCGGTTCAGTCATGAATCTCTTAAGGCAGCCGAAGTCGGCCGATGCCAACCTCTGGTTCAGGAAGTTGACCAACACCTAGGGCTCGGAGTTCTCGAATCGCGGCGCGACTTTCGGCGAGTTGCTCCGGAGTCAGGAGCGTCTCCATGAGGATTCCCTCAAGGTGGTCGATTTCGTGCTGAAAGACGCGAGCGGCGAAGTCGTCGAGTTCAAGATCGAGTTCGTTGCCGTCGAGGTCGTAACCCTTCACGTGGATTTCTGCCGGTCGAATGATTTCGAAATGCAAGCCCGGGATTGAGAGACAGCCCTCGGTGAACTCGGCCTCGCCACGAGATTCGACGATGACGGGATTGATGATGACTCCGGGAGCATCGTCGTGGTCGAAGACGAAGAAACGTTTCTGTACCCCGATCTGCGGAGCCGCAAGCCCGACACCTGGCGCGTCGTACATCGTGACGAACATGTCTTGGACGAGCCGAGCGAATGCACCATCGACATTCGTGACCTCTGATGCGCGCTGGGTAAGCACGGGGTCACCGATGATGCGGATCGAGTGCGGGGCCATGCCACAAGGGTAGCGTCGTGACATGTCCGGCCCCTCGTCTCAGTACTTCTCCCGGACCCCAGCAGTGGACTCCGATGAGCGTGAAATCGGTCTCTCGCTTGCCGATCTCGAACTGCGACTCACTACCGATCGCGGCGTCTTCTCCAATAGCCGCGTCGATGCCGGAACACGTCTGCTTCTGCAAGAAGCGCCCCACCCCACGACGGCCATGTCGAATGTGTGCGACCTCGGCTGTGGCTACGGCCCTATCGCAGTGAGTTTGGCCAAACGGTCCCCCACGAGCGCCGTATGGGCGGTCGACCTCAACGAACGAGCAGTTGCCCTGACCGCCCGCAACGGCGCCCTCAATGACTGCTCAGATATTCACGCCGTCGTCGTTGATTCCGATGGCATTGCTGTCGACGGAACCGCTGAGGACATCGCGGCGCTTGCCGACACCAAATTCGACGGACTGTGGTCAAACCCATCGATCCGAATTGGCAAACCAGCCATGCATCACATGCTCACAGTCTGGCTCGATCGATTGACTCCAACCGGAGTCGCGTGGCTTGTGGTGCAACGTCATCTCGGCGCAGATTCGCTTGCCGACTGGATGACGGAGCAAGGCTGGGCAACATCTCGCGTGTGTTCGCGCGCGGGCTATCGACTTTTAGAGGTGAAAGCCCGATGACTCGAAATCTTGGCGGCACGGAATTGAAACGTCTGCACCGTGATTGGCGGAGGCGCAACGATCGCAAGATGGCACTCATGCTCGACGGCGTGCAGAACCCCTTCAACCTTGGTTCCATCCTGCGCACCGCAGCCGCCTACAGCGTCGATCACCTCTGGTTGGTCGGCTCGCCATCGCCAAACGATGCCAAAGTGCAGAAGACGGCCCTCGGGTCGCAGAAGTTCGTCACAACCACAGCATGCGAAACATCTACCGAAGCCCTCGCCGCTGCGCATGCAGCGGGTTACCGGGTTGTCGGAGTGGAGCTCGCCGAAGGTGCGGTGCCCCTCCACGAAACCGATCTCTCAGGCAACGTTTGCATTGTGATGGGCCATGAAGACCGAGGCCTCTCAAAGGAGTTGCTCGCCGGTGCCGACGCGTTGGCGTACATCCCGCAACTCGGGAAGATCGGCTCACTTAACGTCGGCACCGCAGCCGCGATCGCCATGTATGAAACGCGCCGAGCAGGCTGGACCGCCGAGGACTAACCGCTTCGGCGATTCACTTCGAGCCTCAGAATCGAAGCGGATCAACTGAGATGCG
>WLOT01000106.1 GCA_009699125.1 Actinomycetota bacterium
GGAACCCGCGAATCGAGTCAGGGCCGGAAGGCAGCAGCTCTCAACGGGACTACCGATGTGCCGCAGGTCGCCTGACCGTCACACGGGGGAGCGGGTCGTTTCACGCCTCATGCCGGTTCCAACTCCGGGCGATGGCAGTCCCAGCCGATCGGTAGGCTCGCCCCGATGTCCTACCAGTCGCTCTATCGCCGCTATCGCCCGACCCGCTTCAGCGAGGTCCGTGGTCAAGAGCACCTCGTCTCGGCGCTGCGCAACGCGGTCACCGAAGACCGCCTTGGTCATGCCTATCTCTTCTCTGGACCACGAGGCACTGGCAAGACTTCCACCGCGCGCATCCTGGCCAAGGTCCTCAACTGCCAGAACCCACTCGAAGGCGAACCGTGTTGTGTGTGCGATTCATGCCTCTCGATCGATGCCGGAACCAGTTTCGATGTGCACGAACTCGATGCCGCTTCGAACAACGGTGTCGATGCAATCCGCGATCTCATTTCAAGCGCATCGCTCGCGACACCTGGCCGTTACAAGGTGTACATCCTCGATGAAGTCCACATGCTCTCGACCGCCGCGTCGAATGCATTGTTGAAGACGCTTGAGGAACCGCCGTCGCACGTCATCTTTGTGTTGGCCACCACCGATCCCCAGAAGGTGCTGCCCACCATCCGCAGCCGCACACAGCACTTCGAAGTGCATCTGCTTTCGGCTGCCGATCTCGAAGGTCTTGTCGATTACGTCGTTACCGACGCCGGCCTCGAACTTTCGCCCGAAGGTCGCGCCTATGTGTTGCGCATTGGCGCTGGCTCCGCACGCGACACGCTTTCAGCGCTCGATCGCGTAGTCGCTGCTGGCGGAATCCCCGATTCCGAAGATGCTGTCGATGAACTTGTCGAAGCATTGTGCGAGCGCGATACGGGTCGTGCACTCATCGCCGTCGAAGGTGCGCTGTCTCGCGGTCGCAACCCACGCGTTCTTGGCGAAGCACTTATTGCACGTTTGCGCGACGTGTTTCTTGCATCGGTAGGCGCCGACCTTTCGCGTCTGACCGATACCGACCGTGCTCGCGCTACCGAACAGGGCCGTCGCCTTGGTGCTGCTGGCGCAACTCGCGCGCTCGAGTCACTCGGTGAAGCATTCGTTGGCATCCAAGATGCTCTCGATCCGCGCATTCCTCTTGAAGTCGCGCTCGTACGTCTCACTCGCGACGACGCCGACGTTTCACTTTCATCACTCGCCGATCGAATCTCTCGTCTTGAACGCGGTGGCGTTGTTGCGGCCATCGATCCGGCGCTTGCGAGCCCTGGGCCTGCCCGCCCAACCGCACCACCTCCCCCCGTTGCCAACGACGACACCGACGACTACGTCGATGGCAGCGCTATGCCGGCAGCCGGTAGCCGTCCTGCCGATGTCGCTCGACAAGAACTCGCTCGTCGCTCTGCCACTGAAGAAGGTGGGCGGCCTGCTCGTCCAGCAGCCCGTCCGGCAGCCAGCAGACCTGCACGACCGGCCCGCCCCGGATCGGAACCAGCAGCGCCGGCAGCAAGCGCTCCTGCAGCACCAGCACCTACACCTGCGTCCGAGCCCCAACCCGAATCACAACCCGTTGCCGAAGCAGCGCCGAGTCCCGAGCCTGCCGCTGCGCCTGCGCCTGCCCCTACGGGCGGGACAATGCCTGCACTCGTCGACCTCACGCGAATCTGGAGCGACACGCTCCTTCCTGCACTGCCCCAGCGCTCACGGGCCCGATTCTCTGGCGGCCACTGGGTCGAGGTTGTCGACGGTGTCGCCGTCTTCGGCCTTCCAAACGAACCGCATGCAACGCGCTGTGAAGAACTCCGGCCCGAGGTCGAGTCGATGCTTTCGGCGCATTTCGGCACGACCGTTCCCATCCGACTCATTGTCGATGGTTCGGCTCCCGATCCCTCCGCTCCTCGCGCTGTCGCCGCGTCGCGTCGGGCCGCCGCCGACGAAAATCCAGTCGACGAATCCATCGACCTTGACGACCTCACCAATGCCCGAGGAACAGCGACCGCCGGCGTCGACCGCATCGCTGCAGTGTTCCCCGGTGCGTCAATCGTCGACGAAGAGTAAACCCCCCTACCCCTTCGCCCCTCCGGGAGCCCACATGTCAGATCAGTTCGATCTCGGTTCGATGTTGAGCCAAGCCATGGCCATGCAGCAGCAGTTCGAAGACGCCCGAGCCGAAGCAGCGGCGCGCGAATTCATCGGACAAGCAGGCGGCGGTGCTGTCGCCATTCGCATCACCGGCGGCCTTCATGTGCTCAACGTTTCGATCTCGCCTGGAGCCGTCGACCCTGCCGATGTTTCGATGCTTGAAGACCTCGTGCTCGCAGCGTTTCACGATGCGCTCGCACAGATCGACGCGATGCAACAAGAGGTACTGGGCCCATTCCAAAATGCAGGCATGCCTGATCTCGGCGACCTCGGTGGTCTGGCCGACCTCGAGGCGCTCGGACTCTTCGGCGCTTCCGACGACATCATCGAAATCGACACACCGAATCCCGGCGATCACGCGTGAGCGTCTACGCCGGTCCAGTACAGGACCTCATCGATGAACTTGGTCGACTTCCTGGCGTTGGCCCGAAGTCGGCACAACGCATCGCGTTTCACCTTCTGAAACTTTCCACCGAAGACGCGCTCAGAATCGCCACCGCAATTGCTGTTGTGAAAGAGCGCGTCAGTTTCTGCACCATTTGTTTCAACGTGTCCGAAGGCGACGCGTGTGGCATCTGCAGCGACACCCGTCGCGAAGCAAGCGTTGTGTGTGTTGTTGAAGAACCTCGCGACATCGTCGCGGTTGAAAAGACTGGCGAATACCGCGGTCGTTACCACGTACTGCAAGGGGCGATCAGCCCCATCGAAGGCATCGGCCCCGATCAATTGCGCGTCAAAGAACTTCTCGCTCGCATCGAGCCTGAAGGCATCGAAGAGGTCATTCTTTGCACGAACCCAAACATCGAGGGTGAAGCCACGGCGATGTACTTAGGTCGCTTGCTGAAACCACTCGGCATTCGCGTAACACGAATTGCCAGCGGACTACCTGTCGGTGGCGACCTCGAGTACGCAGACGAGCTCACGCTCGGCCGCGCCCTCGAGGGCCGCCGCGACGTCGACTAACTCAGATCGACTCAAGAAGGATGGCGTCGCCCTGACCGCCACCACCACAAAGTGCCGCAGCACCCTTGCCGCCACCGCGACGCTTGAGTTCCATCAGCATGTGCAGTGCAACGCGGGTGCCTGACATTCCGATCGGGTGACCGAGAGCAATTGCGCCACCGTTGACGTTGGTGATTTCGTCAGTGATGCCGAGCGTGGCCATCGATGCGACACCAACTGCGGCGAATGCTTCGTTGAGTTCAAACAGGTCAAGATCGCTGACCTTCATGCCAGCGCGATCAAGCGCGTTGTTGATTGCGTTTGCCGGCTGATCGAGAAGCGATGCATCGGGACCAGCGACCTGTCCGTAACCAATGATGCGACCGAGCGGCGTAATGCCGAGACGTTCAGCAGCGGCTTCAGACGCAACGATGACAGCCGCGCCGCCATCGGAAATCTGAGATGCGTTACCAGCGGTGATGTTGCCGGCCTTATCGAATGCTGGACGGAGACCGCTCAAAGAGTCGTAGGTGGATTCTGCGCGAACACCTTCGTCGACGGAGAACAACTTGGGGTCGCCCTTGCGCTGCGGAATCTCAACGTTGATGATTTCATCGTTGAAGAGGCCATCGGTCTGGGCCTTGACGGCGCGTGCATGCGAAAGCGCCGCGAGCGCGTCCTGTGATTCACGACTGATACCAGCCGTGGCTGCGTACTTCTCGGTGCCAGCACCCATAGCCAACTGATCGATGGCGCAAAACAAACCGTCGAACATCATTGAGTCGACAACTTTGCCGTCACCCATGCGAAGACCGGCGCGTGCACCAGGCATGAGGTACGGAGCGTTGGTCATCGACTCCATGCCACCGGCAACAACAATGTCGGCTTCACCGGACTGGATGTAGAGGTCGGCGAGGTGAATCGCATTGAGACCCGAGAGACACACCTTGTTCACGGTGGTCGACGGAACCGACATGGGGATGCCCGCCTTGGTGGATGCCTGACGCGCCGTCATCTGACCAGCGCCACCCAAGAGCACCTGGCCCATGAACACGTAGTCGATTTGTTCGGGGGTGAGCCCAGCGCGCTGCAACGCAGCGCGAATGGCGATTGCACCAAGGTCGGTGGCTTCAAATCCGGCGAGTGCGCCAGAAAGCTTGCCGATAGGGGTACGGGCGCCAGCGAGAATGACCGATCCAGCCATGTCTGAACCTCCAAGAGGATGAGTACCTAGCCGCCAACTCAGACAGGTGGTCGACTGGAGGGACGGTGATGTCCCGGGGCAAAACACTACCCGTCGGTAACCCACGGGGCCTCATGGCTTTGGGGTCGTCGATCACATGGCCGCCCCCACCGCTAAACCGGTAGCGTTCGGCCCCATGCAACAGATCATCGACGCTATTTTGCAGGGAGCCCCGGGCGAGGAACTCGCGGCCATCCCCCTTCCCGAGTCCTACAAGGCCACCGTCGTGCTCGCCTCCGAGCAGACGATGTTCGACGGTATGGAGTCCGCAGACAAGGACCCCCGTCAAGCGCTTCACCTCCAAGAGATCGCCATGCCTGAACTCGCCCCCGATGAAGTTGTCATCGCGGTCATGGCCAGTTCCATCAACTTCAATACCGTTTGGTCCTCGATCTTTGAACCGGTCTCAACCTTCGGATTCCTCAAGCGCCTCGGCAAAGAGAGCTACTGGGGAGCGCGTCACGATCAGCCGTTCCATGCCGTGGGTTCCGACGCATCCGGCGTTGTGTTGCGAGTTGGCAGCGCGGTGCGCAAGTGGAAGGTCGGCGACAAAGTCGTCGTTCACTGCAACTACGTCGACGACCAAGACGCATCAAGTCATAACGACTCAATGCTTGGCGACAACCAGCGCATTTGGGGATTCGAAACCAATTACGGCGGCCTCGCAGAACTTTCGGTCGTGAAGGCCAACCAGCTCATGCCGAAGCCCGCACATCTTTCGTGGGAAGAAGCGTCAGTCAACGCGTTGTGCAACTCAACGAGTTACCGAATGCTAGTGAGCAAGAACGCAGTCCAAATGAAGCAAGGTGACTCCGTTCTCGTCTGGGGTGCATCCGGCGGACTCGGCGGTTACGCCGTTCAGTACATCCTCAATGGTGGAGGAACCCCGGTTGGCGTTGTTTCCTCCGCCGAGAAGGTCGCGCTCCTCAACGACATCGGGGTTGAACACGTCATCGATCGTCGCGAATCCAACTACAAGTTCTGGGCCGATGAACACACTCAGGACGAATCCGAATGGCGTCGACTCGGCAAGGACATCCGTTCAATGATCGGTCGCGATGTCGACATCGTGTTCGAACATCCCGGTCGCCAAACCTTCGGCGCTTCAGTGTTCGTTGCAGCGCGCGGCGGCACCATCGTCACCTGCGCAGCAACAAGCGGCTTCATGATCGAATACGACAACCGTCATCTCTGGATGAAGCTGAAGAACATCATCAGTTCCCACTTCGCGAATTACGCAGAAGCATGGGCAGCAAACCAACTCATCTGCGAAGGAAAGATTCAACCAATCCTTTCCGCCGTTTATCCGCTTGATCAGACCGGTGAAGCCGCCTACCAGGTTCATAAGAACTTGCACGAAGGCAAAATCGGAGTGTTGTGCCTTGCGCCTTCTGAAGGTCTCGGTATCGATGACCCCGAATTCCGGGCGAAGGTCGGCGAAGACCGCATCACTGCATTCCGTCGTCACGGCGCGTAACGGAACAACGAAACGCATCCAATGGCCATCACCGCACGCCGACCTGGCGACGAAGAATCAGGAGTTCAAATGAGCGAAGCTGCTGCAAACCAAAAGCCGCTACTTACCGAAATTGACCACATCGCAATCGCTGTCCCCGACCTCGGTGCAGCAATCGATTACTACCGCGAAACGTTCGGCGCTGTCGTCGATCATCGCGAAGTTGTTGAGAGCGATGGCGTCGAAGAGGCGCTTTTGAAGGTCGCCGAAAGTTACGTTCAGTTGCTCACCCCGACTCGCGACGACTCCACCGTTGCGAAGTGGCTCAACACTCGCGGTGGCCCCGGCATTCATCACGTTGGTTACCGCGTTGCCAATTGCGCCGAAGCGCTCGATGCAGTGAAGGCTCAAGGCTTTCGTGTGCTCGACGACGCTCCTCGGCCAGGGTCACGCGGCACCACCGTTGCGTTCATCCACCCAAAGGACGCTCTCGGCACCCTCATTGAACTCGTCCAGGAGTAACGCTCAGCAGTTCGTGCGTTTCCATCTGCAGAAAGTTCCCGTGGCCTGACGCCTTGAAGGCCTTCTCCCGCTACGGTGCCGCCCATGACCGGCGTGAACTACACCGTGACCGAACTGATGACGGCCACCGCCGATGCCATCAAGGACCGCCTCGGCGGAGCCGTTTGGGTCGACGGCGAGATTTCTGGTCCCCGA
>WLOT01000107.1 GCA_009699125.1 Actinomycetota bacterium
GAACGCTCTCGCCTGGGGCTTTACGAGCGTTATAGAGATTCCAAAGTTCTGGACGTTGTTGCTTTGGATCCCAACGATGCTGCGCAGAGCGAATGGAGAAGATTCGCTCTTTCGCTCGCGATTTCTCTTCGTCGCGTCGAGCACCGCCAAAAGCGAGATCGAAACCGTAAAGATCGAGCGCTTGCTTCAAACCTTCGGTCTTCCACATGTCGGTATGCGTCGCCGAACCATGATCAAACGGATTTATACCGCGTTCAACACACTCCGGGTTTTTGTAGACAAGAAGGTCAAGTCCTCGCTCATTCACGATCTGATCGCGAAAGGCGTACATGTCTTGGAACTTCCAAGTGGTGTCGACATGGAGTAATTGGAATGGCGGAGGGGACGGGGCGAACGCTTTGAGTGCAAGGTGCAACATCACCGAACTGTCTTTGCCGACCGAATACAGCATTACCGGACGTTCGCTTTCAGAAACGGCCTCTCGGAAGATTTGGATGCTCTCGGCTTCAAGACGTTGGAGATGGGTAAGCGTCGTCACTCTGTGATCTTTTCCGTGGTGGCTGGCCGTGAACGCAATTCACTACCATTTCGACAGGATTGGTAGACAATAGCAGTCGGAGCAATCCTGTCAACGCAGCGGAGAGGTCATCACCTGCTTGAATCAAGCCAAGTAATGGGCGCCACGTCATCGAGTTCGGGCCCAAGCAGTTGGCGTCCCAGAGCCCTGAACGCCTCGATATCGCCAGAGGATTCGAAGCGGTGAACTCCCCCACGATCGATGTCGCCCCGGAGCGCGTCAGCGTCTCGAAGCATGTCGCTCACACAGAACGCAGTGGCATCTGCCGAATCGACGAGAACCACCTCACGGCCCATCACGTCGGAAATCGTTCGAGCGAGAAATGGATAGTGCGTGCAACCAAGCAGCAATGAATCGACATCGGCATCTACAAGTGGGGCCAAGAGACGCTCAGCGAGCACGTGTACCTGCTCGGAATCTGTTTCTCCACGTTCAACAAACTCAACAAATCCTGGGCACGCCGCGCACGACAATTCGACGGCTGCGGTGTGCTGCGCGACCGCACGCTGATAGGCACCAGAGCCGATCGTTCCAACGGTGCCGATGACACCGACGCGACCATTTCGAGTTGCAGCGAGAAGCGCATCTGCGCCTGGCTCGATCACGCCGATGACCGGCACCGGAGTGATCTTCTGTAGTTCATCGAGCGCTGCCGCTGAAGCGGTGTTGCACGCGACAACAACCATCTTGACGTCGTGGTTACGCATCAAGTGATCGGTGATCTCGAAAGCGAACTCCCGCACTTCACCGAGATCCCGCGGACCGTAGGGGTATCGACCAGTATCGCCGACGTAGACAAGATCCTCATTGGGCATGAGGTCGATAAGCGCACGGGCCACGGTGAGGCCGCCGAAACCGCTGTCGAACATGCCGATCGGCCGGGAATCCACAGTCTGAGGGTACTCCCCGACCCCACCCCAATCAGACGTGTCTAGAAGTAGATGATCTTTGAGGCGCGATCGGTGACGTCGTCGATGTCGTCGGTCCAGGCGCCCGTGGAGAGGTACTTCCAGCCGCCATCGCACACGATGAACACGATGGTGCCCGACTCAATCTGTGATGCGACACGAACAGCGCCGGCAAGGGCTGCGCCGGCAGAGATTCCAGAGAAAATGCCGCACTTCTCGGCAAGAAGTCGGGTGTATTCAATTGATTCACGCGGACGAACGATGCGCTTGCCATCGAGAAGTTCGGGACCGCCCCATTTCTCGTAGACGGGCGGGATGTATCCCTCGTCGAGATTGCGCAAACCTTCAACGCTTTCACCAAGCGGAGGTTCAACAGCAAGAATCTTGATGTTCGGATTCTTTTCCTTCAGGAACGTACCGACACCCATCAGAGTTCCTGACGTTCCGAGGCCCGCAACGAAGTGCGTGATCTCGGGAACATCGGCCCAAATCTCGGGACCAGTGGTGTCGTAGTGTGCCTGGGGATTCGCTTCATTCGCATATTGATAGAGAAACGCCCACTCAGGATGTTCCGCGGCCAATTCGATCGCGCGCTTCACTGCTCCGTTCGAACCTTCGGAGCCAGGCGACAGGATGACTTCAGCGCCAAAAATCTCGAGCAATTGACGACGTTCGACCGAAACGTTCTCGGGAAGAATGATCTTGATCGGATAGCCCTTGATGCGGGCGATCATCGCCAACGCAATGCCGGTGTTTCCCGAAGAAGGTTCGATGATGGTCTTACCGGGCGTAAGGGTTCCGTCGGCTTCGGCGTCTTCAACCATCGCTAACGCGATGCGGTCCTTCACCGAACCAGCAGGGTTCTGACTTTCCATCTTCCCGAGGATGCGCACCTTCGGATTCGGACTGAGAACGGAAACGTCGACCATCGGCGTGTTGCCGATCATGTCGAGTACCGAAGAGTAAACAGCCATCGAGGACCTCTAGAGACGCGGTGCAAAGGGGGGATTCAAACCGGACCACCATTGTGGACGACCCAAGGGGCAAATGTCGACCCAAGAGGTCTGGATTCTACTGCTCCAGCACCAGAACGGGTTCTTCGGTGATTGCGCCCTCGAGAATTCGGTAGGACCGCACCATTGGCTGACCCAACCGGAACGACACGATGACGTAATGCCAGGCCGGATCAGGGGCCTGGGCAACGTCGGTCGGAGACGGAAACGGCTCGGAGTGGGTATGGGAATGGACCACACCGACGAGTTCGACGCCGCGATCTTCCGCGTCGCGATCGGCCCGCAAATGCACCTTTGGGTCGATTGTGTAGACCCGGCTCGACGACGCCCGATTCGGGCTTGGGTACCACGCATCAACAACACACGGTTCGCCATCGGCGCCCGGCCGACCACCGATCAATCCGCAGGCCTCATCGGGAAGACCATCGGAGAGGTGAGCAAGAAGGTCATTGAGGACCGTGGACGAAAGCTGAAGCACGCACCGAGGCTACCGCCCTACCGATTCAGCACGCGGGTTCGGTCGTCGCGTCATAGCGTGGGGGGATGCCACGCATCTCTGTGCCCGAAGGGTCCGATCCGCTGATTCATGTCTGGACTGGCGCAGCTCCAGGACTTTCCATTCCTGCTGCACAGTTTTCTGCGGCGGTCTACGAGAAGTCCACATTGCCACTGCGCGAATTCGAAGCTGCACGAATTCGCATCGCGCAGATTAACGATTGCCAGTTGTGTCTCGGATGGCGATCCGGTCGCGATGCGCCTGCGCGCGCGGCTGAGGCTGACTCAATCAACGAAGAGTTCTACGCACGAATTGGCGATTCGTCGTGGGACGGCTTTAGCGAACGCGAAGTCCTTGCTGCGGAATTCGCCGAACGATTCGCTCTTGATCACCATTCGATGGACGACCCTTTTTGGACGCGCCTTCGCAGCGCGTTCACCGATTCCGAAATCGTCGACCTCGGACTTTGCGTTGGTATGTGGGTCTCGCAAGGTCGCCTGAATCAAATCCTCGATGTCGATGGTGGTTGTCGAGTCCCATCACCAGAAGCGCCTCTCACGGGCGGCTGATCTCGCAACGGTTTCGACCGGTAGCCTGAACGCTTCCCATGGCGACCAAAGACGATCCCTCCGCAAAGAAAATCGTGGCGACCAATCGGTCGGCTCGTCACGACTACGAGGTTCTCGACACCGTCGAGGCCGGACTTGTGCTGCGTGGATCTGAAGTGAAGTCACTTCGCGAGGCCCAGGTGCAGATCAAAGAGTCATTTGCCCGCTTCGACCAAGGCGAAGCGTGGCTCATCGGAATGCATATTGCTCCGTGGGGAACCAGCGGTGCTCACGATCTCGCCGAGCCAGATCGCAAACGCAAGTTGCTGTTGCATCGTGAACAGATTGAACGATGGCGCATGCGAGTCGATCTTGAACGGCTTTCGATCGTCCCGCTGTCTCTCTACTTCTCAGGCGGTCGAGCAAAGATCGAACTCGGTCTTGCTCGAGGCCGCACGAAGGGTGATCGACGTCAAGCGATTGCCGAGCGCGAAGCGAAGCGTGAAGCCGATCAAGCCCTTGGCAGATCGCGCAAACGCGGCGAGGACTGATATGCGAATCCGCATTTCTGTCGCGGCACTTGCACTTTCGTGTGCGTTCCTCTTCAACTCCTGTGGTTCCGATACTCGTTCATCACCATCGACTGAAAGTTCAGTCACTACAGAGCTTGAGCCTCCCGTGTCCTCAACACCCGTACCTCCTCCGGCGCCAACAACCAGTGTGCTGGTCGAGTTCGCCACTCCACAGTCAGTGAACGGATGGTCAAGTGTCGATGACTCCGTAATGGGCGGTATCTCTGCAAGTACAACGACGTGGGTCGAAACCGATGGATCCGGCGCCCTGTTGTTCGCCGGAAGGATGACGACCGAACAAAACGGAGGCTTCACTTCCACCCTCGGACCAGTCGACCAAAGCCTTGGTCAACGCGCAGCGGGAGCAAAGGCGTTGGGTGTCAACGCAACGGGCGATGGACGCACCTATGTGTTGCAACTTCGGGCGGGCCAATCCGGACAGGACCGATGGATTGCTCGATTCACACCTTCGGGCTCTCCGGGCGGCACGAACGGAAATCTGGTTTCGATTTCAATCGAGTCGTTTGCGCCGGTCAATCGTTTTCTCCGCCCGACAACGCCGAGCGCTGCACTTGACCCATCAACCATTGTGCAGATGGGCGTCTACCTCATCGATGAACAGATCGGAAATTTCCGTCTCGCCATTCAAAAGATCACGGCGATTGACTAGTCGCGTTCCTGCTGGATTCTCTCGGCTTCTCGCACTGCGCCCGTTGCGAAGCTGCGCACCATCTTGGTGAGGAAACCAGAAACACCAGGTACTCGCGTTGTCCATGAACCCTTCCACGAGATCTTGGTTCCTCCGTCTGGCGTTGAGTTGAGTCGTACGTCGGCTCGATAGCCCTTTATTGGCATCGGTCCCGAAACGATCACATACGCCTGATGGTTGGGGGCATTGAATTCAACGATGCGCTCCTTCGAAAGGGGGCCACTCTTCGCACCAAGTGCGCGCACGGCGCCGACTCCCCACGGCGCAGGATCACCTTCAACCTCCCACGATGCGCGGCCAATTGACTTGTTCCACCGCGACCAACCCGGAGCATCGGCAATCACCTCGAAAACGAGTTCGATCGGCGCAGTCGAAACTGCCTCGATGTCGTAGGAATGCTTGCCCATGTGATGTCCCCTTACCCCCTGAGTGGAGTGATGACTATTAGCCTCGCATCACTTCAACGGTGAGGTTGACCATGCGTTCCAAATTCGCACTCTTGACGGCAATAGTCCTGACTGCGCTTGTCCTTATTTCCTGCGGAACCACGTCATCGAACAAATTCAGCACTTCGTTCTACGACACACCATCCTCGATCCCAGCCAATGCACCCGGCACGATCATCCGCTTCGAAACCATGAACGCGCCGTTCCCTGAATCGCAGGCGTGGCGGGTCATGTACACATCTTTCGGAATCAATGATGAACCGATCGTTGTGACCGGAATGGTGTTTGCACCGACGAGCCCAGTTCCTGCGGGCGGACGTCCAGTTGTGAGTTGGTCGCATCCGACCACCGGCATCGAGGACCCGTGTGCTCCATCACGGTCGCCGAAGCCCTACGACGATGTGCAGGGACTCGCTGACTTCCTCAACCTCGGATGGGTCGTTGTTGCGACCGACTACCAAGGACTTGGCACCGACGGCATGCACCCCTACCTCGTTGGAGCGAGCGAGGCGCACGGAACAATCGACATCGTTCGCGCAGCGCGCAACATGAACGAAACCGGCGCATCCTCGAACTATTTCGTGTTCGGCCATTCACAAGGCGGCCAAGCTGCGCTCATCGCCGGCCAAATGGCCTCGGCTTACGCACCTGAGTTGCAATTGCTTGGCGTTGCTGCTGCCGCGCCCGCAGGTTTGCTCGTTCCACTCTTTCAAGCCGACAAGAACACCGCAGCGGGAGCGGTTCTCGGTTCCTATGCAGTCGTGTCGTGGTCCGACATCTTTGGGTACGACGAAGCAACCGTCGTAAAATCCTCGCTCAGTGATCGGGTGCACGCTGTTAGTGAAAAATGCGTCGTTGGCGGATCTCGTCTGAGCGATATCGAGTTGGGCATAAACGACCTCATCCTGAAGGGTCGGATGTGGGCCGCGGACCCAGCCACTACTGCTCCGTGGTCGAACCAGTTTGCGCTCAACACTGCAGCGCAATCCCCGATCACCACACCTCTACTGCTTACGCAGGGGACAGCAGACAAGATCATTACGCCTTCAACAACCGCTGAACTGACTGCGATGTATGTCGCGATGGGAAACAACCAGGCCACAGAACAGGTGATGGACGGAGTC
>WLOT01000108.1 GCA_009699125.1 Actinomycetota bacterium
GAAGCCATTGCAGGTAACAAGCACTGCGTCGCTTGATGCCGACAACAGATTCAGAAGACCAAGGCGTTCTTCAGCATGGAAGTCGCGCTCGGCAATGCGGGGCGCATCGAGAAGGATGTCGTCGCCATTTCCGCGACCAGAAGTAAACGCTCGGTCGTCGAAACCCAAAATGGCAACGATGCGTGCCGGCACGCCACGCAGACGAGAGAGCGACGCGACGCGTACGACATCGCCCCACACTTTTGAGCGTGAGCGAATACCGTCGAGCTCTTCGGCAAAAAGCGCCGAAATTTCTCGGAAGCTCAGTTGCGCCGACTCCGCTGATGTCGCCGCATGCAGACGAAGCTCACGGGCAACATCGAGGGCATCGGTGAGTTGGTTGCGGTCTTCGAAGGGGACCTCGAACATTGCGTTGAGGAGACCTTCGAGTGTGTCGGCCCATTCAGAGGCGAAGCGGGTCTCGCTGCAGAACGTTGTGAATCCGCTTAGTTCATCGACAAACGATGCGAGGTTGCCAACAAGTTCAATGGAACTTCCGCTGATGTCGTCGTAACCAACAACGCCTGTAAGCGTTTCTCGGTCCTCGGGCGACTGCACAAGGATGCCGTTGATCAGGCGATCGATCGCAATTCGCCAGGTGCCTGCTTCGATGCCGGCCGGATAGTTCCAAGGGGCGGCAGCGCGATAGGTGTCGTCGATTCCCCAATGCACCTGCAGATCAGTCAGCCAACGTTCAACTGTGGCAAAGCCGTCTTCGTTGATCGCGAACTTTCGGCGCACTGGCTCGAGCGCAAGCAGCTCAAGCACCTTGCTGAGTTCAAGACGATTGCCGACCGCATCGAACAACGCAGCAACTGCATCGGCAACCGGCGTTGATGTGCTGGTGGTCTTATCGATGATCGCAATAGGTAACTGCAAGCGCGCGCCAGCTGCGTCGCCTTCGACGCTTTCGCGGAACTCGGCACCCATCACGGGGCCGACAAGTGGCGCGTAGGTTTCGATATCGGGACAGATCACGATGATGTCGCGTGGGTGCAATGTCGGGTCGGCCGCAAGACGATGCAAAAGTGCGTCTCGCAGGACTTCAACCTGGCGTGTGGGCCCGTGACATAGATGTACTTCGAATGAGCCGTCGCCGTTTTCAAGCACAGACTTTTTGTGCGGCGGAATAGCGAGCGGTTCATCGTGCGCGATTGATTGCTGCAAACGGCCAAGCACAGTCGGTGCTGCCACTGCTTCAAGCGTTTGCATCTTCGGAAACGCGCGAGACAACAACGCCATGGATTCGAGGCCGGCACGCGACCACGAACGCAACAACGGATTGTGCATGTCGTTTGCAAGATCGAGATGACTGCGTAGTTCATCGCCAAGATCAACCGAGCGAAGATCGGTGATGCGATCGGAGGTTGGAAACACCGTGTACACCGCAAGGTCGAGCAGCGTGGAGAGTTCCGCGAGCAGCGAAACCTTTGCCGGCGAGTACGCGTCGAGACCGAAGATCGACAACCGACCAGGAAGGGCGCGCTGCACCGCAGCCGGGTCGAGGTGACCGCGAGCAGCAATGAAGCGCTCGCCGGTCGAAACACCGATGACGCTGTGCACCGCATGCCACAGCGCGTATTGCCATTGCTTGTCGGGGCGAAGCGGCGTCACCGGATCGGCTTGTGTGCCCACTGCCCAGGTGGCTGGCATTTCAGGCCGGTAGACCGAATAGCGATCGAACAACTCGGCGATGCGTTGCGCGGTGGCCAAGGGGCTCTTGGCATCGGCGAACCCGGGAGCCAACGACGGGTCGGCGGTGAGGAGACCGAGCAATGTCCAGCGCAGGCGCTTGACCGACCAAGGGTCGTCGGCCGCCCGCTCGGTGCCAATGGCATGGAGGTTGAACTCGTTGGGGAACCAGAAGTGAACGTTGGTGAGGATGGCCTCGCCGGTGCCGTTGGCATCGAGCTCGTGGCCGAGCTGTTCGATGAGCCAATCGCGGGTGCCGGCGGTGGGTACAACGACGATGTCGGGCAGGAAGGGGTCGGCCAGCGGCGCGCGCAAACGTTCGGCCAGGAGCGGCAGCAATTGCTGCGCTGACTGTGCTGAAAAGACCTGGGAACTAGGTGTCATGAACTCCGCCGCGTCGTCACTTCAGTGACGATAGACGGCCCCTGTGACAGTCGCCGAGGCGCCGCGGCCTCACTGCGGAGATTGCGTCAGTCCGACGCAACGAACATGGACGCAGCCACAACCCGACGATTCATTGCGGGGTTATCTCCCAATCCCAACTTGGCGAAGATCTTGCGAACATGAACTTCCACCGTGCGTTCGGAAAGAAACAGTTCATCGGCGATTCCGCTATTCGATCGCCCATTTGCGAGCAACGCATACACACGGAGTTCGGCCGGGGTCAGTTGCGCCCGAGCCTGGTCGCCATTCGACTCAATAAAGAGAGGGTCAATGACCTGACCGCCTTCAAGCGACATGCGAAGTGCTGAGGACACCGCTCCCACCGTTGAAGGACGGCCCGCATCGAGCAACGCCACCCCGCTCTTGCGCAGATTCAGTTGCAACGCTGACCGCACCGGCACATTGGGACGAGCCAGCACCACCATCGGCACATCGAGCGGAACTGACCGCAGTCGCACATCCCAACCGCTACCCAAATAGTCGGCGTAGGTCGGGGGCGGCAGAAGGATGAGGGGCGCCGCGGCCTCAGCGGTCTCGCCGCCGACAACGTGGGTCGTTCCGGGGAAACCTTCGGCCTCGAGGTGGCCCCGAAGGAGCTCCCCTGCCAAAGGATCCCAACTGATGATTGTTGGCGGAGCCGAGGCCAAAATGGCCTCGACCCGCCCAAACTCCCGCTCCATGGCACCCGCCGCCGTAGGTATGTCGCCATCTTGGCCGCTTGTGGTCCGCCCACGTACCAAGAATGACGCTTGTTCGTTAATTTACGGGGTAACGCATCTCTTTATGCGTGGTGTCACTTAGTTTCTTTGGCACGAATCGTTTTCGCTGCCGATGTCTTCCGAAAATGGCACTTTGCCGTCGACTCTGCAGCCCGAAACATGGCAATGCGGTGCGATCTCGGTCTCACCCGTAACATCGCTACAGGGGGTATCCGAGTGAACCGGCTCATGCGCAGCTACTTGCTGCCATACAAAAAGTTGCTGTGGGCGGTCCTGATCTTTCAGATTGTGGCAGTCACCGCCACCATGACGTTGCCGACCCTCAACGCCATGCTCATCGATAACGGCATCCTCAAGGGCAACACGCACTACATCTTAAAAATCGGCGCGGTCATGCTGGTGCTTTCGCTCATCCAGGCCGTCTTCGGAATTAGTTCCACATGGTTTGGTTCACGAGCGGGAATGGGATTTGGGCGGGACGTTCGCGATCGCCTCTTTCACACCGTCACCGGGTTCTCTACCCGAGAGGTCGACAACTTTGGTGCGCCATCGCTGATTACCCGCATCACCAACGACGTTCAACAGGTGCAGACCCTCGTCGTGATGTTGTGCACGTCATTTATTAGTGCACCGATCACCGTCGTTGTTGGCATCTTCCTTGCCGTTCGTGAAGACGGCCCGCTTTCGCTCATTCTTGTTGCGGGCATCCCCGTCCTTTTGTTGTCCGTCGGCACAATCGTCATTCGTGTCATCCCGCAGTACCGCTTCATGCAGGAACGCATCGACCGGGTGAGCCGGGTACTTCGCGAACAAATTGTCGGCATGCGTGTCGTGCGTGCATTTGTGCGCGAACCACTCGAAACCGAACGCTTCGATGACGCAAACCAACGTCTCACGCGTACGTCGATTCTCACCAGTCGCTATATGTCTTCGATGTTCCCGACCGTGATGTTGGTCATGAACGTTTCCAGCGCAGCCGCAGTTTGGGTAGCGGCAGGGCGCATCCAGTCAGGCGATATGCAGATTGGCGCACTCGTCGCGTTTCTCACCTATCTCGTGCAGATCCTGATGGCCGTCATGATGGCCACGTTCGTTGCAGTGATGTGGCCGCGCGCTTCAGTCTGCGCCGAACGAATCAACGAAGTTCTCGATACAGAGTCGTCGATCGTCACCTCCACAACACCGATCACCGAACTTTCTGGACGAGGAACACTCGAATTTCGCAACGTTGGTTTCTGTTATCCCGGCGCAGAGATTCCTGTTCTTTCTGATATTTCCTTCACCACGCGACCGGGGCAAACCACAGCGATCATCGGTTCCACCGGTTCAGGCAAGACCACACTGGTCAACCTCATTGCCCGCCTCATCGACAGCACTGGTGGCGAGATCCTCATTGACGACGTCAACGTCCGTGATCTCGAACCAGAAACGTTGTGGAAGCGCGTTTCTGTCGTTCCGCAACGCCCCTACTTGTTCTCAGGAACCGTTCGATCGAACTTGTTGTTCGCAAACAAAGATGCCTCTGAGGACGATCTTTGGAAAGCGCTTGAGATTGCTCAGGCCGCCGACTTTGTGAACGCAATGTCCGAGAAACTCGACTCGCCTATTTCTCAGGGCGGCACCAACGTTTCTGGCGGTCAGCGCCAGCGGCTCGCGATTGCGCGAGCACTCGTTCGCAAGCCCGGCATTTACGTGTTCGATGATTCGTTCTCGGCTCTCGACCTTGCAACCGATGCTCGATTGCGCACCGCACTGATCCCCGTCACCACCGACGCCGCACTCATCATCGTTGCGCAGCGCGTGTCGACGATTAAGCACGCCGACCAAATCGTTGTGCTCGATGAGGGCAAGTGCGTCGGACTTGGGACGCATCACGAACTTCTGCAGAACTGCCCGACCTACGCGGAAATCGTGGAGTCGCAGATGACGGCCGAGGAAGCAGCATGAGCGAGTCCTCGGAAGAAAAGGTGGTCGCCCCGCCGAAGCCGCAGATGGCTGCCGGCCCGCGCATGATGGGCTCGACCATGCCAGTCGAAAAATCAAAGGACTTCCGCAATTCCTCGCTGCGCCTCCTTTCCTGGATGCGACCTGAACGCACTCGACTGATTTTGGTGCTGGTTGCTTCGGTCTTCAGTGTCGTGATGTCTGTGGTGGGCCCCAAGATTCTTGGTAACGCGACGAACCTGATCATTCAGGGTGTGCGTTCGCCGAATGGAATCGATTTCGCGGCGTTGCACCGCACGATCCTCACCGTCGGTGCGCTGTATCTCGGTTCGGCTGCACTCGCCTACTCCCAAGGTTTCCTTCTCGCCGGTGTCATTCACCGAACGATGAGTCGACTTCGCTCTGCCGTCGAAGACAAGATCAATTCGCTTCCGCTTGGGTATGTCGACAAGACGCCACGCGGTGATCTGCTCAGTCGGGTCACCAACGACATCGACAACATTGCTCAGAACCTTGCGCAAACCATGAGCATGTCGACGATTTCGATCCTCACTGTCATCGGCGTTCTCATCATGATGCTGACGATTTCGCCGCTTCTTTCACTTATTGCAGTGTTAACCGTTCCAGTCACGTTGTTCACCGTGAAGTTCATCGCCGGGAAGTCGAAGAGGCGCTTCATTGCGCAGTGGGGACATACCGGTTCGCTGAATGCCATTGTTGAAGAAACCTTTGCTGGCCATGCTCTCGTGAAGGTCTTCGGTCAACAGCAAGAGACCGAAGATCGTTTCGAAGCGACAAACCAAAAGCTCTTCGAGGCCGCCTTCGGCGCTCAGTTCATTTCCGGAATCATCCAACCCGCCATGATGCTGGTGAGCAACCTCAACTACGTCGCCATTGCTGTCATTGGTGGCTTGCGAGTTGCCTCAGGCAATCTGAGCATCGGCGACATTCAGGCCTTCATTCAGTACTCCCGTCAGTTCACCCAGCCAATCAACCAGTTGGCATCGATGGCGAACATGCTGCAGTCGGGTATCGCTTCGGCGGAACGAGTCTTTGAGTTCCTCGATGTCGATGATCAGTCTCCCGATCCGGTCGATGCGCAAACCGTCGTGTCGCCAAAGGGACGAGTTGCGTTCGAAGATGTCACGTTCTCTTATTCCGCCGACAAGCCGCTCATCACCGATCTCTCATTGATCGCCGAGCCCGGACAAACCATCGCCATCGTTGGTCCCACCGGTGCAGGCAAGACAACACTCGTCAATCTTCTGATGCGTTTCTACGAACTCAACGACGGCGCGATCACGCTCGACGGTGTCGATATTTCGAAGATGCGGCGCAATGACCTTCGTTCAAGCATGGGCATGGTGCTACAAGACACCTGGCTGTTCGGCGGATCGATTCGCGACAACATCGCCTACGGACGTCTCGATGCAACAGAAGAAGAAATCATCGAAGCCGCGAAGGCAACGCACGTCGACCACTTC
>WLOT01000109.1 GCA_009699125.1 Actinomycetota bacterium
GGCCTGCAGACCAACGTGACTGTCGCCCATCTCGCCTTCGATTTCAGCACGAGGCGTAAGCGCCGCAACCGAGTCGATAACGATGACGTCGAGCGCACCCGAGCGCACGAGCATGTCGACGATCTCGAGTGCCTGTTCGCCCGTGTCGGGCTGTGAGATGAGCAGCTGGTCGGTATCGACACCAATGGCCGATGCGTAGACCGGGTCCATGGCGTGTTCGGCATCGACATAGGCGCAGATGCCACCGTTGCGCTGAGCTTCGGCAACAACGTGCATGGCGAGGGTGGACTTACCCGAAGACTCTGGGCCGTAGATCTCGACAACGCGACCACGAGGCAAACCGCCAACGCCGAGCGCGAGGTCGAGGGCCAGAGCGCCGGTGGGGATCGTCTCGATCCGCATGGTGCCCTTCTCGCCCATCTTCATGACCGAGCCCTTACCAAACTGCTTCTCGATTTGGCCAAGCGCCATGTCGAGTGCCTTGTCGCGTTCCTGCGGGAACGTTGGGCGGTTCGATTCCTTTGCCATCGTCTACTTCTCCTGGGTGTGAGGCCCCGGTCTGCCCGGGACTCGTATGGGTGATCTGTCCACCTGAGCGGGAGCTCCGGTGGCTCCACTGGCGCCGAGGCCCCGGTGGAGATGGATCGCAACCTACGGAGGGGGTGTGACAGGCCCCCGGTGTTCGAACGACAAGACTGTAACTTCGAACACCTGTTCAGTCAATGACCCTCGATCCCTGTCCCCCGTTGGGCTCCCCCTAAGCCTTTCTTGGGCCCTCCCGGTAGGCTCCAGCCGCTGAACTCTCCCGCTCAGGCGAAAGGTGCCCTCCCATGACCGAGTCCCTGCCCTCCGATCCCGCACAACGCGAAGAGGCCCTGCGTCAGCGTCTCAGCGCCGAACAGTTCGAGGTGACCCAGTGCAGCGCCACCGAGCGCGCCTTCACCGGCAAGTACTGGGACTGCCACGACGACGGCACCTATCACTGCATCGTGTGCGATGCGCAACTGTTCAGCTCGGACACCAAGTTCGAAAGCGGCACCGGTTGGCCGAGTTTCTTCGATCCAATGACGAACGACGCCGTGGCAACCAAGGTCGACAGTTCACACGGAATGATCCGCACTGAAGCATTGTGCGCGTCGTGCGGCGCACACCTTGGTCATGTCTTTGAAGATGGCCCTGGCCCGACCGGACTCCGTTATTGCATGAACTCTGCGTCGCTCGATCTCAAACCAGCGCAGGGTTAACGAAGAGCGCTGCTAACGCGCCAACAACCGACGGCGCAAATGATCGAGCACCGTGATCACGGTGAACTGTCGCGACTGTTCACGATTAAACGGGAACTTTGCCATTGATGTTTCGGTAACACCATCAAGCGTTGTTGCCATAAAGACTGTTCCGACCGGAACGCCTTCTTGTTCGTCTGGTCCGGCAACGCCAGTCACGGCAATCCCAACGTCAGAGTTGAGAACGCGACATGCACCTTCGCTCATCGCGCGCACCGCGTCGTCACTAACTACCGGACCTTCAGGCACGCCGAGAACGTCGAACTTCACTTCGCTGGCGTAACTCACAACCGAACCCTGCAAGACATCGCTTGCACCAGGAATCGAAACCAAACGGCTCGCAATTAATCCACCTGTGAGTGATTCGGCCAAACCAAGCGTGAGACCGCGTTCGCGCAGGAGGTTGAGAACGACTTCTTCCATCGTCTGATCTTCGGTGGTGAAGACGTAGTCGGCGAGGATCTTCGCAACCTCGTTGATTTCTGCTGCGACGACCGCATCGGCTTGCTCGGCGGTATCGGCTTTTGCCGTGACGCGGACTTTCAGCCCCTCGATACCGCTCGCGAGAAATGCGATCGTTGCTGTGCCCGTTCGATCGAGTTCATCGAGACGATCGGCCAACATTTCTGCAATGCCAGATTCGCTGTGACCCCAAGTACGAATTGTGCGGCTTCGAATAACGCCCGTGTCGCCTGCACGGCGGCGCAGTTCCGGAATCACTGTCCCCTCGACCATTTCCTTCATCTCATACGGAACGCCGGGCACGGCAAAGATGACTTTGTCGCCGATCGGACACATGAGACCTGGAGCGGTACCTGGCATCTGTGCGATGCGGCTTGCACCTTGCGGCACCTGCGCCTGACGAAGATTGTTCATCGGCATGTTTCGACCACGAGAGCCGAAGATCTCGTGCAGTCGCTCGATGACCTCTGGGTCTTCAACAAGTTCCACGCCCATCACATCGGCGATGACGTCGCGAGTGATGTCGTCCTGAGTGGGTCCGAGACCACCACACACGATGACTGCATCGCTGCGATCAAGCGCGATCTGCAGTGCATCTCGGATGCGATCCCAGTTATCGCCAACCTTCACCTGCAAGAAGCAATCGATTCCGGCAAGCGCGAGCTGTTCACCAATCCATGAAGAATTGGTATCGACAATCTGACCAAGCAGAAGTTCCGTGCCTACAGCAACAACTTCGCAATTCATAGTGAGCCCTCCAGGGCGTTTGTTGGCACTACCTGGCCGATCGGAGCCGACAGTGAATGATCGTTCTCGTAAAGCACCGTGGTTGACAGTCGAACACGCCACGAAAGCAACGCATTGGCGACAGAGAGCACGGCAAGAAAGAGGAGGTAGACGCTCGGGGTAAGCCAGTTGATCCCGAGAGTCAACCATCCGGCGACGCCGGCGAGAACCGCAGTTCCAAGATGCACGCCCACTGTTGAAAAGCGAGGAACGCGTTGATCGTTAACGCCAATGAACGCAAGCCCAGCAAAGATTCCGATGTACGCAACCATGAGGATCACAACGGCCTTCAAGGGAACCCCCGCATCGCCCACTTGGAGATACTTCGAAATGCCAACGGCAAGCGCCACGATCGACAGTTGCAGGATGAGGTGAGCAAGCAACCAAAGTTCGCCAGCCAACGCTCCGGGCCGAATACCTGCTTTCGGTACATCGTCGAAATAGCTCGAGTACAAACCGAACAGGATCACGAACATCACCACAAGGCTGACCCCATCGAACAACATGATTGAGCCGGAACTAATGACAAGCGCGGCTTTTACCAACGACTCGCCCATAACAACCAGAGTGAGGAGCGCAGCGCGTTCAGAAAGATGATGGGCATCAATTGCAGGTACGGGTCGGCCTGTTTGCGCTGAGAGTGACGTCGGGATGACCAACAAAATGATGGCCAGTCCATACAGGACAGCATCGGGTCCATCCGGAATCACAACTCCAAACGTCATAACGACACCGGCCGCAAGAAGCCGGTTTCGGCGTGATCGGGCCCACGCTCCGATCGGGTCGGCCATCTTCGTCACTCGTTGATGGGCAAAGGCAACAAGAAGGACCGAAAGAAGGTAGCCAAACCCAACGAGATCAATCCTGGAATCGCGTCCGACAAAGACAAGCGTTGTCACGAAGATGACAAACATCAACGCAAAGACAATGCCGCGTTGACCGAGGTCGTCTTGACGTTCAACATTCATCAGCACCGTCATGTGGAACCACAACAACCAAAGCAATGCAAACATCAATGCGCATTGTCCGGCGAGTAACCACGATGGATCGTGGGAAAACTCGTTGGAAAGAACCATCGTCGAGGCGACAAAGACGAGGTCGAAGAAGAGTTCGAGGAATCCGACTGGCGGCTTCAGCGAATTCTGGCCCTCTGTCGTGGATGAACCAGCCATGAGGCCTGATCGTAGAACGACTCAGGTTGGATCGCTGACCTGCGTCTCCATCGTGGTGGCAGCACGACTTCCATCCCACACGTACTGAAGAGCACTGAAGACTGCAAGGAAGGTGGCGAAATAGAGCAGCCCGTCGCCAAGCCAGATGTAGTCAGTCGTGAGCGGGAAGAGCACGGCAGCGACGGCAAGCGATTGCACGAGGGTCTTGAGCTTCGCCGATTGACGAGCAGGCATCGCCAAGCCGCGGCGACCCCACCACATGCGATAGAGGCTGATGAAGACCTCGCGCACAGCGATGACCACAACCGGCCACACCGGAAAGCGATCGACAGCAACAAGCGAAAAAAGCGCTCCGAGTACCAAGACCTTGTCGGCCAAGGGGTCGAGGAACGCGCCGCTACGCGTGGTTCCGTGCCGGCGAGCAATCCAGCCGTCGACACCATCGGTGAGGGCGAGCGCAGTCCACAACGCCCACACCAGCCAACCGCTGGGGTTGTCGCTGATCATCGCGAAAAGCAGCGGCGACACCAGAATTCGCAACATCGTGACGTAATTGGCCGGCGTTGCGATTGCCGAAGGTCCGTAGGACGGATCGCTCATGAGTCCGCATCCTCGGCAGGCGCCGCGCCCGCAGCCACGAGGTCGGGACCAAGTGCGTCGACGATGGTCACGGTCGCGAAAGTTCCCTGTTCGAGCTCGGGGGCAACCATCACGATGCCGTCGATTTCAGGGGCTTCACGCCAGGTTCGGCCAATTCCGGTGCTGTCCACGAGGACTTCGACCACCGAGCCGATCATTTCGTCACGTTTTGCTGCAGTAATTCGATCTTGCAGTTCAGTGAGTTCCGCGAGCCGCTCGGCGACGAGTTCCTCGGGCACCTGATGGTCGAGTCCCGCAGCGTGGGTGCCGTCCTCTCGCGAGAACGGGAAGAACCCACACCAGTCGAGGCGGACCGACTCCACGAAATCGAGGAGTTGGTCATGATCATCTTCGGTTTCACCGGGATAGCCAACGATGAAATTCGATCGGAACGCTGCTGCTGGTTCCCGTTCACGAATCGCTTCAATGCGCGTGGCAAACTTTTGGCCATCGCCCCAGCGCTTCATCCCTCGCAACAATGGCCGCGAGACATGTTGCAACGAAAGATCGAAATACGGCACGCCGCTGCTACAGATCGCGTCGATGAGTTCGTCAGTGAGATCTGATGGATAGAGATAGAGCAATCGAACGCGATCGACACGCTTGGCAACTGCATTCATGAGCGGGACGATCGACCGTTCGCCAACTCCTTGATCGCGTCCAAAGGCGGCGAGGTCTTGTGCAACGAGCACAATTTCGCGAGCTTCAAGCGCGTCGACCTCGGCAAGGATGTCATCGACAGAACGCGAACGCTGCTTCCCACGAAACGTCGGAATCGCACAGAACCCACAGGCGCGATCGCAACCTTCGGCGACCTTTACGTAGGCCCACGGAGACGTGGACTTCGGCCGAGGAAGATTCAACAGATCAAATGGCGACGTCTTTGAACCGCGAGTTGAGCCAAGCGTGACTGGGACTCCGAACCCAGCAACCGAATCGATTTCCGGCAGCGCTTCCGAAAGTTCTTCTCCGTAGCGCTCAGCCATGCAGCCAGTGACGACGAGTCGGGCACCGGGAGCACGGACCGAATCAAGTCCGAGGATCGTGTCGATGGATTCCTGTCGGGCCTGTTCAACAAACGCGCAGGTGTTGACCACCACGACGTCGGCCAACTCAGGGGATTCGGCCGGCACCAAACCGTCGGCCAGCATCGTTCCAACCAACTTGTCGGAGTCGACCTCGTTCTTGGGACAGCCGAGTGTCTCGATCCAGAAACTCTCGGTCATCTATTCATCGTAGGCGTCAGTCCGCGCCGTCAAGTTCCTCGGGAGTCATCAGAACCGTTCGAGCCTTCGAACCCTCGGAAGGACCAACGATTCCGCGCTGTTCGAGCAGATCCATGAGACGACCGGCTCGAGCGAAACCCACGCGGAGTTTGCGCTGCAGCATCGACGTTGAACCAAGCTGCGAGCGAACGACGAGTTCCATGGCCTGTGACAGCAGATCGTCGTCGTCATCGTCGCCACCGACCATGCCGCCGGCACTGCTGCCGGTGGAGGACTCTTCGCTTCCCTGCACGGTGTCGTCGTAGGAGATTTCGGGAGACTGCTGACGCCATGCGGCCACGACTGCCCGCACCTCGTCTTCGGTGACCCATGCGCCTTGGATGCGCTGGGCGATGCTCGACGATGGGCCGAGCAACAACATGTCGCCTCGGCCAAGAAGTTTCTCGGCACCACCTTGGTCGAGGATGACTCGGGAATCGGCGAGGCTCGACACTGCAAAGGCGAGTCGTGCGGGAACGTTGGCCTTGATCACGCCGGTGATGACGTTGACAGAAGGACGCTGCGTGGCGATGACCAAGTGGATGCCGACGGCGCGAGCCATCTGCGCGATTCGACAGATCGACTCTTCAACATCGCGCGCAGCAACCATCATGAGGTCGTTGAGCTCGTCGACCACAACAAGGATGTACGGAAGGCGGTTGTATTCGATACCCATCTCGGGCTGATCGACAACCTCGCC
>WLOT01000011.1 GCA_009699125.1 Actinomycetota bacterium
CTCGGACCAGACACCACCGAGTATCGACTTCTCACGACTGAGGGTGTCGAGACCGTCGAAACTGCGGTGGGCAATTTCCTACGCGTTTCCCCAGAAGCGATCTCCACACTTACGTCAGCTGCGATGTTCGAGATTGCGCACTACTTGCGGACTCCACATCTCGCACAACTCGCCAAGATCCTTGAAGATCCTGAGGCCTCCGGAAACGACCGGTTCGTCGCTCTAGACCTTTTGCGCAACGCAAACATTGCTGCCGGCGGGATCCTGCCCGGTTGCCAAGACACTGGAACTGCAATCGTCAAAGCGAAACGCGGGCACTTCGTTCTCACCGAAGGCAACGACGAAGCGGCGATTTCGCTTGGTGTTTACAACACCTACAAGACCGACAACCTTCGCTATTCACAAATGGCCCCGCTTGATATGTATCGGGAAGTCAACACCGGCACGAACCTTCCCGCCGAAATTGAAATCAGCGCAGTTGACGGCGACGCCTACAAGTTCTTCTTCATGGCAAAGGGCGGCGGCTCCGCCAATAAGAGCTATCTGTTTCAGGAAACAAAGGCCGTACTCAATCCGACGTCAATGCTGAATTTCATCGCAGAGAAGATGGATCTTCTCGGCACCTCTGCCTGCCCCCCGTACCATCTTGCAGTGGTTGTCGGCGGCACGTCGGCCGAGTACGCGCTCAAAACAGCGAAGATGGCGTCCACGAAATATCTCGATGCCCTTCCTTTCGAAGGAAACGAATTCGGCCAAGGGTTCCGAGATCTCGAACTCGAAGCCGAGTTCTTGAAGGTTTCACAGCAGTCAGGTATCGGCGCGCAGTTCGGTGGCAAATACTTCTGCCACGACGTTCGCGTTGTGCGGCTCCCCCGCCACGGCGCCTCGTGTCCAGTTGCCATCGCGGTTTCGTGTGCTGCCGATCGGCAGGCGCTCGGCAAGATCACCGCAGACGGCGTCTTCCTCGAACAACTTGAGCATGACCCCGCCCAGTTCCTTCCCGAGGTGACCGACACCATTCTCGGTGGCGATGTTGTTGCGATCGATTTGAACCGACCCATGTCCGAGATCCGCGAGACGCTCTCGAAGCTTCCGATCAAAACTCGACTGAGTCTCTCAGGGCCGATGGTCGTTGCTCGCGACATTGCGCATGCGAAGTTAAAGGAGCGCATCGACGCCGGCGAGGGTCTGCCTCAGTATCTGAAGGATCACTGCGTGTATTACGCCGGTCCGGCGAAGACGCCCGAGGGTTATGCCTCTGGCTCTTTCGGCCCCACTACTGCTGGGCGAATGGATTCCTATGTCGATCTCTTCCAAGAGAACGGCGGCAGCTTCGTCATGCTGGCGAAGGGCAATCGCTCGAAGGCCGTCACCGATGCGTGTAAGCGCCATGGTGGTTTCTACCTCGGTTCAATCGGCGGACCAGCTGCTCGACTCGCCCAAGACTGCATCAAGTCCGTCGAGGTACTTGAGTACCCCGAACTCGGAATGGAAGCTGTCTGGAAGATCGAAGTCGAAGACTTCCCGGCGTTTGTCGTTGTCGACGACAAGGGCAATGACTTCTTCGAAGAAGTCATCAAGAGTCGACCTGTCACACTTCGCTAACACCTCTTCGCAATCTGAGTTTTCCTTCTGGTTCGCCTTGATGTCAGCAGCCGTCCACCTGGCGTTTCTATGGTGAGCACCTGAGCGCAACACCCGCTGCGCAACCGATGGTCACCTTGAAGCGCATCTCTGTTCTCCTTCTTTTCCTGGCTTTGGCCTCGACCATCGCAGTAACGCGCCCACTGTCTGCGGCGGCAGCACCTAAGGATGAAATTGAAGAGGCGTTAGTCGCCTACGAAAGTCGGCTGACTCCCCTCGTTGCCGCCATTGGTGAACTTCAAAGCAGCCGGAGAAACCACCGCGAGAAGCTTGAGCAGGTCTCGTCTGCGTCAGCGTCACTTGAAGCGGCTCGTCAGCGTCTCGAGGAGAACCGGTCCCGATTCGCGGCTCTTGCCGTCTACGCCTACATGGATCGAGGCGGTCGGGGTGTCGACGCAGAAGCAGGGTCGCAACGCGGAGTTGCCCTCGCCTCGTCGCGTCTTCGATCCGACGAACGCGATGTACGCAGCGCCCAAGAGAACTTGGATGATTCGCTTGATGCGGCCAGGGATGCTGCGGGCACCGAGGATCGAGCCCAGTCTCGGGTCGCAACACTTGACCAAAAGGCCGCGGAACCGCTTGCCACCCTTGATCAACGACTCAAAGTGGTCGCCCCGACTCTTCCCGGCGCTGCGTTCAGCGCCTACCGGCGGGCATCATCAACCTTGAAAGAAACAGACAACCGTTGTGAGGTTCCCGCTGCGCTCCTTGTGGGAATCGGCAGGATCATGAGCAACCATGGACGGACCGAAGGCTCGCGACTCCAAACTGGCGGACTCACCTCGGATCGATTGGTGGGGCTCACCGGATCCCCGACTGCGGACGTTGACGGCGGCCGAATCGATCTCTCGCCGGTGACTGATTCGCGATTGGGGCCCCTCCAGGTCCTCCCCGCTCAATGGTTGGAATTCGCTCCAGTCGACGTCATCGAATCAACTCCCGAATGGCTCTACTCCTCAGCACTCGTCGCCGGTCGCGTACTTTGTTCTGGGCGGAACGACCTCCGCACAAACGACGGACTCCGCAGAGGCCTCACAGCATTCACTGGAAATTCGTCGCTCACCGAAGCGATCCTCGGATCCTCTCGGCAGATCGCCCGAACGACTGATATCGGTTTGGGCAAGATTCCACCTGACCCAAGAGTTCTCTCCGCCCTCGAAAGACTGGCCACTGCCCAGTTCGACAGCGAGTCCGCTGTTGGTTCCCGGATGACACTCATTGCTTGGTCACAAGCTCGTCTCGGCACGCCCTATTCGCAGTGTCTTGGCGTTGAAGCACGACCGGAAGACCCTCAATGTCCGCCAGGCACGAACCGATTTGGCGACGGATTCTTTGATTGTTCCGGATTCGTGAGCGCGGCGTATGCGTCGGTCGGAATCGCGCTTCCGACGACCACCGACGCGATGCTGCTCGACGTGGAGTTCAACAGGCGTAAGGTCGGCGATGAGTTCGACGCCGAGAACGATCTCGCAGGCGATGTTCTCCTCATGGATGGACACGTTGCCCTCTCACTCGGCAATGGATCAGTCATCCATGCGAGCGACGGCCAACTGACCGAAGAAACGTTGCCTGCGTGGGTGCGGAACGGAATCCTCGGCGTTTACCGACCACTTCCGTAACGGGGCCTACGAACGAGGTGCCGGGCTCCACGGTTTGTCGCGATACATGTCGCGAAGGTCCTGCTTCAGAACCTTTCGAAGCGTCTGATTACGTGGGAGTTCGTCGACAACTTCGAGCTGCTCCGGAATCTTCTGGACCATAAGTTCGGCACCTTTGAGATAGGCAACCATCTCGCCGAACTCGAGATCGTCGGCTCCGGGTGCACGCTCAACAACGGCGCATACACGCTCACCACGCTCCTTATCGGGAAGACCTACAACAGCAACGTCTCCAACCTTTGGGTGCTGGTAGAGAAGGTCCTCAATCTCTTTGGCCGAGATGTTCTCGCCCTTACGAATGATGACGTCCTTGAGTCGCCCGGTGAGAACAACGTGTCCGTCGGCGTCAAGATGACCGACGTCTCCCGTGCGGAACCAACCATCGGCATCAAAAGCATCGGCGTTCAGTGATGTGTCGGTGTAGCCCTTGAAGACCATTGGCCCCTTCAGGCGGACCTCACCGTCTTGTCCTTGCGATGCAACCGCACCTTCAAGCGTCACAATTCGAATCTCGCACGCGGTAACCGGCTTGCCATCGGTGTACATGAGTTGTGCTTCGGTGTCGTCCGGACCGCTTTGAGAAATCATCGGACATTCGGTCATTCCGTAGCCGTGACAAACGGGGATACCCATTTCGGCCATCACTTCGACATACATCTCGGGCGGCTTTGGCGCACCGCCACCAGAGAGCAGCCGAAGGGAAGGAATGATTTTCTCGCCGGGTTGTGTACGTTGCTTCGCCAAATACATCTGGTAAAACGCGGGACCGCCACCGGCCATTGTTGCTCCCTTACGAGCAAACAATTCGACAGCAACGTCCAGCGAGAACGCTTCGATCAGCACAGCTCCGCAACCGCGATACAGGAGCATCATCAGGTAGTCGGGTCCGGCGATGTGGGCATAGGGGAAGGCAATCGAACCGATGTCGTCGGCAGTAAGCGAAACTGCGTTCGCAAGGCCGAGACCGCCAGCCATAAGAGTTCCGTCGGTGTGGCGAACACCCTTGGGCGCCGATGTCGTTCCAGAGGTGTAGTAGATCCAGCGAACTTCGTCGCCGCTGGTTGGCGCAGGAGGAAGCGTGTACGGCTCGGCCTGAGGCAACTGGTCATAGGCGATCATGACGGTTGGTTCGATACCCAAATCGTCCATAATTCGACCAGCCATCGCATTGAAGTCGAAACCGTTCCAATCGCCAGGGATCAGGAAATACTCCGCGTCGGTCTGCTGCAGAACGAATCCAACTTCGCGATCTCGGTAAATGGGAATGATGGGGTTCTGAACGGCGCCGATTCGGGCGAGTGCCAGAGACGTGATGACCGTTTCGATACGAGTCGGAAGTTGCCAAGTAACACGTGATCCGTGGCGCATTCCGAATTCATGGAAACCTGCCGCGACTCGTTCGGAGATGTCGCGAAGTTCCTTGAAGGTGATCTCTCGATTGTCCTCGATGAGAGCGACGACGTCTGGCGTGGCTGCGGCGCGAGCCTCAACCAATTCCCACATCGTTGATGCCTGTTCGATCGACGTCACTTCAGCCACGGATTCCTCCTCATTGCGGACGACACATCTTGCCCCGTCACCGGAGGGTGCGCCGCAACCCGGGCGGAAAATCTCCGTTCATGTCAGGATGACCAGATGTCCGAAAAGATGAAGGCCTACCGGATCGTTGAATGGGAACACCCGCCCGAACTGACCGAGGCACCAGTGCCAGTCCCGGGTCCGGGTGAAGTACTCGTGAAGGTCGCTGGAAACGGTTTGTGCCATTCCGACGTAGGCATGGCGTTAGCCCCTGCCGCATTCATGGAGCCTCTTGGCTGGCGAGTGCCCTTCACCCTCGGCCACGAGGTCGGCGGTTACATCGAAGCGCTCGGCTCAGGTGCAACTGGATTCGAGGTCGGTGACGCCGTCGCTGTCGTAAGCCCTCATTCCTGTGGCCACTGCATATGGTGCGCTCGGGGCCAAGACAACAACTGCGATGATTCGATCGTGGGCCGCGGCTACGGCATCGACGGCGGTTTGGCTCGCTACGTACTCGTTGCGACAACACGAGAGCTTGTAAAGCTGCAGACACTTGATCCCGTCATCGCTGGACCGCTCACTGATGCTGGAGCGACCTCGTACCACGCGGTGAAACGAACGCTGCCCAGAATCCCTCCAGGCGGCACGGCAGTGGTGATCGGTGCAGGCGGACTCGGCGCCTACGCGATTCAACATCTACTGGCGCTCACGAGTGCTCGGGTTGTCGCTGTCGATGTCTCCCCCGATCGTTTGGCATATGCCACCGAACTCGGTGCCCATGATGTTCTCGAGGGAGTTAACGACGACACCACAACCGAAATTCACCGACTGCTCGGCGGCGGGGCCAACGCCGTCTTCGACTTCGTCGGCATCGACCAAACCATCACCCATGGACTCCAGAGCACAAGTAAGGCGGGTGCCTACGCACTCGTCGGTGCCGGAAATGGAACGCTCCGCGGAACGATGTTCGACAAGCTCCCACGTGACGGCGAAGTCTTTTCCTTCCAAGCTCCAACGATCGCCGACACTCTTGAGGTCATCGCCCTCGCTGAAAGCGGCAAGTTGCGAGTCGACGTTGACATCTTCCCGCTTGATCGCGTTGCTGAGGCCTACGAGAAGATGGAACGCGGCGAGCTACGCGGACGTGCAGTCGTCATCCCTGACTGATTCGTACAGAACACTCAATCGCCGTCGGTCTGCAGATACGGCGTCGCCTGCAAATCGTCAACGAGACGAAGCATCAATTTCCCGAGTTGCTCGCGCTCTTCAGGCGTCCATTCGATAAGTGCCCGAGACAGCTGCGCACCGCGTACTCGTTCGAAACGATGAGCCATCGCTCTACCCTCGGGCGTAGCAACTACGAGAACAATGCTTCCGTGCTGAGGACTTGAGCGTCGTTCGACAAGTCCCTCTTCCTCGAGAACCCGTATCTGGCGACTCACTGCACCTGTATCCATTCGCGCTGCTCGAGCGAGATCGCCCACTGGCAATGGCTCTCGATCACCCAAAGCGCGTAAGACGTTCATTGCCTGCTGCGGAAGAGCAACACGTGCAGCACTGGCCATACCAGCGTGCACGCGTCGACTCGAGAGCAAACGCTGCAGTCGAGTCAGACCCAATCGCACAGCCTGCAGCTGCTCCTCAATATCGTCCTGGTCGTCCAGGTGGTGTTGGTCGCCCACGGACAGTGAAACTAGGCGCGTTGGAAGTACGGCAGGACGATGTCGTCAGTTCCGCCACTGTTGTGGAAGACCACCTCGACTGGCTGGCCGATAGCGACTGCGTCGTCTTCGCAACCGACGAGATTGGAGAGGATGAACCAACCCTCTTCCATCGTGACGATAATTGGCACATAGGGCGTCACGAAGGCGGGCGTCACAGGACGCCACACACGCGTCCAGCTGTAGATCTCTCCTCGGCCGGAACTGTCGACCCACTCAAGCGACATCGATGCACACGCAGCACACATCAAAGCGGGCGTATGCGTGGATGCACCGCAATCGCTGCAACGTTGGAAACGCAAGATGCCTTCACGGCAGCCCTGCCAGTAGGGCCCGGAGATTGGTCCCGGCACCGGGAGCGGAATATCTCCTGATTGCGGCGTGAGCAGTGTCATGGTCGTTCCTTTCCGAGTAGCAGCACATCAGTGAAGAGCGCACCGGAGCCGCCACCCGTGCACATTGCGACTTCAGCATCGGCAACTTGAGAGGAGACGCATTCGCCTCGGAGTTGTTGAACACCGCGGATAACCCTCTGGAAGAGTTGTACTGACGCACCACCGTGACTGAACGACATCGTTCCGCCATCGGTCGTAATTGGGTGACGACCTCCAGGCTCGATGACGCCCGACATCACGTAGTCGCCTCCCTCGCCCTCGGCACAAAAGCCGAATGCTTCGAATTGGCGAAGAAGTTCGAACGAGAACGGGTCGTAAAACTCGCAAACGTCGACATCCGATGGTCCGAGACCAGCAGTGGCGAAGGCTTCTTCAGCGGCGCGTCGGCCGACATGACCGGCAATGAGATCTGGGCGACGGACGCCACCGAGATCCCAGACTGGTGGATGCTGATAGGAGGGCCCGTAATGATCAGTTCCACCGCCGAGGAGAAAAACCGGCATCTTCGCTGTGTCGTCTATTCGATCGGCACGAGTGAGCACGAGCGCAGTTCCGCCTTCCGACGTCATTGCGCAATCGAGAAGATGGAACGGATCTGCAACCATGCGGCTCTCAAGGACATCTGCGGCAGTGAACGGGCCTCTGCCGAAATACACGGCTTCGGGATTGACGTGTCCGTTGTTCCGAATCGTCGCGGCCACATGAGCCATCGATTCGGGAGTGGTTCCGTACATATGCATGTGTCGGCGTGCCATGAGTGCGAACTCTGCGGCGGTGAACATGCCGTATGCAGCGACAAACTCGTTTGTTGGTCGAGTCCACGGAGCAGTCGACGCGTGCTGTCGGTAGCTGCCCGCCTCGCCGGTTGCAATCAACACGGTGTTGGCGAGTCCGCACGCAATCGCCATGGCCCCTTCAATGACAGCTGGGATTCCAAGCGGGGACATCGATCGCCATGCAGGGCCGATACGGCTTTGGTACAGAAAATTGCTGGCGATGCCGCCGACGACACCATCGATATCGCGCGGCTCTAACCCGGCATCAGCGATGGCGCCGAGCGCAGCCTCGAGAGCAATGCTCTGCGAATCGTGACCTTCGAGCACCCTCGCTTGTTTGGTGTTGTGCACGCCAACGATCGCTACATCGCGAAATGGATGACCCACGGTGTTGCCTCACTCCCCCAGCGATGTTTCGCCACAATGACGACACAGTGCCTCGTTCCTTCCTAGCATCGCACTTATGACTGCTGCTCCACGACCACTTCCGCTCACGCTGGAGGATGGAACCGTCCTTGCGGGCGACCTCTACCTACCCGATGACGACACACGGTCCGCTCCAACGGTTGTGATGAGCCACGGGTTCTCCGCGACCAGAGCAATGGGTCTTCCCTGGTTTGCTGAGTCATTCGCCGCTGCCGGCTACGCGGTGTACCTGTACGACCATCGTGGACTTGGTGAGTCAACAGGCGAGCCACGCAATGTCGTTGACCCATGGGCGCAAACTCACGACATGTGGGAGGTCGTTGATCAACTTCGTGTGCAACCCGAGGTGCACCCCGATCGCGTCGCTCTCTGGGGCTCGAGTTTCAGCGGTGGCGAAGCGATTGTCCTCGGGGCGCTCCATCCCGAAATCAAGGCTGTTATCGCGAACGCGCCCTTTGCCGGAATCGGCGACCTCGTGGCCAATCCGTCTCATGCTGAGCAACGATTCATCGCGATGCGAGTCGCGTTTGATAACAGCTCTCTCGATGTCGGTCCCCGAGAAATCGGTCCTATGGCTGTTGTTCTCGATGCGGGAATCGAGTCGGCGGTGCTGCCGCAGCCCGAGTCTTCCGAATGGTTCCTCGCTCACGGACCCGGCAACGGTTGGGTGAACTCGGTGACGATGATGATGACGACCACGCCCCCATTCGACCCCGGTGCATGTTCCCCATCGCTCGACGGCACCGCGCTGCTTATGGTCGTTGCAACAAACGACGAAGTGGCCTCGACCGCAGTTGCGCTCGACACCTACGAACGCGCATCAGGACCGAAGCGCCTCAAGATGATCGAAGGCCATCACTTCAGTGGGTACGAGGAACCAGCACGAAAAGAAGCTTTCGACGCAATGGTCGAATTCCTCGATGAATTCCTCTGAGAACCCAGGTAGGGACTTGCTAGCCCACTACGACGTTCGGGCGAGGAATTCCTTGCATCTCGCACAATGCGAAGTAGCCAGCCAGCGACGTTGCACCATCGGTAACTGATTCAACGTTTCCGTCGGCATCGAGGTTGAGATTTGCTCCGTACATGTGGAACCACACCTGTGTGTTGTCTTCGATGCACTGAAGCGTGTGGACAGAACCGGCGGGTTCGTACAAGAACGAACCGGCGCGGTTCACGTAGTCGTATTCCTTGTACTTCCAACCGCCGCTGACGGTGTAGCCCCAGACCGGACCGGTGTGCTTGTGGGTCTGAACCTCGAAGCCCTTCTGCATGATGTTCTCGACGATCCAAAGACCTTCTTCGATCTTCACCTGGAGAACGCGGAGCTTGTTGCCATTACCAATGTCAACCCACGGGAGCTCGTCAGCACCGATATGAACAGCTTCGGGTGCGCCTGTATGAACGAGTGTCATGTCGGAGATCTCCTTGAGTGGCTGGTTGATCAGATGTTATGCCGTCAGCGCATCCCACGGACCAGTCGGCCGGGACGGGCCCCGGTGTCGTGGTCATCTTTTCGAGTAACGACACCGGCCACGACGGTAAAGCGGTAGCCAGTGGCTCGCTGGATCAGCCGATGACCACCGGCGGGAAGGTCGTGAACCAGTTCCGGGTGCAGAAGGTGGAGATTCTCAAAATCGATCACGTTGATGTCGGCGCGCTTCCCAACTTCGAGCGAGCCGCGGTCGCAGAGCCCATAGACAGTGGCCGTTTCGAGTGTCTGCATCCGCACCGCCGACTCAAGCGAAAGCCGTGGGCCACGGGTTCGGTCTCGCACCCAGTGGGTGAGAACCATGGTGGGCATGCACGCATCGACGAGAAGGTTGCAATGAGCACCAGCATCGGAAACGCCAAGTACGGATGCAGGGTGCGTGATCATGTCGTACACACCGTCAAGACCGGCATTGGCGTAGTTGTTGATGCCAGCCATCATGAGTGCACGACCGTCTCGATCGAGCATTCGGTCGTACATCATTTCCATCTCACTCACGCCAGCTGCTGCAGCGAGCCCAGCGATGCTCTCTTCATTCCCAGGCTCTTGGTCGATCAATTCGCTCATCGGAAAGATGATCGAAGCACCGTTCTGAGCGAAGATTGAAATGCCCTCGTAGAGCTCTCCGCACGGAGGAAGGTCATCTTCAGAAAGAATCGCCGCTTTCACTGCCGAGTCGCGAAGTAGCGCCACTAACGCATCAAGATCTCCGTTTGATTCTTCACGAACTTTTCGGAACGTTGGTCGACGAATGAACGCATGCGACGACGTCAGCCCGATGAGTAGCCCTTGACTCTTCGCTGAAACCTGCGGGATCACAAGCGCGCCTTCGGAGCGGGCGTCGAGCGCGAGATCGAGGATCTCGCGGTAGAGGCCGATGTTGCTCGGAATCTGATTCAGAATCATCAGCACAGGAATCGAGAACTCAGCGGACATGCGCCTCATCCAATCGAATTCCTTGACCAGCATTTCAGGATCGGAACTCACAACACCAAGCGGTGAGACCTCAAACACGGGCTGACCAAACGCGTGCATCGCCTCGGCGATCGCCCAAAGTTCGTCAGTTGACGCATGCGTGCCGGGCACATAACTGCCATCAGGTGCCTGATGGGCGTAGGTGCGAGAGGAAGAAAACCCAAGCGCTCCGGCTTCAAGCGCCTCGGTGACGAGCGATGCCATCTGAGCAGCTTCTTCTGGAGTCGCAGTGTGATCACCGACCGCGCGATCTCCCATGACCCAAACTCGTAAAGCGCCGTGAGTGATTTGCGTAGCGACATCCATGGACCACTGGCGCTTATCGAGTGCATCGAGATAATCGGGGTAGGTCACCCAGTCCCACGACATTCCCTCGGTGAGAGCGACACCGGGAATGTCTTCAACACCTTCCATCAGATGAACGAGCTGCTCGCGGCGTTCGGGCGCCACAGGTGCGAAGCCAACACCGCAATTGCCGGCCACGATCGTGGTAACTCCGTGCGATACCGATGGCTCGAGGATTTCGTCCCACGTAATTTGCCCATCGAAATGCGTATGAATATCGACGAATCCTGGAGTTACAAGCAACCCGGTGGCGTCGATTTCCTCAGTGCCGTCACCGACAACTGTTCCGCCGACTTGAGTCAGCACGCCATTGGTGACAGCGAGATCTCCAACGAATCGTGCGCGGCCCGTGCCGTCGACGATTGTGCCATTCCTGATTACCAAATCATGAGTAGTCATCGACGTCGCCCGACTTCAACGATGCAACCTGGACCAGCCGAGGTGTCGACCTGCTCACCAGATCGACGAATTGGCGTTCCGTTCACCAGTACATGGCGAACACCATCGGGCTGATCAGCAGTGAGGCGCTCGGAACCCGCAGGGAAATCTGCAACACGTCGAATGGGACCGGGAGCAACCGTGGCTGGGTCGAACACCACGATGTCGGCCCATGCGCCTTCTCGAAGCTCACCACGATCGACCAAGTTGAATAGATCAGCCTGTGACTTTGTGAGTCGGTGCACCGCTTGCTCCACAGTCATCACATTTCGACCTCTCACCCAGTTGCCAAGGAGATCGGTCGCTTGAGGAGCGTCGCACAACTGACCGACGTGAGCTCCAGCGTCAGACAATCCAAACGCACAGTGATCTTCGGAGATGAGAAGAGCGACTTCTTCCGGATCATCATTGGCTACAACGCATCGAACACGTAGAAGAAGATCTGACTCGTTCAGGGCGAGCTCGAGAATGAGATCGAAGGGATCCGAACCTCGGTCCGCGGCGATATCGATAACTCGGCGGCCCTCCAACGAAGGGTCTGCGGGGCACTCGCTTATCTCGAATGTCTCCCAACGCGGAACCATGAAGGTGCCTGTTGACCAAACTTCCCTCGCACGGTCTCGCCACTCGTGGTCAGCGTATGCAGAGCGTCGTTCCTCAAGAGTCCCCGACATCAGTTCCGCAAAGACGGTGTTTACGTTGAATGTGAATGGCTCAGCCAATGACATCGCGAACGAAAGTGGACGGGGTGACACCTGCGGCCACACAACAGCTCCGCGCTCCCAACCTGCTCGATTCAACTCCACAAATTTACGATGTGTCATCGTTGGCGTGCTCAGGAGTGCCGTGACTGTGAACGGAGCACCGGACTCGATCTGAAGGTCGTAGATGTCGGCGAGCGGGAGAATCTCACCGGGCGTCACCTCGACAACCCCCTTACCAACTTCGCCAACACAGTTGAAGAGGGCCTCGAGTTCTTCGCGATTCGCAAAGCGGGACGGAATCGGTTTGCCATCGACGCCGCGATGGGTTGGTGCAACGCTTGTGGCGAAGCCCGCCGCGCCAACATCGAGAGCTTCGTTCAGAACCACCACCATCTGTGCAATTTCTTCTGAGGTCGCCTCTCGCTCATACGCGTCATCGCCCATCACGAAGAGACGAAGTGCCGTGTGTCCGATGTAGGCGGTGAAGTTCAATCCGAGAGGAAGCTCACCAACTGCTTGAAGGTACTCAGGGAACGTCGAAAAGTTCCACGGGACTCCTGCAGCGAGAGCAGCGACATCCATGTCCTCGACGTTTTCAAGTGTTCTCGCAATCAGGTCCCGATGTTCGGGACGAGTGGGGGCAATCGAGAAGCCACAGTTACCGGCGATCACCGTTGTGACCCCGTGGAAACTCGACGGAGTCAGAGAGGGATCCCAAAAAACTTGAGCGTCGTAATGAGTGTGAATATCAATGAAGCCGGGAGCTACGACGCAGCCGGTCGCATCGAGCACATCGTCGCCCACAAGATCAGTACCGATCTCAGCGATGCGACCGTCTCGAACCAGTACGTCGGCGACGAATCCTGGCGAGCCGGTACCGTCGACAACTGTCCCACCTGCAATTACCAATGAAGTCATGTTCTTGAGTCTTTCATCTCGTCGTTGATCGAGCGCTTTCAGACCGTCAGTCGGACAGGAAGTCTCTTCACACCGTTGTTGAGATTCGATCTCACTCGCTCAGGCTGACCAATGATTTCAATCTTCGAGAATCTGGCCAGCAACTCTTCGAAGAAGATTCGCCCTTCAAGGCGAGCGAGATGGACGCCCAAACAGAAGTGCTCTCCGATCCCAAATGAGAGTTGCGGGTTCGGCGATCTCGTTATGTCGAAAAGTTGGGGATCGTCGAATACCGCTTCATCTCGATTCGCCGATGTGTAATACATCGCCACCTTGTCGCCCTTCGCGATCCTCTTACCTCCGAGTTCAACATCTTCAGTTGCGGTTCTGCGGAAGTAGTGCAGCGGGTTGAACCAGCGAAGGATCTCTTCGACAGCCGCTGGAATCAACGATGGATCATTCCGCAACGCTTGAAGTTGTTCCGGATGATCAAGCAGAGCCCAAAGGCCTCCAGCGAGCATGGAGACGGTCGTATCGTTCCCAGCAGTAATCATCTGCACGAGCAGGCTTCCGATATCGGGGTCAGTGAGAAATCGACCATCAAATTCCTGACCGAGGATGACGTCCATCAAATCGCCTTGTGGCTCGATCTTCCGTCGCTCCGCAGCAAACGCCATTCCGTACATCGCCATCTGCATTGATGAGTCGGCGCTTCCCGCCTCGCTGAGATCGCCATCTGGATTCAGATCAGGGTCTTGGCCGCTGGTATTCATCTGCGCGAGACGGTGAAGCCAGTCCCAGTCTTTCTCTGGCAACCCGAACAAGCGGCCTATGACTTGAGTCGGCAACGGTCCGACAACCTCATGCACAAATTCGACATCTTCATTGTCGGCACAACGATCGAAAATCTCGGACGTGATTGTCCTGATTTGATCTGCCATGCCTGCAATCACGCGCTGCGCGAATTCCGGAGCTAGCGGTTTCCTGTAGGCAATATGTCGCGGAGGGTCCATCGAGAGCAACATGTCGCGCATTCGAGCGAGGCGCTCTGGATCAAGGTCTTCGAGTACGACCCCTCCGATCTCGCACGAGAACAGAACAGGGTTTCTTGAAACATGTACGACATCGGCATGGCGCAGTACTGCCCAGTATCCAGCCTGCCCAGGGATCTCCTGCCAAAACACGGGATCCTCACGCCGAAGTCGCGCGAATTCAGCGTGTGGCGCTCCATCGACATACGTGTCGGGACTATAGAGATCGACCATCGTGCTGTCCTCCCCCTCGGACACCCCCGGCGTCACGAACCTCCGGAGTCTTACCGAAGTACTCTGCGCCGTGCCGGAAACTCCGATTTTCCCCCACGCTCGTAGACGACAGGATCTTTCATGGATATCGCGATGACAATGCCCACGATGGTCGCTCACAACCGGGCTGACACGTTGTCGTGGTGTCGGGCGATCGATGAGGGCCCGTGGTCAAGCTTGGCGGTTCCCGAGCGTGTCACCTATCCAAGTCATTCGTGGGTAGTGGAACTTTCAGCTGCAGCAGCCCTCACAGAACGGGTTCGTCTTTGGACAACGATCATCGTTCTGCCCGCACACGACGCTGTCGACGTCGCGAAGCAGCTCTCGTCTGTCGATCAACTCTCCAACGGTCGCCTCACGGTCGGCATCGGTGTCGGCGGTCGTGAACACGACTACAGGGCAATTTCCGGGTCCTTCGACCGACGCTGGTCGCGCATGGACGAGCAGGTGGAAACGATGCGTCGCATCTGGAATGGCGAGCCCCCCTTCGAGGGTGCCGATCCTGTGGGCCCACCTCCTGTTCAGGCCGGTGGTCCACCATTTATCGCCGGGGCAATGGGGCCCAAGGCAATCGCCCGTGCTGCCAAATGGGCAAACGGAGTCGACGACGGTTCGACGGTCTTTGGCATCGATCCCGCTGCCACCGATGCGGCGTTCACTCGAATCCGTGACATCTGGGCAGCAGAAGGTCGCACTGATGCGCCGCACATCTCAGCCAGTCTTTGGTACGCACTTGGCGATGGCGCACAAGAGCGCCTTTATGACTATGGCTACTCATACATGAAGATCTTCGGAGAAGAGGTCGGAACCATGATGGCTTCGATGCTCGCGACGTCGACGCCCGAATCTCTTCGAAACGCTGTCGAGACGTTGGAGTCACTCGGCTGCGACGAACTCTTCCTCGTCCCTTCGACTGCCGATGTCACCGAACTCGATCGCACACGCGACGCACTAGGAATCTGAACGGAGACTGATATGACAGACATGACCTATCGCCATCTCGGCGAAAGCGGCCTCATGGTTTCAACTGTGGGTCTTGGCTGCAACAACTTCGGTATGCGTATCGATGCGGAAGCAACCGATCGTGTCGTCGGAGCGGCCTTGGAACATGGCATCACCATGTTCGACACTTCCGATTCCTATGGCGATTCCGAGATCTTCCTCGGGAACGCCCTTGGACCCCGACGTGGCGACATCATTCTCGCAACGAAATTCGGAAGTGATCTCCGCGGAGCAAATGGAGCTGACTGGGGTGCACGCGGATCGCGTCGTTACATCCGTAAAGCTGTCGAACGCTCGCTGTCGCGTCTTGGCACCGATTACATCGACCTCTACCAACTTCACATGCCAGATCCTTCGACGCCGATCGAAGAGACGTTGAGCGCTCTCACCGACCTCGTCCATGAGGGCAAAGTGCGCTACATCGGCAACTCAAACTTTGCAGGCTGGCAGATTGCCGACGCCGATTGGATTGCACGAACGACTGGATCGGTTCGATTCATCAGTGCGCAAAACCATTACAACCTCATCGAGCGAGGCGCTGAAACCGATGTACTTCCGGCATGCGAGCGCTTCGGACTCGGCCAACTCCCCTATTTCCCACTTGCAAGTGGCCTGCTGACTGGCAAATACCAACGTGGCGTGGCCGCACCAGCCGATGGTCGCATCGCCGCTTGGCATATGGACTCCATGCTCTCTGATGCAAACTTCGACAAAGTCGACGCCCTTTCATTGTTTGCCGCTGAACGTGGGCTCTCGCTCCTTCAGGTCGCACTCGGCGGTCTCGCATCTCGGCCCGCCGTTGCTTCGGTGATCGCTGGAGCAACGTCACCTGAGCAGATCGCTGCGAATGTTGAAGCAGGGCTGTGGTCGCCTTCGACTGAAGATCAAGCAGCACTTCAGGCTGCTCTCAGATAACTCAAACCGGCAGAGGACCAACGTCGGTCAGTTCGACGACATTTCCGCTTGGATCGATCACAAACGTTGCGCGCACGCGGGTACCAAAATCGTCGCGCTCTGACGGTGCAGAGAGAAACGAAACCCCTGCTTCTCCGAGTTCGTTCATCACTTCGTCCCATTGCTCGCCATCAACATGCAAAGCGAAGTGCGGAAACCCAGGCCCCGGGACAGGCATTGATTCGTTCTCGATGAAGTGCAGTTGAAGGTCTCCGGCGCGAAGCCACATACCAGGAATCCCAAAATCGGGCCGGGGCAACTCCGTCAATCCCAGCACATCGATGTAGAAGTCACGCGCCTCGTCAAGGTTCGTGCAGACAATCGCAACGTGAGAGAAACCAGCGATGGACGATCGTTTGGCGTTCAAAACACGATGCTGTCTGATCGGAGTTTTTCAACATCTCCACCACGCCCAAGTTCAATCAGAATTTCGTCGGTGTGCTCACCAAGCATCGGGGAAACGGTCTGCAGCGTTGCCGGTGTTCCTAAGAAGCGAGCCGGATGTCGTGGCTGACGAACTCGCCCGGCGACCGGGTGGTCAAACTCTTCGAACATTCCGATCGCTCGTGCGTGTGGATCATTTGGTAGATCCTTCGGCTCGACGACAAGAGCGAACGGCACCTTCAACGCTTCCATACGTTCCGAAATCTGTTCACAGGTAAACGAACCCGCAGCAAGGTGACACTTCGACATGATCTCGCCACTCACTTCGGGATGCTTGCGACGCTCGCCGATAGTTGCGACTCGCGGATCGTCATGACCTTCGACACCGAGTGCATCGCACATGCCATGGAAATCTGCGTCGGACGTAGGTGTCGCAATACCAAACCCATCGATAAAACGGAACGGCTTGGAGCCCTGCACGAAACTTGAATTCATTGAACCATCGGAATCCAGCATCACCTCATTGCCTGCTGCGTCGGCCCAAAGAAACGACACAACCGAATCGGCCATCGAAAGTTCAACGTGTTGACCACCCATTCCTCGCTCCCGAGCGAAGAGGGCGGCGGTAATCGCTTGCACTGCATACATGGCGGTGATCTTGTCGGCGGCGGTTTGTCGAAGGAACACCGGTGTTCCCTCATCGGGATCGGCTTGGTTCGATCCGAGCCCTGCATATGCCTGGATCACGGTGTCGTACGCGCCTCGCTGTGCGTAGGGTCCGGTCTGACCAAAGCCAGACAATGAGATGTAGACGAGATCGTCGCGACCCTCTGACAGGTCTTCCCATCCGATTCCGAGTCGGTCGGCGACACCAGGGCGCATGTTCTGAATAACAACGTCACTTCGCGCCGCGAGCTCGCGAACGATCGCAAGGCCCTCAGGTGTTGCCATATCAAGAGCGATTGACCGCTTTCCACGGTTGCACGATTGAAAGAGTGCGGAGACTCCGTTGACAGCAACCCCGACCCAACGGGCGAGGTCCCCGAGACCGGGACGCTCAACCTTGATGACATCAGCGCCTTGATCGGCGAGCAACGCCGCTGGGTAAGGCCCGGTGAGCGCCGTCGAAATATCAAGGATGCGAATTCCGTCTAATGCGCCTGCCATGGTTCCCCCCGGAAATAGTGGTCAGCCGACTCGACGGTATCGCCATACCGAGAGCGGGATGAATATCGCCATGAAGATGAACGACCAGATAATGGCGAGCATCACCCAATGGCCTGTGTTCGCGCCGGGTCCACCCTGCATGAGTCCCCGAGTCGCATTGACCATGATGCTCACTGGCTGATGTTCGGCAAACCAGCGCAACCAAGGAGGCATGGACGAAGCAGGCACAAATGCTGTCGACGCGAACGTGAGAGGAAACAGAATCGGAAAAGCCATCAACTGTGCGGTCTCACTATTCGAAGCCGAGAGCCCGATGTAGGCAAACACCCATGAAAAGGCGAAGGCGAAGAAGATCAAGAGTGCGAAAGCCACGAGGTAGAGCCCGAATGACGTACCAATTCTGAACCCGACGAGGAAGCCAACGATCGTGATCAGGATCACAACAAACACGTTGCGCACAGAGTCAGCGAGAGTCCGGCCGAAAAGCACCGCTGAACGGGCCATTGGAAGTGACCGGAATCGTTCAATAAGGCCTTTGTGTAGATCTTCAGCCAAACCGACGCTTGTACTCACCGAACCGAAGAGAACGGTCTGCACGAAAATGCCCGCCATCAAGAAGTTGACATAACTCATGCCTGGTGTAGCAATTGCACCGCCAAAGACGTAACGGAAGAGCAACACAAACATGATCGGCTGAACACTCGAGAAAAAGAGTTGATCAGGGATGCGTAGATACGCGACCAAGTTGCGTTCTGTCACAACGAGGCTGTCGCTGATGGAGCGACGAAGTTTCGAACGCTTCATCGGCACAGCTGGCTGAGGAAGAACTGTTGCGCTCATACGTCCGCCTCTTCGAGTTCTGCTCGGCGACCAGTGAGACTCAGAAAGACATCATCGAGACTCGGCTCACGAAGCGTCATTGTTGTCGGGGCGATACCCGCCTCGTCGAGTGTGCGCAACGCGATCATGACCTGCGACGGGCCTGCATCGATGGGAAGCTCCACCATCGTGCCGTCGAGTACGGGCGGCGCCGGCCAAGAGCCTTTAAAGAGATTGATCGCTGAAGCCGCTGTTGTCGTATCGGCGAAACCGAGGTCGAGAACAGTTTCGCCGAGAGTTGACTTGAGCTTCGCTGGCGTTCCTTCGGCGATGACTGCGCCGCGATCGACCACCACGATGTTGTCGGCGAGGCGGTCCGCTTCTTCGAGGTATTGCGTTGTGAGGAGAACCGTTGTGCCGTTCTCGACGAGATCTTCCACGATCTGCCATACCGAATTTCGGCTGTTGGGATCCAAACCAGTTGTCGGTTCATCGAGAAACAACACGGGAGGACGAACAACAAGTGCCGCAGCAATATCGAGGCGACGTCGCATTCCGCCCGAGTACGTCTTCGAAGGTCGATTCGCTGCTTCGGTCAGGTTGAAGTGCTCAAGCAGCTCGTCAGCCACACGTGATGCGTCCTTGCGCGATAGCTGAAAGAGCTGCCCGACCATTCGCAGGTTCTCACGACCGGTGAGGTTTTCATCGACTGCCGCATACTGACCAGCGAGTCCGATGCTGGCGCGAACTTTGTTGGCATCTTTGACAACGTCGAGTCCATTCACCCGAGCCCAGCCCGAGTCAGGGGTGAGCGTGGTCGTCAGAACTCGAACCGTGGTGGTCTTACCGGCACCGTTTGGCCCGAGTAGCCCCAGCACGGTTCCCTTTTCGACGGTGAAGCCGACCCCGTTCAGAGCCTTCACTTCCCCACCAAATGTCTTTGTTAGGCCTTCGGCCTCGATTGCGGCTGTCATCGGTTCATCACGGTGAGCGAGGCTACCGGCCGCAGGGGCTTGCCGTTCGCCGTTGTCAGTCTCAGCCGAAAGTGATCTCTCGCCGTGCCATCTTCCATCCATCTTCGGTGCGCTGGAGGGTGTCGCGGTAATGACCGACAAGCGTTACCCGCGGAGCAACATTGGTCTCGACGTAATAGACCCAATAGGAATCGGCAACTGCTTCGTCGTCGCTGCTGAACTCGACAGCGGTCGAAGCCACCACATGTCTGGAGTTACTGCCAGGCCCGACAGTGCCTTCAGCGCGGCGCGCCAAGCTGCCTTCGAGGATGTCAGCGCGGCCGTGTCGCGGCGCATTGGGCATCAACCATTCAGCGTCTTCAGTGAACAGCTCGGCATATTGCTCACAGGAACCAAGCCCATCGGCGTACTGCGCCAACCGAACGATGACATTCCGCACTGCCCATTCGTCGGCGGCCTGTTCTCCTGGACTACGTGTCGACGCCATATTTCCCCCTCGTAGATGTCTCCAGATCATCGCATCCTCAGCTCAGTCGCGGAGCACCTCCCCCTTCCTCGCCGGCGGCGTGGGAGGATGGCGCCCATGGAAATCTCGATCGGAATCACCCCCGGACCAGACGCCGTTCGCCACGCTCAACTTGCAGAGAAGCTTGGATTCCGCCGGGCGTGGCTCTACGACTCAGCGGCTCTCTACGAAGACATCTGGATCAACATCGCCAACATCCTCAATGCAACCGACAACCTCGACGTTGGCACCGCTGTTCTTGTTCCGAATCTTCGTCACGTCATGACGACCGCGTCGGCAATCGCGACGATTGAGCGGATGGCACCAGGCCGCCTCATGGTCGGATTCGGCACTGGCTTTACCGCTCGAATGGTGCTCGGCAAGAAAGCGCTTTCGTGGAAAGCAACCCGGACCTATATCGAAACTCTCCACACACTCCTGGCCGGAGGCGTCGCCGAGGTTGAAGGCGAGCGCGTACAGATGATCCACCGACCGTCGCTTACTGCGGAGCGACCAATCAATGTTCCGCTCTTGCTCTCAGCAATGGGCCCGAAGGGTCTCGACATCACCGCCGAAATGATCGCAAACGGCACCTGCGCCGGACTCATCGGCGTGGCACCGCTCGAAGGGCCATGGGGCCACCAAGTACTCATGGTGTCTGGTTCTGTTCTTGACGAAGGTGAATCCGCAGGGTCTCCTCGTGCTCGAGCAGCAATCGGCCCTTGGTATGTCGTCGGCTACCACGGTTGCTGGGAAGCAGCACCCGAGTTCTTGGCGGCAATGCCGGGCGGAGCCGAGTGGCTCGCTGATGTTGAATCGACTCGACCAGAACGTGAACGTCATCTCGCCGTTCACGAGGGACATGTCACCGAGGTTTTCGGGCGCGACCAGGTCGTGCTTGATCTTGCTGACGAAGCAACGCTTTCTGGCGTTGGATGGACGGGAGACAGCGCGTCGATCAAAGAAAAGGTGTCGCACGCATCATCGGTTGGCGTTCGCGAGATTCTCTACACACCGGCCGGACCAGATGTTGAGCGCGAAATGCGCGCATTCGCGGCCGCCACTCTTTCCTAACTAATGGCGACTCGACAGCGGACCCATCACCTCCCAACGCGAGCCGGTTGGGCGACCCTTTTTGGAGTCGTTCCCGATCACGGGCTTCACCGTCGAGCCAGCGACATTCTTCGCGTTGTTGCTGGAGTGATCCTGTTTGGAATCGGAACCGTTGGGGCCTTGTCGTATTCCCGGTTCGAAAGATCCGTTCACTCCACCGTCGAGTCACTCCCTGATCCGCTCCTCAAAGTCGCGAGCATCGCCAATGGCGGTGGACTTGTTGTCGCGATCATCGTCATCTACGTCATCGCACTCTCATCACGACGATTGCGGTTCATCGCAGGGATCTCGATTGCACTTGGTGGCGGAATCCTCTTGGCATGGGGACTCCAACATCTAATCGACGCACCTTCGGTCATTGGTGCAACAGCGAAGGGCCTCTCTCGCTACCCGCAATACCCGCCCATTCGAATCACCGTGCTTGCCGCCGTGTTTTTTGTGTCAGGACCGGAACTCACACGCCCATCGCGTCGTCTCATGATGACGCTCCTTCTCATCGTTGCTGTCAGTGCCACCGCCCGAACAGACGGCTACCCAGCGGGTATTTTCGGAGCAATCGCGCTCGGGTGGGCCTTGGCCGCCGCTATTCATCTCCTGCTCGGATCACCCGACGGCGCTCCAGATCCCACTGAAGTTGAAACCGATCTCGCATCTGTTGACCTCACCGTTAATGACCTTGTCGTCAGTCCTGTGCAGGCTTGGGGTGAGAAGGCCTACAGCGGTACCAGTTCAGACGGAACGCCCCTGCGAATCGTCGTCATCGGACGAGACGCAACCGATGCGCAACTACTCACCAAAATCGGGCGCTTTCTTTGGTACAAGGACTCCGGCCCCGTTCTTAGCTTCAGCCGACAGGGTCAAATTGAGCATCGAGCGTTTGCGCTTCTCTTGGCAGAGCGTGCTGGAGTCCGGGTTCCAAGTGTCGTTTCGGCATCAACCATCGGATCGCGTGGCGATGCGACGCTCGTTCTTGATTCGGTAAAGGGAACGACTCTCGACCAACTCTCACAAGATCAGATCACCGATGACTTTCTCGTCGACACGTGGACCGAACTCTCGAAGCTCCATGATGCCGGAATCACTCATGGCGGAATTTGGTCGCAAAC
>WLOT01000110.1 GCA_009699125.1 Actinomycetota bacterium
AAGTTCCGTCGCGTGCAGCGCGGACCGCGTCTTGCCCGTAACCCGCAGACCGGTGCAACCGTGAAGGTTCCGGCCAAGAAGGCCGCAAAGATCACCCCGCTGAAGGCATTCAAGGATGCCGTCATCGCTGGCAAGAAGGCTCCGGCCAAGAAGAAGGCTGTTGCCAAGAAGGCACCCGCCAAGAAGGCTCCGGCCAAGAAGAAGGCTGTTGCCAAGAAGGCACCGGCTCGTAAGGCTCCGGCTCGCAAGGCTCCTGCCCGTAAGGCACCGGCCAAGAAGACTGCAGCACGCAAGGCTCCGGCACGTCGTCGCTGAGTCCAACGTTGTAACGACAAGGGCCCGGGCATTCGCCCGGGCCCTTGTTCGTTTTGTCGACCAGTTGCTGCGCCTTCGAGTGCGACAACCGATTGGTACGCCCCCTGGGACTTGAACCCAGAACCTGCGGATTAAGAGTCCGATGCTCTGCCAATTGAGCTAGAGGCGCCTGCGAGTGGTCAACCTACCACTCCGTTCTGTGTGTGCTGTTCGTCTTTGTTGTGAAATCTCGGTGCCTTCACAGACGATGCTCACTGCGATGGCCGCCCGTCTCTCGACGGACGACCACCACCACAATGGGGTGACCGAGGGGACTTGAACCCCCGACCTCCAGGGCCACAACCTGGCGCTCTAACCGAGCTGAGCTACGGCCACCATGGGAACGGTCAGCATACGACAGGCAGCGCCTCATCCCGAAACGGCGACGTGGGACGAGAGTTCCGAGCCCGATGCCGCGGAGCGTACGCTTCCAACGCACTCTGCCTCCGTAGCTCAACTGGATAGAGCAGCCGGTTTCTACCCGGCAGGTTCCGGGTTCGAATCCTGGCGGGGGCGCTCGTCCTATCCTTCGCCGGTGACACGCGTTCCTGATGATTCATCCACCGCTCGCGGTGTCACGGTCAGGACCGATGGCGTCTTTGCCCCCAATCGGCGCGTACTTACGTCTGGTCTCGTCCTCATCGTCACATTGGTGGCCTTCGAGTCCATGTCGGTGGCAACAGTTATGCCACTGGTTGAAAAGGATCTCGGTGACCTTGCGCTGTACGGATGGGTCTTCAGCGCGTTCTTCCTCGGAACTCTCGTCGGAGTGGTGATTGCCGGCACTGCATCTGATCGAATGCGTCCCGCCATTCCCTTTGCCGTTGGTCTTGTGTTGTTTGCTGTCGGTCTCGTTGTCGGCGGAATGGCTCCAACGATGTTTGTCCTGGTGCTTGGTCGATTCCTTCAAGGCATTGGCGCTGGCGCCATGCCCGCCACGTCCTATGTCTGTATCGGACGGAGTTATCCGCTCGAACAGCGACCGAAAATGTTCGCGCTGATTTCGAGTGCATGGATGCTTCCGTCAGTGATCGGACCAGTGATCGCCGCATGGATTGCCGGAACAGTCGGATGGCGGTGGGTGTTCCTTGGACTACTGCCGCTCACTGCGGTGATCGGACTTGTCGCAGCCATCGGCGTGAAGTCGGTTCCGGCCCCCGACAAGCCTTCGGCCGAACGCAATGTGCTCAACGCCGTCCTGGTGGCTTTGGGGGCCGGGCTCCTTCTCGTGGGCCTCGGATCGCGTGCGCTGTATGTCTTTGTTCCCGTGACGCTGATTGGCGCGGTTGTGATGGTGCCGCCATTCCTGCGGTTAACACCAGTTGGAACAATGCGTGCTCGAGTTGGGTTGCCAGCAACGGTCGCCGTTCGAGGTTTGTTGAATTTTGGTTTCTATTCCGCAGATGCCTTCGTCCCATTCGCGATTACGTCGGTGCGAGGTATGTCGCCGGTCTACGGCGGCCTCGCGATGACGACTGCGTCGCTCACCTGGACCGCAGCGTCATGGCTGCAAGCTCGCTGGATCCGCACTCGAGGCTCAACAATCTTGGTGGTTGTCGGAATGGCGATCATCGCGATCGGAACTGCTGGCATGGTGCTGGTCTTGGTGCCTGCTCTTCCCGGTTGGATTGGTCTCGTGTCGTGGGGAGTCGCCGGCTTCGGAATGGGGCTCGCGTTCTCCCCATTGGCCCATGTCGCGATGGAGTTGGCAGAGAAAGGGCACGAAGGAAAGGCGACGACCGCTCTTCAATTGAGCGACACACTTGGCGCCGCATTGGGAATTGGGGTCGCAGGTGTCCTTGTCTCGACAGTGGGCGCTATGACTGATTCTGAGGTCACCGGGCTTGTTCTGACATTCGGAATGGCGACAGCGGTGGCAGCGCTCGGCGCCATCCTTGGGACTCGGGTCCCGCGCGGCAGCGAACTAGGTTGACAACGCAAAGAATCACTCAGGGGGAGTGTCGATGGAGTCAGTGCGACCCTCGCGCCATTCCCTTCTCTGTACGCCATTGGAGATGACAGACGATGAAGTTGGCTCTCGGACTCGACCTCTATAGAGGCGCCGCTCTCGATGTCCCTGTCGATCAAGTTCGTATGGCAGAGGATCTTGGCTATCACTCGGTCTGGACGGCAGAGGCCTATGGGTCCGACGCGCTCTCTCCACTCGCGTACCTCGCAGCAGTGACGAAACGAATCAAACTTGGTACCGGTGTTGTGCAGATTGCGGCGCGTACGCCAGCAGCAACAGCAATGCACGCGCTCACCATTGATGCCCTTGCCGGCGGCAATCGCGTCATCATCGGACTCGGCGTCTCTGGTCCGCAGATCGTCGAAGGTTGGTATGGGCAGCCATGGGGGAGTCCCAACCGACGATTGCGTGAATATGTCGAGATCATGCGCAAGGTGTTTGCTCGAGAACCGCTCACGAACGATGGCGTTGAGTTTCCGCTGCCCTACAACGGACCCGGCGCGATCGGGCAAGGTAAGCCGCTCCGGTCGATTCTTCATCCGACTGGCGAAATTGAGTTGTGGCTCGCGGCCGGAGGTCCGAAGAACACCGAACTCTGCGCAGAAATCTGTGACGGAATGCTGCCGATGGGGTGGGGCGCTGAAGGGCCATCGGTCTACGGTCCACATCTCGACGCCGGCTTCGCAAAGCGCGGCGAGCGTCCCGCAAACTTCGAGATCTTCGGTGGCGTGAGTGTGGTGATCACCGACGACGTACAAGGTGCCATTAATGCCATGAAGCCACTCACCGCGATGTATGTCGGAGGTATGGGTTCGGCAACGCATAACTACCACCGAGAATCCATGGCCCGACGTGGCTTCCCGGAAGCGGCTCAGAAGATTCACGAATGCTGGATGGCGGGTAAGCGCGACGAAGCGATTGCTGCTGTCCCCGACGAGTATCACGACGACGGTTCGCTCATCGGCTCACCTGCGCGAATCCGTGAACGTTGGGAGGCCTGGACATCCATGGGGCTCACTGGGCTCATCGTTCGATCCGAAACCGATCAAGGTCTGCAACTGCTCGCCGAACTTGCTGGCACCCGTGACACTCAGGGGAATTGAAATGACGCACTTTGAAACCATTGTTCTCGACACGCCTGGGGAAGGTATTTGTCGGATCACGTTGAATCGCCCTGACAAGCGCAACGCCATTTCGACGGTGATGCGCACGGAGCTCCTTCAGGCTCTCGAAGCGAACGACTATGACCCCAATGTGCGTTGCACCATCATCCGCGGTGGCGGGTCATGTTTTTCCTCCGGCTACGACCTTGGCGGTGATCTCATGACGTCTCCGCCGTTCCACACTGCGCCGGGTGACGGCGCCTGGGCTCGACAGGTGACCGACAACTGGTTCCGGTTCTGGGACCTCGCCAAACCCGTCATTGCTCAGGTGCACGGGTACGCAATCGCCGGAGCTACAGAACTCGTCCAAGCGTGTGATCTTGTCTATGTCGCCGACGATGCTCGGATCTCCTATCCGATCGTTCGCGTCGCTTCGCCACCCGATTGCCAGTACCACGAACCGCTTCTTGGAATGCGTCGTGCGATGGAGATCATGCTGACTGGCGGGGAAATGCTCGGTCCAGAGGCTGCTCAAATTGGTTGGGCGAATCGATCATTCCCGGCGGTGGCACTCGACGAAGAAGTGCTCGATGTTGCCAGCCAGATCGCTGCGGTTGCTACCGACCTTGCACAGATCAACAAGCGTATGGTGCATCGACAGGCGGAGATCATGGGTGTTCGTGCTGCAATCCGAGCCGGTTCCGAATTTCAAGCTCTCGCCGGACATCAGGCATCGGTCGAGGTGTTTAAGCAGGATCCGTTGGGCGCAATGAAGCGTCATAATGCCGCGGATACTGAGCGACGCGAGGCGCGCGAAAAGCGACGCACTCAGCAGTGACCGATTCCGGAGGACCGAACGCGAGCGGAGTCTCGGTCCATTTGTCGCGTCGGCGACTGCTTGTTGTCTTTTTCGGAATTCTCTTAGGTGCAACTCTCTCAGGGCTTGATGGGGCAATTGTGGCGACCGCTGCACCAACAATCTTGGGCGAACTCGGAAGCGTGTCTTTGTTACCGTGGCTCACCACGAGTTATCTCCTTGCCCAGGTAACAACCATGGCGGTGTACGGAAAGCTTGGCGACATCTACGGGCGCCGACGCGTCTTCGTTATCGCTGTCTCGACCTTCATGGTCGGCTCGATGCTGTGCGGTCTCGCACAATCGATGCCAATGTTGATCGCCACGCGAGTGATTCAGGGCGTCGGTGCTGGCGGAATCACGGCACTTGCGATGGCGCTAATCGCCGATGTGATGCCCGCTGACAAACTCGGTCGCTATCTCGGATACACCGGCGTCGTCTTTGCTGTGACCGCCATCCTCGGGCCGTGGGCTGGGGGATTCTTCACCGACAACTTCACATGGCGTTGGGCCTTCTTTGTGAATATCCCGAGCGGAATTATTTGCCTTGTGACACTCATCTTCGTGCCCAAGTCGACAAACAGGGTCGCTCACCGCATTGACGTATTGGGAGCGGCACTCATTGCAGGTGCAGTCTCGTCGTTGCTTCTTGCAATAGGTGGCACTGGCGGTCGTGTGCGTTTTGTGAGTTTCCGCACTCTGGGGCTCGCTGCCCTCTCGGTTGTCTTGGTAGTTCTCTTCGTGCTCCATGAGCGCAGGTCCTCAGAACCAATCCTCGCGTTGCGCGTGATTGCCGGACGAGTGAAAGCACTCGCACTCTCGGCCAACCTGATCTCTGGGCTCGCGTTTGGTTCAGCCATTGTCTATCCACCCCTGTTCTTCGAAGCAGTGCGTGGGATCAATGCAACTCAGGCCGGTTTGTTGCTTGCACCGTTTGCCGTTACATCTGGATTGTGCACAATCATCGCTGGACAGATCACCGACAGGCGTGGTGGGCACGTGGTCATTCCATTTGTGGGAATGATCGTGTCGGGAGTCGGCATGGTCATGCTCTCGACAATTCAGGCCACGACGTCTGCAGCCTTCGTTGTTGGGTCCGCGATGCTTGTTGGTATGGGCATCGGGTTCGTGATGCAGACCCTGCTCTATGTGATCCAGCGATTCACAGAACCGGCCGATATCGGCATGGCAACGTCGACGATCATGTTGGCTCGACTTCTCGGAAATTCGCTCGGCGTCGCAATTGTCGGAACGATTTTCACGAACAGTTTGTTGAGCGGGGTTCAACAGCGACTGCCCGATTTTCCTGTTGATTCGATCCAGGGAGCGCCGCAGAAGATCGCAGAGTTATCTGAGGGTGTGCGCGAACAGATTCAAGAAGCATTTGCTCACGCGTTGGCAAACGGATTCACAGCGATGATTCCGGTAATGGTGATTGGTGCACTCGTCGTTGGGTTCCTTCCCGCCAAGCGAGTTCGAGATCGCCTTCGCAGCACTCCAGCAGAGATCCCATTGGCCGAAGGGACAGCGCACGCGATGTAGTCGACTGCTGGCGTTTACGCCGGTTGAGCACCCATGATGCTGGCTCGTTCCATGACCCGACGCTGCGGCCAGTAATCGCTTGACGCGTAGTGCTGCACCGCACGGTTATCCCAGAACGCAATGGAGTGAGGCTGCCACTGGAAACGGATCTGGTACTCGACGGTCGCTGCCTGGTCACACAAGTGATTAAGGAGTGACGCACTTTCATCATCGCTGAGCCCAACGATTTTGTTGACGAAATTGCGGTTGACGTAGAGCAACCTGCGACCGGTGCGTTCGTGGGTGATGACGACCGGATGCGTGACAATGGGAAACATCTCGCGGGTCTCGGCTTTGCGTTCTTCTGGGACGGTGTGACCGAAGCTCTTCATGAAATCGTGCTCGGCTACAAGGCCGTCAATCTGCTGCTTAACCGCATCGGAGAGCCCGTCATACGCAGCGCCCATGTCCGAAAAGAGCGTGTCTCCGCCAACGGCCGGAA
>WLOT01000111.1 GCA_009699125.1 Actinomycetota bacterium
CGGACGCGACATTGATGGTGCCGTCGGGATCAACGCGACACATCACGGTTGTGAGCGAATCGGGATCGGCGAACAAGCCTTCGATCCCCTGCTCATCGAGAAACACTTCGTAATCGAAACCGAAGTTGCCGATGTACGCGCGACCTTGTTGATCAACGAGGAGATCGTTGGCGTGCCAGGTGAAGTGATTGCCGAGATCGGCGTGAATGGTCAGTGCTGAGCCGTCCCAGCGCATGAGTTTGCGATCGAGCATCGATGTAACGAGAAGATCACCATTGGGAAGCCAACCGAGACCGGACGGCTGGGATTCCACTTCGACGATGCGTTCGTCGTTGCCATCAAGGTCAACGGCGTGAACGGCGTGGTCGTAGAAGTCCGAGTACCAAAGGCGACCTTCGTGCCACCGAGGGCCTTCACCAAAGAACAGGCCGACGCGAAGGATGGTGGTGGTCACGACGGAAGTTTGGCGTTCTTCACGACAGTGCGGAGGTGGACGGCATCGGCTTCGAGGATGTTGCCTTTGGCTACCGCGTCATCAAGCGATGCGATCCATGACGTGTCGAATGCCGGGCGACCGTTCGGAACCGCCCATGACGTGAACGCAGCTGGCGGCGGCGTCACCGTTGTACCGAACAATCCGCAGAATGCAGAGCCGGTTTGACCCAGACCCGACAACGTTGCGACTGGCACATCAACCTGTGGTGTTCGAATGCCGCCTGTGACGTTGCCCTTCGCATCAAGAGCGAATGCACCGTTGTTGATGTCGAGCAGCGGACGCGACTCGGGCGCTTCACCCGTTCGGATCCAGTTGTCGAGCGAGTTCAACGCCGATCGCAAGACATAGGTGTGTGGGCCCGAGTTAATTGGTGTCGTGCACGACAACAGCCCGCCGTAAATCGACGCCGGCGGCGTGAGCATGGCTTGGAACAACGCTGCGTCTGCCGCGCCATCACCGTTGTCGGTGTCGCCAATACCCAAGTTGTACGCATCGGCATGTGCCGTGCCCGCAACTTCCCACGTGCGAATCATGTCGGTGTCCGGTTGACGAGCACCAACAAAATTCAGGCCCTTGCCCAACATGTCGGTTTCTGCTTGGAACTGCAGAACGGGAACGTTGAGGTCAGTTCGGATGCGCTGATCGGCAGGCATCTTCACATCGACATTCAGCGCAGCACCCGCGCTCCCGCGACTGTGGATGAGATAGCCATCCCAAATATCGGTCTTCGGACCAATCGCGTTGACATACGTCGTAAGTCGAAATGCTGACTGCGATTCACCAATCGAAATCACTCGCTGCGGCTGCAGTCCGCCCAAGAGCACATCGTTGGCGAACCACGCAGCTGCACCGGTCTGTGTGTACATGTCATAGGAGTACTGATCTCCAGGATGCACAAGCGATCCGTAACGGCCGGGATCAGCAGCTTTCAGTGTGTAACCAGCGACGAGACCCATTGATGGTCCGCCATCGATGCCAACGACCTGTGCGGAAAGGCCGACCCACGCATAGCCCTCACGAATGAGTTCGACGTGGGTGTAGGTCCAGTCCGGCGCAGCATCGAGCCCACCGGAAACATTGAGCCATTCAACGATGACATTGCCGTTGAACTTGGCTGGATCGGTTGGGCGACGAACGATTGCGCGGGTCTTGTACGCAGCAGTTGTTGCTGGCTCAACGTTCCAATTTCCATCAACAGATAACGCGCTAGCCGACTGATACGCAGTCGCAGTTCCGCTGATGAAGAACTCCGACTGTTCGTAACCGGCTGCGGCAAGGTCACCGCTGGCAGCAGCGATAAACGCTTGGCCTCGACCACCCGTTGCGGGAACGACAGTGGGAACCGTGACTGAATCACGCGATGGAGGTGATGGTGCAACCACTTTGGGACCTTTCGTCGACGAGGAACTGCTCGAGGAACAGGCCACAAGCCCAACCCCCAAGAAAGTGACGGCCAGCACTGCGCCTACGCGATGCCAAGTTTTCATTTGCGTCACTTTCTTTGGGGGCGCCGAAACGGCTGATTACTGCAGAACCTTTGAAGCTTTCGCCGCGGCGATCAAATGATCGACATCGTCGTTAAGAATCGCCCCAGCTTTGGCGGCGTTCTTGGTTGCTTCGGTGAACTTGGTGACGAACGCGTCGTGGGTTCCGTACTTCGTAGTGAGTGCGGCCGAAGTCAGCGGAACTGTGCCCCCGAACAACGAACAGAAGGCGTTGCCTTTCTGTCCCAGACCTGTCAGCACAGCGATTGGCACATCAACGTGCGGCGTTCGAATGCCACCCTTGGCAATTCCGAGTTCGTCGACGTTGTATCCGGTACCGGCAGCATCAACCTCAAGTCGCGGTTGCGAACCAGGAACCTGGTTCTTCGTGATCCAAAGATTGAGGTCGCGCAACGCGGCACGGAGGATGTAGGTGTGAGGACCGGTGTTGATTCCGTCGGCACACGTAATGAGGTTGTCGTAGACATCCTTCGGCGGAGCCATCATCGAATTGAAGTACGTGATGTCGTTCTTGCCGTCACCAGTATCAAACCCGCCACCACCGAGGTCGTAATAATCGGCGTGCGCGGTTCCGGTTGCTTCCCAACCGCGGAATGTGTCGGTATCGGGCTGACGAGCCTTGACGTATCCCTTCGCGCCCGCAACATCAGTTTCAGAACTGAAGGTCAACACTGGTTTACCGAGATCGGTTCGGATTGTCGTTCCAAGCGGTGGCGTCACTGCCGGCAACGGATCTACAGAGAGCGGCGCGGCATTTCCACTACGGCTATGAACGAAGTAACCATCAAAAACTTTTGAAGTTGGCGCGACTGCATCGATGTACGTGGTGAGTCGGCTCGCCGACTGTGACTCACCCATTCCGATGACGTTCTTTACTTTCAGGTCTCCGAGCAGCGTTGACGCATCGCGGCGCACGGCTGCGCCAGCTTGGCTGAAGATGTCATAGGAGTAGTTGTCGCCAGGATGTGAAAGCGAGGAGTAGCGCGCTGGATCGAATGACTTCAGAACGCGATCCACGCCGATCGACATGCCACCGCCTTCGATTCCAACCTTCTGGGCCGAAACTCCGACCCATGCGAATCCCGATCGAACGATTTCCGGCGCCATGTAGGTCCAGTCCGGCGCCGTATCAAGACCTGCAGTGACATTGAGCCATTCAACAATGACCGTGCCGTTGAACTTCTTCGGATCGCTCGGACGGCGAACAACCACTCGGGAGGCATACGGTGCCGTTCCCGCAGCGCGGGTCGTCCACATTCCGTCAGCGGTCAGCGGCGCATCGCTTGTGTAGGCAGTCGCGTTTCCTGAGATGAAGTACTCGTCCTCTTGATAACCAACGGTCTTGAGATCGAAGACTGTTGGCTGTTGACCATCCTGAGGAGGATTTGGTGCGAGGACAACGAATCCTTTGCCACCGCTGACTGGCCCCTTGATCGTTGCTTCAGCAACTGGGCTCGAAAACACAGTTGTTGGCGTCGAGGAGGAATCCTTCGACGAAGAACACGCTGCGGCTGTGGACCCAAGTACCACCACCGCAATAGTCGCAGCCAACAAACGTAAAGAAGACGTGTAACGCATCGTTCCCCCCGGACCGGTTTTGGTCAACGGCCACATCATTCCACAGGCTCTGCAATCGATGTCGGCTCAAGCGTACGATCACGCGATGGGTCAAACGTTTGTGCGACGGGTGGTCACGGGAATCGACGCCGCAGGGCGTCACCTCATTACTGCTGATGGTGCAGCGCCGAACACCATCGTGACCGACACGGTTGCAGTCAGCGAAGTGCTGTGGCTTGACGGCCCCCTACCTTCGATTTCCGATGATCCCGATAACGCCGATTCTGGCTTCGCCCTTGAACCGCCTCCCGGCGGAGCGAGCGCACGAATCATCCGCATGCCCGGTATTCCTGCGGGTGCCGACCCCGACAGCACTTGGCTGCGTGTTGCTGGTGACTCCGAGAGCAAACCGGGCATGCACGCGACCGACACACTCGATCTCATGGTCGTTCTTGAAGGCTGTGTCGTTATGGGACTTGAAGATGGCGAGCGCGTCATTGGCCCGGGCGAATTCGTCATTCAGCGAGGAACACTCCATCGGTGGCGACCAGCCGATGAACATGGCTGGACCTACTTCGTTGCGATGCTTCGCCCCGATATCGATGCGAATACCGACATCGTCAACGTGAAGCCGGTAACCACAGGTGACAAAGCCGTGCGTCGCGTCGTGACTGGTTCCCCTGTTGTTGATGGTGGCGCCGTCGACGCAGTGTCAATGTCGGCAATAACCATGACCGATGTGTGGCATACCGGCGGACCATTGCAATCAGTTGATCAAGGGGGCGATCCCGATGGACCGTGGTCGCTGGTTCCGCCAACCGGCGGCTTATGGTTCCGCCTTGTTGAACTCACACCCGCACCACCTTTCGAAAAAGGATGGCACATCACACCAACAGTTGATGTCGATGTGGTGTTGCGCGGACGCGTAGTGCTCGAACTCCCCGAAGGGGTACAGACCGAACTTGGTCCAGGAGATGTTGTGATTCAACGCGGAACGAATCATCGCTGGACCGCAATCGGTGACGAACAATTCGTAATGGCCTCGCTGATGATGGATGCAACCGCCGACAATGCGGGAAAGTGACCACGATCCTCAACGGATTATTCGCATCTCTCCGTAGGCTTTGGCTATGAGCACAATGCCAGCGGTGTTCATCGGGCACGGAAGTCCGATGAACACACTCGAATCCAACCGCTACACCACCGCGTGGCGCGAGTTCGGTGCTTCGATTCCTCGTCCGCGGGCCATTCTCTGCGTGTCAGCGCATTGGTATGTCAATGCAACTGCCGTCACGGCAATGACAACCCCGCGCACGATTCACGACTTCTACGGTTTTCCTCAGGAATTGTTCGATGTCGAATATCCCGCGCCCGGATCACCCGCAGTTGCACAAGAAGTTGTTGACGCGCTGTCTCCAACTTGGTGCGGTCTCGATGCCGACAGTTGGGGGCTCGATCACGGGACATGGTCAGTGCTCACCCATCTTTGGCCAGCTGCCGATGTTCCCGTGCTTCAACTTTCCATCGACACACAAAAGCCGATCAACGAACACATCGCAATCGGACGTTTACTCGAACCGCTTCGCCACCAGGGCGTGTTGATTATTGGCAGCGGCAATGTCGTGCACAACCTCGGAATGATCGATTGGTCCAACACTGATGGTGGCGCTCCGTGGGCCCACGTGTTCGATGACGCCACTCGCAACATCATGAATAGCGATCCGGCACGACTCGGCGACGTACTTGAGCTGCCCGAAGCGCTTCAGGCAGTTCCAACTCCCGATCATTTCCTGCCACTCGCTTACATCGCTGGCATCGCCGATGCATCGGGAGTTTCTGCGAGAACACTTCTCGATGGCTATGCCTACGGTTCGCTCTCGATGACGTCCTACGTCGTCGAGTAACCAACAGTTCCGGCGACCTTAGGGCAGCACGATCGGGAACTTCGGATCAGGCGGATCGAGCAATGCTCGAATCGAATCAAGTCTGCCGAGGTCACCATCGGCGGTTGCGATGCCCTGTTCAACCAACGACTCAAGCGTCACTAACCCGATAACGAGCAGAAGTAGTTGTGAACGCGGAACAGTCACCGACAACACCGCATCGTCAGCGTGTCGATTCGCAGCATTGGACAGCACGCCATTTTCCATTCGAAGCAAATGGCGTTCACCCGTCTCGGCAATCGTCCAGTTGATAGCAAAACGCAAACCTGCTGCTTTCATGCCATCGATTCGAATAGCGACTGCATCAAACACCTGCGTCACGGAAATATGCGACATGAGTGCGAGCGCGTTTTGGCCTGTAGGACCAGCGACCTCGATGCCTCGCAGTTCTTGCGCGCCAGTCAGGAAGAAATTTCGCCAGGTGGCGTTCTCTTGCGAGTAGCCCATTTGGGTGTAGGTCTCAGCGAGCAGTTCACGCGCAGCCATATTTGATGGATCGGCAAACACGACGTGGTTCACAACTTCGGCAACCCAGCGATAGTCGCCGTCGTCGAAGCTCTGCTGCGCTTTTACCAACACGGCATCGGCGCCACCCATGAACTCCACATAGCGAACCGCTGCCTGCTCGGGCGGATGGGGCCAAAGGTGCGCAGGGTTACCGTCGAACCAACCCAGGTAGCGCTGATAAACAGCCTTCACGTTGTGGCTCACTGATCCGTAATAGCCACGGCAATGCCATGACGAAGCAAGCGTCGGTGGAAGTTCGATCATCTCCGCGATTTCAGCGCCGGTAA
>WLOT01000112.1 GCA_009699125.1 Actinomycetota bacterium
CCACGAAGCAGCAGTTGAGATGCTCAACAAGGGCACTCTGCACGGCGAACTGGTTGAGCTACGCGGCATTGAGATCTACAAAGTGAACGATGCCGGCAAGATCATTTCGGTACGCGCGTTCTTCGAACAACCCACCGATTTCGAACTCAATCCGTTCTTTGTCCCCGAGGGTTGAACAACACCTCTTCTGCAGTAACGAAGATGTGAAACGTCGTGGGAAAACGCGAAGAGGGCGCCGGCCGAAGCCGACGCCCTCGTTCACGATCAGAGGATCATCCGATTACTTGGAAATCGGGTACCAGGTGCTGCTCACAGGAACCCAGCACTGAATGTCAGCCGGGCAGCCGTTGTAGGTGCCATTTGCATTCTTGGCAGTGCCGGTCGGCGCTGCGGTCAGCTTGTCACCGTGGGTGAGCGTGGCCATCCAGCTGCGGTCTGGCGTGAGCGAACCCTTGCCGTTTGAACCGAGTGCGATCGGAACGTCGCCTTCTGCGTGAAGCGCCTTCCAGAAGCTCTCACGAGTGAGGTTCTTGCCGGCCTTCTCAAGCGCCGTCTTCATGACGCTCATGATGGTGCATTCGTTCGGCGGGTAGTCCGAGGACGCCTTGGTGCCATCAGGCATCGTGCGGGTCTCACCTGACGGAATGCCAGGAGTGGACTTCACACCGCCGTAGTCAGGAACCGAGATGGCGTCGAACTTCGCGCGGCATTCCTTCTCGAAGTCAGTCTCGGGACGGAGCTTGCCATCCGAGGTGGTCGAATCGCCGAACACCGTGTAGCAGGTGCCACCAACGGCGGAAGGCTTGAGGCTCTTTGCGCCATAGGCCGTGCACATTGATGAAGCGACGTCAAGGAAGGTGAACTGCCAGTTGTTGCCGCCAGCGTTGTCCCAGAAACCGCCCGAAGCGGTGAACTGAAGTGCGATGACAGCATTGGTGATACCGGCAGCCTTGAAGGTGTTCACTGCTGCGGCTGATTCGGTGTTCTGAATGCCGGGGTCACCCTGAAGGGTGTTGATCTGAGCGACGGTGATCTTGTTGCCGTTGGCTTCAAGAGCGGTCTTCGCTGCAGCAGTTGCCGCAACATGCTCAGGGCCATTGCCGGAGAGGATGCCAACTGTGGCGCCCTTCGGGATCTGACCAGCCTCAATTGCAGCCTTCACGCCGGATGTGGCGTTGACTTCGGCCGAAGGCGAAATCGTCATAAGGAAGCCAGTGTCATGAGCCGACTGCGGAGCGACGTCACCGAAGAAGGTCGGAACGCCAGCAGCAGCGATGCACTCGATGTACTTGGCGCCCATGCCGTTTGAGTTGATGAACGCGAAGATTTGATTGTTGATGGTGGCGTCGTCGCAAACTTTTTGCGCGGTTGCCGGCTTGACCGGGTCCCACGTCATGACGACTGGTTCGACCTTGCGGCCGTTGATGCCACCAGCGGCATTCCATTCATCGAAGAACGCTGTGATGCGCTTCGAAAGGTTCTGCGTGGTCAGAGCTGGGGCAAGAGCCAAGCCCGAAGCACGGAGACCATCGAGATCGGAAACAGCAAGACCGATCTTGATCGTGGTGTCGGTGACACCGGTGGTGTTTCCGCCGCCGCCTGATGAATCGCTACTGCCACTGGAACACGCTGCCACTCCGGCAGTGAGCGACAATGCGCACACCACCGCAACAACCGCGGTCCAGGTTCGTGATCGTGCCATGAAGGCCCCCCTGAGGATTTTCAATCGGTACCCGCGATCGCGGGAACTCGGACTGTAGCAAGAAAAATGACCGCGGGTGACAGGCGTCACTCACCTTTTTCATCCGCTAGGTTCTCCCCTCAGTTCACGGCTTCCGATGCTGGTTATCGCAAGCCACCCAAAGAGCAGAGCGAGGGGTCCCGTGCCATCAACTGAACAGGGCGAAACAAGCAACGAAGGGCTTGCCGGCCTTACTTCGGTCATCTTTGACGAGGAACAAGAACGCCTTGCGGCGACCGCTGACGATGTCGTCACCCTCCCCGACGACCTCCTGCCTGGCGTGGGCGGCAAAGGTATGCGCCTGAGCGAGGGGCTCCGCGAGGGCGGCGTCAGCATGATCGTTCTGCTTCTCCTCCTCATTGTCGTCGAGGAGTTTCAGCGCGTCGCCCTCCTGGTTCTCGGACCCGACATCCAAGAGTCGCTCGACATCTCCGACACAACGTTGCTGGGACTCATCAGTTTTGGCGGCGTCATCTTGGTGCTGGCCAGTCTCCCCTTCGCGTGGCTCGCCGATCGTTATGCACGAACAAAGGTGCTCGGCATCGCCACCGGCGTCTGGGGAATCTTCGGCGCATTGATCGGTTTCGTTGTCAATCCATTCCAACTCGGAATCGCAGCAGCCGGCACCGGGGTTGGCGCTGCCGCAAACATTCCCATTACTCCTTCGCTTATCGCCGATCAGTACCCCATCGGCATCCGCACGCGAATGTTCGCAGCGCAGACATTCGGCCGACCAGCCGGTCAGGTCATCGGACCAATTGTCGCTGGCGGAATCGTTGCGCTTGCCGGCGATCATGCCGGTGACTGGCGTTGGCCATTCTGGTTGTTCGCAATTCCCGCCACGATCCTCGGTGTTGCGTTCTTACTGAAAAAGGAACCGCAGCGCGGGCGCAATGAACAACGCGCCGTGTTTGGACAAGACGTTCCTGAGCACACGGTTGACGATGGTCCCGTTCGTCTGAGCGCCGCAATGGCGCGACTCAAGAAGGTACGCACCTTCTACTTCCTCATCGTCGGCATCGGCGTGCTCGGCTTCGCACTTGTCGCCGTACCCGCCACCTTCAACCTTCTCCTCAAGGACGTATACGGCTACGACGCCCTCAAGCGCGGTTGGGTCATGTCGATCACGTGGGCCGGATCATTGATCGCCATTCCGATCGCCGGTCGCTACGGCGAGCGACTCTTCCGGAAGAATCCGCCATCGGCGTTGAAGTTGATGGGTGTTGCCGTTCTGCTTTATGGCTTCTGCCTGACCGTTGGTCTTCGATTCGAGCAGGCCGGAATCATGATCGCCTTCTTCACCATTGGGAATGCGTTCCAGGGCATGGCATTCACACAGCTCGGACCAACCATTTCGGCAGTTGTTCCCTACCAAATGCGGGCCCAGGCGTTCTCGATGGTCGGCGTCTACATCTTCCTTATGGGCGGCTTCTTTGGTGGCCTTCTCACTGGTGCGTTCTCCGACGCATTCGGACAACGCACAGCGCTCACGGTTGTGATCCCTCCGGCCGCACTTATCGGTGGCCTGATGATCATTTACGGATCCCGCTACATGAAGCGCGACATCTCTCTCACCGTTTCCGAACTCATGGAAATGCAAGAGGAACAGAAGCGCATGGCTGCTGATCCCGACAACATTCCCGTTCTTCAGGTCCGCAATGTCGATGCTTCCTACGGAACACTTCAGGTTCTTTTCGACGTGAGCTTCGAGGTAAAGAAGGGCGAGTGTCTCGCGCTTCTCGGAACGAACGGCGCAGGCAAGTCGACCATCCTCAAATCCATCAGTGGATTACTTAACCCTGATCGCGGTGTCGTTCGCATGAACGGTCGCACGATCACTCTGGTCGATCCGCAGTACCGAGTTGCGCTCGGGATGCTTCAGATTCCGGGAGGTGAAGCCGTCTTCCCATCGATGTCTGTGGCTGAGAATCTCGAACTCTGGAGTGAACTCATCGAAGACAAGCAAAAGCGCGCGGAGCGAATGGATGCAACGTTCGAGGTATTCCCCGAACTCCTTCATCTCATCGACTCGAAAGCAGGATCGCTTTCGGGCGGTCAGCAGCAGATGCTCGCACTCGGCAAGGCGATCATGCTCGAGCCCGAGTTGTTACTCATCGACGAACTCTCGCTCGGACTTGCTCCCATCGTCGTGCAGCGTTTGCTCGGCATTGTCGAGAAACTCAAAGAGCAAGGAACGACAATGGTGCTGGTTGAACAGTCAGTCAACGTTGCACTCTCCGTTGCTGACCGAGCGGTTTTCATGGAGCGAGGCCAAGTGAAATTTGAAGGCCCCGCTCAGGAATTGTTGGAACGAGACGACCTCTTGCGGGCCGTCTTCCTCAGTGGAGAGGGTGCCTGATCATGATGTTCGGACTCACCTTAAGTGGAGACATCATCTTCTCCGGCTTCATCCAAGGCTTGGTCTACGCACTCGTTGCGTTCGGCCTCGTCCTCATCTTCCGTGCCACAGGCGTCATCAACTTTGCCCAAGGTCAGATCGGTGCGTTTGGCGGTTACGCCATGGCACTTCTCTTCATCCAGTACCACATCCCATACGCCTGGTCAGTGCCGATTGCGCTTGCATCAGGCGTGCTCCTCGGCGTTGCCTCCGAACTCATTCTGCGCCGTCTCTTCACCCAGCCGCGACTGCTCCTTTTCGTCGCGACCCTTGGACTCACGCAGCTCATTCAGTTGCTGCAGTTGCGTCTCCCCATCCCAGACGGCAAAGAGGCCGGGGTCAGCTACCCGGTTCTGATCAGCGGAAGTTGGGAACCGTTCGGCATCACGGTCACGGGCCCCATGGTCACGATCATCGTTGCGGTTCCGCTGTTGATGTTGGGTCTCACACTCCTGCTGCAGAAGTCGAAGTTCGGTCGCCAAGTTCGAGCCACTGCTGACAACGCACCGTCGGCTCAGCTGGCCGGCATTTCAATCCGCTCGGTTTCCACAAAGGTATGGGCCCTCGCCGGCCTTCTTGCCGTCGTCGCTGCGCTTCTCATTGCTCCTGTCCAGGGCGGCAACATCGCGACTGTGAGTTCTGCGCTCGGCCCAAGCTTGCTGCTTCTCTCACTAACAGCAGCGATGTTTGGACGCATGCGTTCGTTCGGATGGACTGTCATCGGCGGAATCATCGTTGGCATCGTCAACATGCTCTTCGTGACATGGGGCCAGATTGGCGAAGTCCCGCAGGGTTCCAACGTTCTCGCGATCTTCCTGATCCTTCTGCTTCTCATTCTCTTCAACGGAAAATCAAGCGGAATGAGTGCCGACGAGTGGCAACTCACAACAAAGTTGAAAACTGCGAACGAAGACCTTCGCAAGCACCCGCTCTATCGAGCCTCGACAATTATCGGGATCGGACTCCTCGTTGGCGGCGCGCTCCTGTTGCCCCAACTGTTTGACAAACCGACTGATTGGTTGCGGTATTCAGAAATCTTGATCTGGATCATTGCGGCACTTTCCGTCACTGTCCTTACCGGCTGGGCCGGGCAGTTGTCGCTGGGCCAATTCGGGTTCGTCGCGATTGGCGGCTATTTCACCGTGAAGTTCTCCGGAGGCATGCCGGTGCCGCTGGCCATTCTTGTCGGCGTCGGCTTCGGCGCTCTTGCTGCGCTCATCATCGGCGTCCCAGCGCTGCGAATAAAGGGACTCTTCCTCGCGGTCATCACGCTCGGATTCGGTTTGATGGTTCGCAACTGGTTGATTTTCAACAGTGCCCTTTCCGGCGACGGCGCAATCGCGAAACTCCAAGTGAACCGAGCGAAGGGCTACAAACTTCTGTTCTGGGAAGTGAAGGGAAACAACTTCCACGGCGTGTACTGGTTCTGTCTCGTCGTCACTGTCATCGCCATTCTGCTCGTGTGGCAGATCCGACGGACAGGCGTTGGTCGCTCGATCATCGCCGTTCGAGACAACGAACTCACTGCCGCCGCATACACCGTCTCACCCACAGCGAAAAAGATCATTGCCTTTGCTGTCTCCGGTGGACTTGCAGCACTTGCCGGCGGACTTCTCCCGCTGATCTCTGCGCAGCTCGAACTCAGCCCGAATGGCGGTTGGTTCGATGTCGAACAGTCGCTGCGCGTGGTTGCCGTCGCGGTGGTGGGCGGTATTGCTTCGATCACTGGCGCCATCCTCGGCGTCATCGTGATTGTCGCACTACCGATCCTGTTCGACGGAACACCTCAGGTGAAGCTGTTCGCTTCGAGTATCGGCATGCTCGTCGTGCTTCTCTACTTCCCCGGCGGCCTTATCTCGATCATTCATGCGGGCCGCGACATGCTGCTCGGCTGGTTGGCCAAGCGCACGAACTGGGAGCCAAAGCGCAACACCCAAACTGGTTCGGTCAGTTCGCTGGCATCGGTCAAGACACACGATGAAACAAGCGCGATGCCACTCATCGTCAACGACGTCACGGTGCGCTTCGGCGGTCGCGTCGCTGTCGATAAGGCCTCGATCACGGTGAAGCCAGGAGAAATCGTTGGCCTCATCGGCACAAACGGTGCAGGTAAGTCGACGCTGATGAATGCCATCAGCGGATTCGTACCGAGCA
>WLOT01000113.1 GCA_009699125.1 Actinomycetota bacterium
CGCTTTCAAAACTTTTTGATCCGTTTTGGCAAGACGACTCTTCTGCAGCTCGCCGAGTGGGGGGATCAGGCCTGGGTCTCTCAATCAGCAAGAAGATCGTGGAGCAACACAGCGGCCGACTCGAAGTCGATTCCACACTTGGTATCGGCTCAACCTTCCGCGTGATCCTGCCGTTGAAGGCGTCTTGATTTCAGGACGCAAGGGTGAGCGGCTGCTCTTTGCCTTCACCGCGTTGCTTCTTCCCCCAACCTGGATGAGCGAAGACGTAACCGAGGCGCTCTTTCCAAGTTGACGCTTTCGCGACATCACGAATGATGTCGGCGTACTCGTGGGTAGCGATGCGAACCGGATTGAACGTGTTGATGTTCTTGGTGAGGCCATAACGAACTCGTTCGCCTTCGCGTTGGAAGGTGCCAAAGAGGCGATCCCAGGTGATGAGGATGCCGCCATAGTTCTTATCGAGATACTCCTGCTGTGCGCCGTGGTGCACGCGATGGTGCGATGGCGTGTTGAGAATCTCTTCGGCTTTACCGAGACGATCAATTGCTTCGGTATGGATCCAGAATTGGTAGATCAAGTTGATTGCTCGAGCGTTTTCGATCACGCGGGGTCGGAACCCGAGCCAGGCCATGAGTCCGTAGGGAACGAACATTCCAAAGACATCGGCGACTGGTTGACGAAGCGCGGTGGTGAGGTTGTAGCGCTCGCTGGAATGGTGGACCACATGAATCGCCCATAACCAGCGACTCTCGTGCTGAATCCGGTGGTTCCAGTAATAGATGAAATCCCACGCCACGAGTGCACCAGCAGTTGCAGCGATTCCGGTTCCGAGGTCGCGCTTTGAACCGCCCGCGTTCCATAAGCGCTTTGCTGATGTGCGCGCGGCCCAGGTTGTCGACCCAGTAACAACGCCAGCGGCAACAGCAGCGACTCCGCTTGAAGGCCGAATGCGCTTTGCGAACCGTGTGAGTTTTGAATCGTCGTCGCGCCTAGCAAGCGCGTCCGCAACGGTCGTGAGCGCAGCGGCACCGACGGCTGTTCCCACAAGAACTTTTCGGTACTTGCCTTTTCCAGGTGCAACAGGACCGAGCAAAGCGTTGAGTGCAATCGGTACGTAGAGACTTGCCGTTCCCATCACCACACTGGCGATGGAATCGCGCTTTTCAAACCCAATGGCCGTGTCGTTTCCAGCAGCGGCTTGCCGGTCGAGAACGAGTTTCTCGACGCCCATCGCCGCGAAGAATCCAGGAGTGGCGATTTGGATGAGATCAATCTCGCTCACGTTGACTCCCGGATGGTGATGGAACGGATGCTGTGGTCAGCCTCCCACTCAATCACCGCATGAGCCAGCGGTCGGGTTGGTTCGATGCATTCGATGAGATTGGGCAGATTCACTGACTCCCACGCAAAGGTGACCATTGCGAGAAAGTCATCTTCAGGAACATTGATCCACGGATCGAAGAAAGGGGAGTAGTCGGTGCGAGCAGCATCACGAAACGCGCTGGTTCGTTGAATGAACCATTCGCGCATGATGGGCTCATCGGCGTGGAGATAGAGGCTGACGTCGAACTGATCGTGGAATTGAAGAGCATTGACGCCCTCGAAGATCAAAACGTCGAGCGGAGGAACTTCGACAACTTGGTCGATGATGTCATAGGTGTGATGGTCGTAGACCGGAACCGAACTCGGCGTGGAAGAGCGGACATCACCGAGGAACGCAGCGATTGCAGTCGTGTCGTAGCTCTCGGGAAACCCCTTGCGTTCGGCGAGACCCATTTCGGCAAGGACGGCATTCGAGTGGAGAAAGCCATCGCTGGCAATGACGGCAACGTCGAGACCAGTCTCTTCGGACAGCATCATGGCGATGGTGTTGGCGAATGTGCTTTTCCCGACGGCGACGCCGCCGGTTACCCCGATGACAACGGTGGAACCCTTGATCGCGTGAGCCTCGATGATGAGTGACAGGACTGTGTCGAGGTTGGGCGCCGCCATGGGGCAACGGTAGAGCGAGGCGGCCGTGTTCGTGAAGCCGAACTCTCAGGAGTCCTACACTCAACCGACTGCCCGATCATCGGATCGGCGCACTGCCGCAGGGGGACAAATCATGGCTATGCCGACAGATATCGGCATCGTGGATCTCGGTATGGGATTCCCGTTCACGAGCATCGAAGAGAAGAAGTCCGCATACGACTTCTTCAAAGCCAACCTGAAGGACAACGAGTCGCTGAAGGAAATGGAATTCCCGGCGCAATACATGTTCAAAGACGTTCCCGATGTTGTGTCACCCGATACCGACGTCGTTGCTTGGATCGTCGAAAAGATGGACGCGTTCAACATCGAACAGTGCATGACTGGCGTGAACGAGCACTCGATTCGTGCCAAGGCGGAACATCCCGGCCGCTTTCACTTGTGTGCACAGGCCGATCCCAACAAGGGAATGGAGACGGTCCGTAACCTCAAGCGTCTCAAGGCGGAGAACAACGTCGTTGCCGCCATGACATTCCCCAGTGGCATGGTCCCGCAGGTCGGTGTCGGCGACAAGAAGATGTACCCGATCTACGCCACGTGTTGTGAACTCGACATTCCGATCTGCATCAACGGCGGAATCGTTGGACCGCGTATGCCAAGTTGGCCGCAGCACGTTGAGCAGTTCGATGAAGTTCTTTACGACTTTCCCGACCTGACAATGGTCATGATGCACGGCGGCGAACCATGGACAGAACTTGCGGTGAAGCTCATGCTCAAGTGGCCAGGCCTGCACTACATGACAAGCGCGTTCGCTCCGAAGCACTATCCCAAGGACATCATCAAGTACGCGAACACTCGCGGTAGCGACAAGATCATGTACTGCGGCTATTTCCCCGCTGGTCTTTCGCTCGAGCGTCAGTTCTCTGACATGCCCAACGTTCCGTTCAACGACAACGTGTGGCCGAAGTTCTTGCGTGAAAACGCGTTGCGCGTCTTCAAGCTTGATCAAGACAAGTAGGAACTCATGAAAATTGAAGCCGGACAGGTTGCGGTCATTACCGGCGCTGGGAGCGGCATCGGTCGAGCGATAGCCGAGAAGGCGGCGCAGATGGGTATGTGCGTCGTTGCTTCCGATATTGAACAACCGCGCCTCGATGACACTGTCGCAGCCCTCGGTCAGATCGGGGCACAAGCGATTGGCGTGCGCACCGATGTGTCGGTCGAAGACGATGTTCAGCGTCTGGCCGATACGGCCTTTGCTGAGTTTGGGCACGTCAATCTGCTGTGCAACAACGCCGGTGTCTTCAGTGGCGGACTCATGTGGGAACGCACCATGGCTGATTGGAAGTGGGTGATGGGCGTCAATGTCGACGGACTCATCCACGCGGTTCGCGCATTCGTTCCGCGCATGCTCGAAGATGAGGCCCCGGGCCACATCGTGAACACCGCTTCTATGGGCGGGCTCGTCACGGGCGCCTATTCCGGTCCGTACTTCACGTCGAAGTTCGCGGCTGTTGGTCTCACTGATTGCTTGGCGCAGGATCTTCGAACAACAGGAAAGAACGTTGCAGCTTCCGTTCTCGTCCCAAGTTTGATTAACACCAACATTGGTACATCGGGCCGCAACCGCCAAGAACGCTGGATCGATCGCGGTCGCGAAGCAACCCCCGACGCGGAATTTGTCGAGGCGATGCTCGCTGATTCAACTGCCGCTGGAATGTCGGCAACTGAAGTTGCTGACCTTGTCTTTGATGCGGTCGATGCCGGAGAGTTCTGGATTCCTACGCAGCCGAGCTACCACGATCAGATTCGTGCGCGTCACGAAGACATGCAGGCGCTGCGTTTGCCTGTTCCACCAACGCTCGACTGATCAGTGAGCGTGAGCGGCACAACTGGTCGTGCCGTGTCCTTCAGTGCCTACGAAAGGTCCACACGGGGGATCGTCAGACCACACGTGCATCATTGGGGGAACGACACGCGGAGATGAACCGTTCGGGCACGAATTGTTGGTCGCAAAAGAAACGAAGCGCCAGATCTGCGTGTTGCTGAAGCAGATGGTTTGGTGGACATGCCAAGTCGTGAGTTCACCGGCGATGTTGGGCACATTCGCCATGTTCTTTCCTGGCTCGAGCGTGTACATCGCACCCACCGTTCGCCCAGACGACACATTTACGACAAATGATTCAATGTGGGTCGGATCAATTTCACGTCCATCGTGCATGTAGGCGTCGTTCACCCAATGCTGCAGGCCGCTTGAGTTGTCTCCTACCGAGACGTATCCGCCTGCGGCCAACGCAGTGGTGTTCGGAAATGAAGCGATTGATGAGCGGGATGAAATCAAAAGTCTGCTTGCGGCATCTTGCTGGGCGGGTGAGAGACGCGGGTCGCTGACCGAAACGATTGGGCCTGAGGGGAGGGCGGCGGGCGTTCCCGGGTCGTGCGCGTGTTCAACGGTTGCCGCAGCCTCAGAGCCACTCATTGAGGCGTTGGAGTGTTGGTGACCTGAGCCGGTCGATGAGACATCTGCGACTGACGTGTGATCATGAGCGGCGTCATCGGCGACCGCAGCGTGATCGTGGGGAATCGTTTCGGGATCTTGGGTCGTGGGTGAAGGAAGTGACTCGACTGTGCTGGCAGATGACTCGGCTGTCGACGTCAGTGGCAGTCTCATGAAGGTTGCAATGAGCGCGGCCGCTGCCAGAAGGGCAACGGGAAATAAAAACCGCGAAAGTCTCATAGGAACAGTTCTCTTCCCCACCGGAAGATTCTTTCATATGCCGCGGCGCAGATCCCGTGAGATGGAAAACGGCAAGCTGGAAACGCCGCCTTTCATTGAATCGTTGATGAATTGAGCGAGTTCGTTACTGCAGCAGCGGGCTACGGTCCAAGCAACCGCTTTCGCTTCCTTTCAGATACTTGAGGTCCCCACATGTCGGTCTCCGAACACACTGCAGCGCATCAGCATGCAGTGACAATGGATCTGCCGTTCGACGATGAACAGGATTTCGTCGACGCGCAACGCGGATTTCTCGCCGCGCTTGACGACACGCTTATCGAAGCAACCGACGGCCGCATTGTCTGGGACCTCGGCCCCTACGGCGATACGTCGGGTGATGCGCCGGCAACGGTGAATCCAAGTTTGTGGCGACAGGCCCAACTCAATCTCGTTCACGGTCTCTTTGAAGTTGTGCCGGGTATCTATCAAGTTCGCGGTCTCGATATTTCAAGCATGACGATGGTTGAAGGAGATGAAGGCGTCATCGTCATTGACCCACTTGTTTCCTGCGAGACCGCTGCGGCGGCATTGGCGCTGTATCGATCGGTCCGTGGCAATCGCCCCGTTACAGCGCTCATCTATACACATAGCCACATCGATCATTTCGGTGGAGCAGGGGGAGTTGTTCCCAACGGCGACCCAGGTGACATCCCGATTGTTGCGCCGGAGCATTTTCTCGAACATGCAGTGAGCGAAAACCTTCAGGCCGGATCGGCGATGAGCCGTCGCGCTACCTATATGTACGGAACGTTGCTGCCGCGTGGCCCCGAGGGACAGATGACGTGTGGTCTTGGCCCGGCTCCGTCCAATGGCACGTTGTCACTACTGCCACCAACGATCGATATCACTCACACAGGTCAGGAACTTGTGCTTGATGGTGTGCGCATCGTCTTCCAAATGACTCCGGGTACTGAAGCTCCGGCAGAGATGAACTTCTTCTTCCCTGACTTTCGAGCCCTCTGCATGGCCGAGAATGCGACGCACAACTTGCACAACGTTGTGACTCTGCGTGGCGCGCTCGTGCGCGACGCGCACGCGTGGGCCGGATTTCTCGACGAAAGCATTGCGATGTTCGCGGCGAAGAGCGATGTTTCATTTGCTTCACACCATTGGCCAACGTGGGGGACCGACAACATCGTCGACTACCTCTCAAAGCAGCGTGATCTCTATGCCTATCTGAATGATCAGACGCTCCGCTATCTCAACCGTGGGTTTACCGGCGCTGAAATCGCGGAGATGATCGAACTTCCACCGACGCTTGCTTCGTCATGGCATTGCCGTGGCTATTACGGATCAGTGAGCCACAACGTGAAGGCTGTTTATCAGCGCTACATGGGTTGGTTCGACGGAAACCCTGCGCACCTTTGGCCCCATCCGCCCGAGCAAGCAGCGGTTCGCTATGTGGAGTTCATGGGTGGCGCCGATGCCGTGTTGGTAAAAGCGCAGCAGAGCTTCGACGACGGCGACTATCGCTGGGTTGCCGAAGTTGTGAACCACGTCGTGTTTGCCGATCCA
>WLOT01000114.1 GCA_009699125.1 Actinomycetota bacterium
GATGCGAGTGGAATCAGACCGAAAGCATCGCCCGTAACAACTCAATTGCCGCAGCTTTGTCGAGCGGTTCGTTGCCGTTTCCGCATTTGGGCGACTGGATGCATGATGGACACCCGGCCTCGCATTCGCAGGACTCGATGACCTCGAGCGTGGCGTGAAGATGGCGATCGGCAGCGGCGAAGCCGAGTTCTGCAAGACCAGCACCACCGGGATACGCGTCGTGAATCACGATTGTGGCCGCGCCCGTTTCGGTGAGATACGGAGTGGAGACACCGCCGACATCCCAACGATCGCAAATGGCAAACAACGGGAGGATGCCAATACCTGCATGTTCTGCAGCATGAAGCGCGCCGGGTAGTTCGGCGTGTCCCACGCCGGCAGCACTCGCGATGTGGTCCTCGATGATGTACCAGAAGGCGCGCGTCACGAGTTTCGAAGACGGCAGATCGAGTTCGTGCATACCCAACTGCTCGCGTGTGAAGGTGTCGAACCGGCGGTAACCGATGACGGTGGTTTCTACTTCGACGGTGCCAAGGCACACAGTGGCGTTGCCGATTTCTCGTTCCTCATCAGTGTGAAGAATACGAATATCGGTGACCGCTCGGGGCTGGGTGTATTCGCCGCCATCGTGAGGCTCAACAATTGCAACGTGGTCTTCAAGATCGAGTTCAGTTACACGCCACGCGGTTCCTTGGTGCAGATAGATCGAACCTGGGTGCACGAGGCGAAATGCGCGAGCGCCGTCGACCGTGCCAATCAATGAACCGTCGGTAGTAGCAATGCGGAACTCGTTGGCGTTTGCACTGCGCAATCCGATGCCGTTTGCCGGACGACCACGCCCGCTCCAGACGGCACCGAGCCCGGCCCGAGCGGTGGGCATACGGATTTTGAGGAGATCGTCTTGTACGAGTTCGCGAATCGCGTCGTCAAGCACGTCGGGCCACCACGCTTCGTCGGCATCGGTGAGAGGAAGTTCGAAAGCGGCGCAGGCCACGTGCGGGTACAAGACATACGGATTGTTTGTATTGACGACCGCGGGTTCTGGGGATCGTCGAAAAAGTTCGATGGGATTGTGGACGAACCATTGGTCGAGCTGATCGTCTCCAGCGACCAGAACGGCCAACGACTGTTGCGACTCTCGGCCCGCTCGACCAGCCTGTTGCCACATCGATGCAATGGTTCCGGGAAAGCCATTGAGAATGCAAGCATCGAGCCCACCAACGTCGATACCAAGTTCAAGCGCTGTGGTTGCGACGACTCCCCGCAGTGTTCCGTCGAAGAGCTCTTTCTCGATCTCCCGACGTTCTGATGTGAGATAGCCACCTCGGTACGAACGAACGGTTGGTGCAAGGCGCTTGGTGAGTCGCCGTTGAACATCGGCGGTGACGAGTTCGGTGCCCTTGCGGCTGCGGCAGAAGGCGATCGTGCGGTGATCGTCTCTGATAAGTGCACTCATGAGTTCCGCGGTGTCGCGCGACGAGGACACCGATTTCGGTTCCTCTTCCGACCCGTCGTTGATGCCATCTGGATCCCACAACACAAATAAGCGCTCGCCCCGTGGAGATCCGTCGTCGACAACTGCTTCGACGGGAAGACCGCAGAGCGTTGATGCGAGCGCCGATGGATCGCCGATGGTCGCAGAGGTAAAAATGAAAACTGGATCAGAGCCGTAGTGCGCGCAGATACGACGCAGACGACGGAGCACTTGAGCAACGTTGCTTCCGAACATTCCGCGCAACATGTGCAACTCGTCGATGACAACGTACCGAAGTCGTTTGAAGTAGGTGCCCCAATTGGCATGCACCGGCAGCATGCTCATGTGCAGCATTTCGGGGTTTGTGAGCAGAACGTTTGCGTGCGTGCGAGTCCACTTGCGTTCTTCAGGTGAGGAATCGCCATCGTGGGTTGCAGCGATAAGGCCCGGAACATTGAGTGCTGTGAGCGAGCGGAGTTGGTCTTGAGCGAGCGCCTTCGTGGGAAAGAGGAGAAGTGCCGTGGCTGGAAGCGGCCCTGCGGCGATGGCTTCAGCGATTGGGAGTTGAAAGCACAGTGACTTGCCCGATGCTGTACCGGTCGCGATTGCAACAGATCGACCAGCTCGTGCGTGATCGATGGCTTCTGCCTGGTGCGACCACAGTCCTCGTTCGGGCACGAGATCTTCGATGACGTCGGGAAGTGGCTCGGCGAGAGAGGAAAACCGCGCACCGCGTTCTGGTGAACGCTCGACGTGCACGACGCGTGGGTCGGTGCCGAGCGTGGTCACGAATGCGTCGAGGGTTAGGGGAGTACGCCGAGCCATTGCGCTGATCGTATGGCCGGTGTCTGACTCTGCCTCTCCTCAGACCTCCGACTTGGGCCAGATTTCTCGTGGATGGACCGATAACCTCACAGTGCTCGACGCGTCGGTGTCGGCCACTCACCGAAATGGACTCTCGGGTGATTTTTGATCTGGCTCTAACCGAACCCATTGACGGCGTCGTGGTCATTTCGATCATCGGTGAGCTCGACATGTCGACAGCGCCGCGACTGCGTGAAGAACTGATCCGAGTTGTAGCTGCAACAGATACTCCGCGGGTTGTGATTGATCTCGCTGGCGTCGATCACCTCGATCCAACAGGACTCGGCGTGATCTTCGATGGTGTGAAGCGCACCCGATCTCGCGGCGGCGACTTGGCATTGGCTCGAGCCGAAGCCCAGGTGCTCCGGGATCTGGAAATTACGAGAGTGATCGAGATCCTCCCGGTATTCGAATCGGTGGACGAGGCGGTCCAGTCCTTCTCCCTCTGACTTTCGAGATGTAATACACACGTCACATTTGGGAAACCGGTTGATGATCTCGCCGGAATAGACAGCAAGGATGGGATTGCCAGTGACCGACAATGAACTGACAGAACACCATCCATGGAGTCATACGTGGCTCGGGACGGATCGGTTCTTGGCCCGTCGGCTGGCCCGGCCAGCGGCCCGATTCCTCGCGATTGAAGCAGCGAGCGGGATCTTGCTGCTCGCTGCCACGGTGATTGCGCTGATCTGGGCGAACTCACCATGGAAGAACTCGTATGCGTCATTTCTGAATGCAGAAATCATTCTTGACGCAGGACCTGTGGGCATCCATCTCACGCTGCAGGAGTTTGTGAATGACGCGCTCATGGCGTTTTTCTTCTTCGTCGCCGGCCTTGAAATCAAGAGAGAGTTAGTCAAGGGCGAGCTTCGGGATCGCAAGGCTGCTGCGCTTCCGATCATCGCCGCACTCGGCGGAATGATCGTTCCGGCCCTCATCTACTTTGCGATCAATGCCGGTTCATCCTCGTCACATGGATGGGGAATTCCGATGGCGACCGACATCGCGTTCGCCGTTGGCATCGTTTCGCTTCTCGGCAATCGAGTTCCGGTTGCGCTGAAACTCTTTCTTCTCACCCTTGCTGTCGCCGACGACTTGGGCGCCATTGGTGTTATCGCGATCTTCTATAGCCAGTCAGTCAATTTCGTGTGGCTTGGCGCGTCAGTTGCATTGCTTGTTCTCGTATGGCTGATGCGCCGCCGACGCATTTGGTACGGCCCGCTGTATCTCGCAATCGGCATCGTGGTTTGGTACTGCATGTTGAAATCTGGCGTGCACGCGACGGTGGCGGGAGTCGCGATGGGCTTCTTGACTCCGACGGATGCATTGCGTCCTGATCTCGATTCGGAAGCAATTGCCGATCGACTGGAAAACCAAGCGGAGTTGAGCGCAGCTGATGTTGCCGCTGCATCGTTTTTGATTAATGAGTCAGTGCCAGTTGGTGAGCGTCTCGTTGATCGGATGCTCCCCTGGACGAGTTACGTGATTATCCCGATCTTTGCGCTTTGCAACGCAGGCATTCTGCTCACGTCTGAATCACTTCGTGCGGCAGCGGGCTCAACGGTCACATGGGGAGTTGCACTCGGACTCGTTGTTGGAAAAACAGTGGGCGTATTTGGAGCCGCAACGATTGCGATTGCAGTTGGGATTGCTCGTCGCCCGCGCGGCGCGACCAATCTTCATGTGCTCGGTATTGCGATGGCCGCAGGTATTGGCTTCACGGTTGCACTGTTTGTGACTGGGCTCGCCTTTACTGATCCGATGTTCACTGAAGAGGCCAAAGTCGGAATTCTCGGTGCTTCCGCCGTGGCCGGGCTTCTCTCCGCCGTTGTATTGAGCATCGCTGCAAAACGATCAAGCGCTGCAGAACTTGCGATTGAAGCTGCAGAGAATGCTGAACTCTTCGATGTGATTCCTGACTCAGCGCTGATCCCCAAAAGCCCCAAATAAAGGGAGTAACGAGCGTCGCTGAAATCTTTTCAGGTCGGCTTGGAATCGCCTGTTTCGATGTAGCGACCGAGTTCTCGACGTGCGAGCTGCATGCGATGAACTTCGTCGGGACCATCGGCGAATCGAAGTGTGCGAAGACCGGCCCACATTCCCGCCAATGGGAAATCTTGTGACACACCGCCACCGCCGTGCGCCTGGATGGCACGATCGACAACAGCGAGCGCAACATTGGGTGCGACAACTTTGATGGCAGAGATCTCTGTACGTGCGCCCTTGTTGCCGACGGTATCCATCAGCCATGCTGCTTTCATCGTGAGCAAGCGGGCTTGTTCAATTTCGATACGTGAATCGGCGATCCATTCCTGAATCACGCCCTGTTGCGCGAGCGGCTTGCCGAATGCCACGCGATCAGTGACTCGACGACACATGAGTTCGAGCGCACGCTCGGCCATGCCGATGCAACGCATGCAGTGATGAATACGGCCAGGACCGAGACGCGCTTGCGCAAGTGCGAAGCCGCCCCCTTCTTCGCCGAGAAGATTGGAAACAGGAACGCGAACATTGTCGAAATGAAGTTCGCAATGGCCTTCGCGGTCGTTGTAACCGAACACCATGAGGTCGCGAACAACAGTGAGTCCTGGCGTGTCCATTGGAACAAGAACCATCGACTGCTGCGTATAGGTGGGAGCCGATGGATCGGTCTTTCCCATCACGATGGCAACTCGACAGCGAGGGTTCGCGGCTCCAGAAATCCACCATTTACGCCCGTTTAGGACGTATTCGTCACCTTCGCGAACGATGCTGAGACTGATGTTGCGAGCATCGCTTGAAGCAACGTCTGGTTCGGTCATGGCGAAACACGAACGAATCTCGCCTTCAAGCAGCGGAACCAACCAACGATCTTTTTGTTCGGGTGTTCCGAACAGCGCAAGGATTTCCATGTTGCCGGTATCGGGCGCAGCGGAGTTCACCGATTCGGGGCCGAGTGGGCTGCGGCCAGTGATTTCAGCAAGCGGCGCGTAGTCGACATTGGAAACTGGATCGGGTGTCCACTCGGTGATGTGCGGCATGAAGAGATTCCAGAGGCCGCGCTTCTTTGCTTCGGCTTTGAGGTCTTCCATGACATGCGGGTGGAAGTGAGGGTCGCCCGATGCGCGCATTTCCTCGGCGAATACAGGCTCGGCGGGGATGACAACTTCTTCCATGAACGCGAGCAGTCGTTGTTGCAGATCTGCCGCGCGGGGGCTGGGTGCAAAGTCCATCAGGAGCCTGCTCTTCCGTAGTCGTCTTCGTAGCGAACGATGTCGTCTTCACCGAAGTAACTGCCGGTCTGCACTTCGATGAACACCACTGGCGCGGCGCTGTCGTTGCGAACTCGGTGTTTCGTGTGAACAGGGATTTCGATTGTGCGGCCAGCGGGCACGGTGTGATCGACATCGTTGAGGGTGACGATGGCAGTGCCTTCGACGACGATCCAGTGCTCGGAGCGCTTGTCGTGCGATTGGTAGGAGAGTCGTTGACCAGGCTCGACAGTGATGCGCTTGACCTTGGCGGCCGGGCCGTCGTCAAGGATGACGAACTCACCCCATGGGCGACGTTCGCCCGTTCCGGCCTCGCCGAGGGGGCGAAGGGTGTCGTCGTTCGAAGTGGGCTTTTCCGCGGCAGGTGTCACGGGCCGAGTATGGCCGAAATGCCCGCTCAGGACTGAGAAATGGGGTTGTGGATAAGAAAAATCGGGGACCCCCTAAGGGGGTCCCCGCAACCATGGTTCCAAAGTCTGTGATTGACAGAGCCGCCAAAGGGGTCTCATTGTGTCCCCCCATGGCCGGTCCCCTCGTCATCGTCGAGTCGCCCACGAAGGCGAAGAAGATCACCGAATTCCTCCGCGGC
>WLOT01000115.1 GCA_009699125.1 Actinomycetota bacterium
CTCACAGATCTTCTTGACGCTTGGGCGTACTTTCACTGCGTTTGTTCCTTTCGCCCGGCTCTGCCGGGAACATCGAAGCGAAGTTGTGGGCCGAAGCCAAACCCCTCCGATGGGTCTGATCCTTGTGATCAGACACTCGCTTGTGTTCAGTTGTTGGTGTTACTTGTACCGATAGGTGATCCGACCACGAGTCAGGTCGTACGGCGTCAGCTCAACTTGGACGCGATCACCGGGGAGAATTCGGATGTAATGCATCCGCATCTTTCCGGAGATGTGGGCCAACACTTTGTGGCCGTTTTCGAGTTCGACGCGGAACATGGCGTTCGGCAGCGGCTCGGTGACCGTTCCTTCCAGAACGATCGCGTCTTCTTTGGGCTTAGCCAGGACACTGACTCCTGTGTGATGGATCTGAAAACCCCTGCTCAGGACCGCGCAAAGGCGGGTTCCCGGACGAGGGCGGACTGAAGACCCTACCGGTCAGGCCCGCTGGCTCCAAATGCGCCAAATCCCGTGTTATGGCAGCGTCAGGATTTCGGGCCCATTGGGGCCGATGGCGATGGTGTGCTCGGCATGGGCGGCCCAGGATCCGTCGGCCGAAAGGACTGTCCAGCCGTCCTCGGTCACGAAGGTTTCGGAGTCCCCAATGGTCACCATGGGCTCCACCGCCAGAGTCATACCTTTTTTGAGCTTTCCGCCCTTGCCGGCCACCCCATAATTGGGGACTTCAGGCGATTCGTGCATGGCCCGGCCGATGCCGTGGCCCACATAGTCCCGAACCACTGAGAAACCAGCGGCCTCGACCACCGCTTGCACCGCAGCCCCGATGTCCCCGAGGGTATTGCCCTCCACCATGGCGGCAATGCCGGCAGCCAACGAGGCGTCGGTCACCGAGATGAGTTTGGCGGCTTCAGCGGAGATCTCCCCCACCCCGGTCGTGAATGCAGCGTCGCCATGCCAGCCCTCGACCACAGCACCGCAGTCGACCGAAATGATGTCGCCTTCGTTGAGCACGACGGCGCCAGGGATGCCGTGGACGATCACATCGTTCGGTGACGCGCAGATCACTGCAGGGAAGCCGTGGTAGCCGAGGAAGTTCGATGACGCTCCCCTGCTGTCGATCACGTTGCGGCCGATTGCATCAAGATCAGCAGTCGTAATACCAGGACGAATCGCGGCGCGAATCTTTTCGTGCATCTCTGCAACAACGCGACCAGCAGCGCGCATGTGACGAAGTTCTTCTTTCGAACGAGCTTTCATGGTCGTTCGCCTTCCCGGTTTCTACTTCGGGAGTTGCGCGTCGATCGCGCTCAGAAGTCGAGCGAAGACTTCGTCGGGCGTACCGAGTCCGTCGACCTTCACCAGCAAACCCGTGGACTCATAAAAGTCAATGGTTGGTTGGGTTTCTGTGTTGTACGCCGCAAGACGCTTTGCAATCGATTCAGGAGTGTCGTCGGCGCGCTGCACAACATCGCCACCGCACTTGTCACACACCCACTGAGTAGAAGGCGGCGCAGCAACTGAATAAATCGCGCCGCACTTTGCACACACTCGACGCGACGAAATGCGTTCGAGCACAACGTCTTCAGGGACTACGAGATCGATTGCAACATCGATGGTTGCGAACTTCGCCATGCCTTCTGCTTGCACCACTGTGCGCGGAAAGCCATCGAGAAGAAAACCGTTTGCTTGGACATCGCCTTCGGCCAGTCGTTCTTCAACAACACCGAGAATGATTTCGTCCGACACGAGACCGCCGGCATCCATCACTGCTTTGGCTTCCACGCCAAGCGGAGTGCCAGCTGCAACCGCAGCGCGCAGCATGTCTCCGGTAGAGATATGCGGGGTGCGGTAATGCACCGAAAGCCGCTCGGACTGTGTGCCCTTGCCCGCTCCCTGCCGTCCGAAGATAAGCAGACGAGCAGTCATTACTTCAGGAATCCTTCGTAATTACGCATCATCAACTGGCTGTCGATCTGCTTCATCGTCTCGAGGGCAACACCCACGGCGATGAGGATCGAGATACCGGTGAACGACACCTGCGTGCCGGGAAGATACGTCGTAAGGATGTAGGACGGAACAAGAGCGACAGCGGCGATGAACAACGCGCCCGGAAGCGTGATGCGGGAAAGCACCTTGGCCAGGTAGCGCTCGGTCTGGGGGCCGGGACGAATACCGGGAATGAAGCCACCCTGCTTACGAAGCTGATCGGCCTGCTTCACCGGATCGAAGGTGATCGCTGTGTAGAAGTAGGCGAAACCAATGATCAGAAGACCAAAGATGATCATGTGGATCGGGGCGTTCGGGGTAACGAGGTTCGAGTTCACCCAGTCCTGCACGCTCTTGCCCCAGCCATCGGCCGGAAGCACGAAGCTAAGCAACTGCGGCAGGTACAGCACCGAACTGGCGAAGATGATCGGGATAACACCCGACTGGTTCACCTTGAGCGGGATGTAGGTGCTTTGTCCGCCGTACTGGCGACGACCGACAACACGCTTGGCAAACTGCACCGGAATGCGGCGCTGCCCTTGTTCGACATAGACAATCGCGACAGTGATGAATCCATAACCAGCAAGCACCATCATCACTGCAACCCAGCCGCCGTTGGCCTTGATGGTGGCCATTTGGCTCGGCAGCAACGAAACGACCGACGCAAAGATCAACAGCGACATGCCGTTGCCGATCCCGCGCTGCGTGATGAGTTCGCCCATCCACATCAGCAACGCCGTGCCGGTGGTGAGCGTCAGCACGATGAGTAGAACGCGACCAACGGTGAAATCGGGGATGAGGTCAATACCCGTGTTATTCCCGCGGGTGAGGCCGCCACCGCCGTTATGGAACAGATAGGCCAAACCAGTCGACTGGAGAATTGCAATGCCGATGGTGACGTAACGAGTCCACTGCGTGATCTTGCGCTGACCGACTGCGCCTTGGTTCTGCCATTCCTCGAGTTTGGGAATCACGACACCGAGGATCTGCATGATGATCGATGCAGTGATGTACGGCATGATGCCGAGCGCAAAAATCGCGAAGTTGGTGAGGCCGCCACCAGAGAACAACTTCAGGAACGCGAGCACGCCACCCTCGTCGGCCGACGCCTTCAGCTGCTTGAGTGCAGCGGTGTCGATTCCGGGAACGGGAAGATGAGCGCCCAGTCGATACAGGGCGATCATCAGGAACGTGAACAGAACCTTGTTGCGAAGGTCCTGGACCTTGAAGATGTTCTTCAGGTTTGCGAGCACCGAGGTCACTCCTACCGCTGGCTAGAACGCCAGCAGTGCGTCAGCGGTTGGCGAACTGGTTGCCCTTGACGGGAGGACGACGTTCGCCCCAAGGCAACGGGATGATTTCAACAGTGCCACCGGCAGCGGTGATTGCCGCTTCGGCTGACTTCGAGAAGGAGTGGGCACGCACGGTGACAGCACGGGTGATTTCACCGCGGCCGAGCACCTTCACGAGTGAACCCTTGCCAACAAGGCTCTTGCCCAGCAGCGAAACGGGATCGACGATGTCGAGACCTGAGTCGTTGATGGAGTCGAGGTTGATGGCTTGGTATTCGACGCGGAAGGGGTTGTTGAAGCCACGAAGCTTCGGCACACGCATGTGCAGAGGCATCTGACCACCCTCGAAACGAGCGGGGATGGTCGTACGTGCGCCCTGGCCCTTGGTACCACGGCCTGCGGTCTTGCCGCCCTTGCCACCGATACCGCGGCCGACGCGCTTGCGGCGACGGTTTGAGCCCTCAGCGGGCTTGAGATCATGAATCTTCACGATGTCCTCACTTGCTGGTCGAGCCGGGCTCGACCTCTTCGACAGAAATGAGATGCGGGACACGAGCGATCATGCCGCGAATTTCAGGACGGTCGGGAAGGGTGTTGGTCTTGCCGATACCGCGGAGACCAAGGGCACGGAGGGTTCCGCGATGCTTGGGCTTGGTGCCGATCGACGATTTGATTTGGGTGACCTTAAGTTCTGCCATCACGCGACCTCATTGGGGACGTGCGGTCCACGCTCGGAAAGCTTGAACGCTTCGAGCATGCCCTTAGGAACGAACTCTTCAGGCGCAAGGCCACGAAGTCGAGCGACCTCGTTGGGATCCTTGAGACCCTGCAAGCCGGCGATGGTCGCACGAGCCACGTTGATGTGGTTCGAGGAGCCAAGCGACTTACAAAGAACGTCGTGAATGCCGGCCTCTTCGAGAATGGCGCGAGCAGCACCACCCGCGATCACACCGGTACCAGGAGCAGCGGGCTGAATAAGCACGCGTCCGGCGCCCATGCGTCCGACGATTGGGTGAGTGACGGTTGATCCGGCCAACGGCACCTTGAACAGGTTCTTGCGAGCCTCTTCGGTGCCCTTCTGGATGGCGAGCGGAACTTCCTTCGCCTTGCCGTATCCAAGACCGACATGACCAGCTCCGTCGCCGATCACCACGAGAGCGGTGAACGAGAAACGACGACCGCCCTTGACGACCTTGGCAACTCGGTTGATGTTGATCACGCGTGACTCGCGAAGTGCGAGAGCGTCAGCGTTGAGGGCCATCAGAACTCCAGTCCAGCTTCTCGGGCGGCATCGGCAACAGCAGCGACACGACCGTGGTAGAGGAATCCACCGCGGTCGAACACGACCTTGTCGATACCCGCAGCCTTCGCACGCTCAGCAAGAAGCTTGCCGACCGCGGTTGCTGCAGTGATGTTGCTTGTGCCACCAGAGGCGACACCGGTTTCCACCGACGATGCAGCGGCGATGGTGCGACCGCTGATGTCGTCGATGATCTGTGCGTTGATGTGGCGATTGGATCGGTAGACCGCCATACGAGGACGCGTTGCGGTGCCACGCACCTGCTTGCGCACTCGACGGTGACGACGGATTCGCGCGTCGCGCTTTTGCTGTGCTTTGTCGCTCATGTCTACTTACCTGCCTTGCCGGCCTTGCGGGCAACGTATTCGCCCTTGTACCGGACACCCTTGCCCTTGTAAGGCTCGGGCTTACGGATTGCACGGATGTCAGCGGCGACCTGACCAACAGTTTCCTTGTCGGTGCCCTTGACCAGAATCTGGGTCGGTGCGGGAACCTCGAAGGTGATGCCGGCCGGAGCAACAACGCTTACCGGGTGACTGAAACCAAGTGCGAGGTCGAGCGCAGTGTCGCCCTTCGCGGTGGCGCGGTAACCGACGCCGATGATTTCAAGTTCCTTGGTGAAGCCAGCGCTTACGCCAATGACCATGTTGTTAACGAGCGAGCGAACCAGGCCGTGCAGCGCACGGTTCTGACGTTCGTCGTTGGGACGTTCGACGATGAGTTCAGTACCTTCCTGACGGATGGTGATCTCACCGGGAATGTCGCGTTCAAGTGTTCCCTTGGAACCCTTCACGGAGATGTGCTGACCAGCGATCGAAACCTCGACGCCAGCCGGAACCGCGATAGGAGCGCGTCCTACTCGTGACATGTCAGCCCCTTACCAAACGAAGCACAGGATCTCGCCGCCCATGCGACGCTTACGCGCCTCACGGTCGGTCATTAGACCCTGACTGGTGGACAGGACAGCGACACCCAATCCGCCAAGAACCCGGGGGATCTTGTCGGCCTTGATGTACACACGGAGGCCCGGCTTCGACACGCGCTTGACACCAGAGATGACGCGCTTGCGTTCGGGCGAGTACTTCATGGTGACGGTGAGGACGGAACCAGGACGGTTCGGGTCGTCAGCGATGGTGAAGCTCTCGATGTAACCCTCGGCAAGGAGGAGTTGTGCGAGTGCTTCTTTCACCTTGGAAGAGGGCATGCGTACCTCATCGTGCATCGCGGTGTTCGCGTTGCGGATGCGGGTGAGCATGTCGGCGATGGGATCTGTCATTGTCATGTCGTCGCCTCCCCTACCAGCTGGCCTTTTTGAGACCAGGAATTTCGCCAGCGTGTCCGAGTTCGCGCAAGCAAATACGGCACAACTGGAACTTGCGGTACACAGCACGAGGCCGTCCGCACTTCTGGCAACGGGTGTAACCACGGACCTTGAACTTCGGGGTCTCACGTTGCTTATTAACGAGCGCCTTTTTGGCCATTACTGCTGCCCCTCACGCTTGAACGGGAAGCCGAAAGCATCGAGCAGAGCTTTGCCCTCGGC
>WLOT01000116.1 GCA_009699125.1 Actinomycetota bacterium
CAGCCGCCTGCAGGGAACGAAAGCGGCGCAGCGTTTCCTTCGCCGAAGGATTTCAGAACCGCAAGGAACGATGTGCAGCCAGACTGACTGATCTCTTCAACAATCGTGGAGAGTGTGCTCGTTGCGTCAAACGGAATAACGAACTGCCATTGCAGGAAGCCTGCTGGTCCGTAGATGCGATTCCATCCGCGAACCATGTCGAGCGGATGGAAGAACGTGGGAATCGACTGGATTTCGTCGCGTCGCTCAACGGGCGCTTTGCGGAACCACAATTCGTTGAATGCGCGAATCGAAAGTTTGTTGAGCAGGCCCGCCGGCATGAACGGAGGGGCGCTCACGAGTTCACCAGCGTTGTACTTGTATGGATCGGCACCGATCTTTGGTGCTGCTTCTTCTGCGCTAGCGAATCGACCGCGCGTGAGCACCGAGCGACCCATGTTGGTACCGGTCGCCATGAGATCAATCCAGGCCACCGAGTAGTCGTAGAGGTGATCGCCGGTGCGCATGAGCTCACACACGGCGTCGAGATCGGCAGCGCGGTCGGTGTCGACGACGAGTTGGCTTGAACCAATACGAGGACAGCGGAATGTGGCGTCGAGGATGACGCCGGTCAGGCCCATGCCGCCAGCAGTTGCCCAAAACAATTCCGGATCGCGATCAGGGCCAACTTCAACAACCGAACCATCGGCGAGTTGTAGGTGGAGCGATACGACGTGATTGCACCACGAACCTTTGAGATGGTGGTTCTTGCCGTGAATGTCGGCGGCAATGGCCCCGCCAACGGTGACATAGCGAGTGCCAGGAGTGACGGGAACGAACAAGCCTTGCGGCACCAAAGCGTGCAGGAGTCGATCGATGCTTGCGCCGGCATCGGCAGTAACGAGCACGGTGTCGGAGGTCGGATCCGATGCATGAATCGTGAACGCAGCAACGTCGGTGGTTTCGATGACGGTGCCGCCAGCGTTCTGCGCCGCGTCTCCGTAGCTGCGGCCAAGACCGCGAGCGATCAGACCTCGTTCAAACGTGGTGGGAAGCGCTCGTTGCAGCTCAATAGGTGAAGTGGGACGACGAACATCCGCGCCTGAAGGTGCGGTGCGACCCCAACCGAAAAGTTCGGAGGAAGAAGGAACGGCCCGAGAGGCCGCCGGTTCAGGAGGCGTAGACGGCACAGGCGTAGATCGTGGCCCAGATCGCACCAGCGATGAGCAATGTTCGGTCGGAAAGCACGAGATTCTCCGGTTCGGCGCCCTTGCCCTGTTCAAGCAGCAGCGCGTATCGGAGGATGGCGATTGCAAACGGAACAATCGAGAGCTGAAAAAGCACGGAACCATTTGTTGATTCCTGCGCTGAAGCAAACGCCCAGAGGCAGTAGGTGATCAACGTTCCGGCGGAGAACACTGCCTTCAAATAATTGAGGTACTGCGGTGTGTACGCCGCAAGCGCTGGGCGGATAATTGCTGCGTCCTCACCGAGTTCAGCTCGTTCGCCAGCGCGCTTGCCTGTGACCATGAACAACGCGCCGAAACTCGTAACGATGAAGAACCATTCGGAGATAGGAAGGCCCGTTGCCGTTGCACCGCCAATCGCTCGAAGAACGAATCCGGCAGCAACAGCGACGATGTCGAGAATGGGCATGTGCTTCAACCACAGCGAATACATGGTGGTGAGTGCGAGATACGCCAGGATCGTGAAGCCAAAATCGCGGCGGATAAGGAACGCGCCGCTGATAGCGATGGCAAGCAGCACGATGGCAAGTACGTATGCGAGACCAACGGGAACGATGCCTGCGGCTATTGGACGGTTCTTCTTTACGGGGTGACGACGATCGGACTCGAGGTCCATGGCGTCGTTGAGGAGATATGTGGCGCTGGCTGCAGCGCAGAAGCATCCGAAGGCGCCGAGCGCATGAAGGTCTGTGTCTCTGTTGTCGAAGAGACCTGCGGCGACTGGCGCAGCAAAAACGAGGACGTTCTTGATCCACTGCTTTGGGCGCAGTTCTCGGACGATGCCTCCGAGAAGGGATGGACGGGGAGCGGTGTCGGTCGTCATCTCACCCAGCGCTGATCTTCCGCCAGATCGGGCGAGGAAGGTGACGAAGGAGAGTGAAGAGGATCGACATGATCGGAGGCGCCCAGATGATCTCTTTGTTCTTCTGAAGTCCAGCCATTACGGCGTCGGCGATCTTGTCAGGCGTCGTGGCAAACGGTGCGGGCTTCATGCCCTCTGTCATGCGGGTGTGGACGAAGCCGGGACGAACAACAACGCAGCGGGCGCCAGAACCAATGAGGGAATCGCCAAGACCTTGAGCGAATGCATCCATGCCGGCTTTGGTTGAGCCGTACACAAAATTATCGGCTCGGGCCCGAACACCTGCGACCGACGTGATCGCAAGGATTGTCCCGTGGCCTTGCGTGCGCATCTTGGCGGCAGCGGCCAAGCCGCTCGACACCGCCCCGACGTAGTTGGCGCTTGCTGCTTGGGCGGCAGCGACGGGGTCGGCGTTGAACTCGGACTGTTCGCCCAACACGCCGAAGGCGAGGATGATCATGTCGAGATCGCCGATTCGTTCGGCGGCTGCGTCAATGACCTTGGCGTGCGAAGCGGGGTCAAGCGCATCGAACACAATGGTGTCGGCGTCGACGCCAGCAGAACGCAGGCGATTGATCGTGCTGGTCGCTGAAGCGGGCGAGCGGACACCCAACAGCACCTTCTTGCAGCGGCTGGCCACAAGGCGGTCGACGATCGCCAGACCAATTTCGGAGTTTCCTCCCAGTACCAGTACCGATTGCACCGAACCCAAAGCGTCGCGCATGTGTGTCGTTCCTCTTCCAGGGTTACGGGCCGTCGGGTCAAGGTTAGACGGCAGCCACCGAGGTACCGGGAGCAATGGCCCCGGCCCTTCGTAGACTCCTCCGATGCCGCCGTTTCGTCTTGTTTCCGATTTCCAGCCCGCTGGCGATCAGCCCAAGGCGATCGAAGAACTGACCGCAAGCATCGAAGCGGGGAATCGCTTCCAAACGCTGCTCGGCATCACTGGTTCAGGCAAGAGCGCAACCATTGCGTGGACGATCGAGAAGTTGCAGCGACCGACATTGGTGATGGCACCAAATAAATCGCTGGCCGCGCAGTTGGCCAACGAGTTCCGCGAGTTCTTCCCTGAGAACCGTGTCGAGTACTTCGTCTCCTATTACGACTACTACCAACCCGAGGCCTACATGCCGGCCTCCGATACCTACATCGAAAAAGACTCATCGGTAAACGACGAGATCGAGCGGTTGCGCCACGCGGCGACCTCGGCACTGTTGACGCGACGTGACACCATCGTGGTTGCGTCGGTTTCATGCATTTACGGCCTTGGTAACCCCGAGGAATACGCCGACCAAATGTTGGTGATTCGTCAGGGCGAGACGCACGAACAGCGCGCCATTCTTGGTCGTCTTGTCGACATGCAATACGAACGCAACGACATGAATCTCATTCGCGGAAAGTTCCGCGTTCGTGGGGACACCATCGAGATTCATCCGGCATACGACGAAACCGCAATTCGCATTGAACTCTTTGGTGACGAGATTGAGCGAATCATCGTGGTCGATCCCCTCACTGGCGAGAAGATCACCGAACTCGAAGAGCTCGTTGTCTTTCCCGCCACGCATTACGCCGCAAGTGATGAGCGCATGCGAACAGCAATGACGCGGATTGAAGCAGAACTTCAGCAGCAACTGGCAAAGTTCGAGAGCGAGAACAAACTGCTCGAAGCGCAGCGTTTGCGTATGCGCACGCAGTACGACCTCGAGATGATGGCCGAACTGGGTTTCTGCAACGGCATCGAGAACTACTCGGCTCATATCGATGGTCGTGAACCGGGCGAAGCCCCATTCACATTGCTCGATTATTTCCCTGACGACTTCCTCGTGGTGATGGACGAAAGCCATCAGGCCGTGCCGCAGGTGCGCGGCCAGTACGCCGGCGACCGTTCTCGTAAGCAAACCCTCATCGAACACGGATTCCGCCTTCCATCAGCGGCGGACAACCGCCCGCTGACATTCGATGAGGTGATGGGTCGCATTGGGCAGGTTGTGTTCCTCTCCGCAACGCCGGGGCCGTTTGAGCTTGAGAACTCCTCAGCGATTGTTGAGCAGGTCGTGCGCCCAACTGGTTTGGTTGATCCCGAGATCGTCGTGAAGCCCACCAAGGGTCAGATCGACGACCTCATTGAACAGATCAACAAGCGCGTCACCAATGGCGATCGTGTGTTGGTCACGACGCTCACCAAGAAGATGTCCGAGGATCTCACCGACTATCTCCTTGAACTCGGGGTGAAGGTTCGCTATCTCCACAGCGAAGTCGACACCATCGAGCGCATCGAGATTCTCCGTGACCTTCGCCTCGGCGAATTCGATGTGTTGATCGGCATCAACCTGCTTCGTGAAGGTCTCGATCTTCCCGAAGTGTCACTTGTTGCCATTCTCGATGCCGACAAGGAAGGTTTCCTGCGTTCGGAAACCGCCCTCGTGCAGACCATTGGTCGTGCGGCTCGAAATGTCGATGGTCAGGTCATCATGTATGCCGACAAGATCACTGATTCGATGCAGCGAGCAATTTCAGAAACGAATCGTCGTCGTGGGTTGCAAGAGGCCTACAACAAAGAGCACGGCATCAATCCGCAAACTATTCGCAAGGCCGTGACCGACATCCTTGCCACGCTTCGCGGAACTTCTGGCGCTCCGGTTCCTGGAAACGGCAAACGATCGACTGCTCGTGACAAGGTGCGCTCGAATCTCGCTGAATTGCCGGCCGATGAACTTGGGCGTTTAGTGCTCACCCTCGAAGAGGAAATGAAGGAAGCTGCGGCCGACCTTCGCTTTGAATACGCGGCCCGTCTCCGAGACGAAATCAAGGAACTGCGTCGAGAACTTCGCGAAGTGGGTTGAACCCTCGCTTCGAGCATCGTTCTGATTCGGGGCGACAGTAGGCTCCCGCCGTGGATCAACTGGTCATTCGTGGTGCCCGAGAGCACAACCTTCGCAACGTCTCTATTGAACTTCCCCGAGACCGGCTCATCGTTTTCACCGGCCTTTCTGGTTCCGGGAAATCCTCACTGGCCTTCGACACGATTTACGCCGAAGGTCAGCGCCGCTACGTCGAGTCGCTTTCGGCCTATGCCCGCCAGTTCCTTGGCCAGATGGACAAGCCCGATGTCGATTTCATCGAGGGCCTTTCGCCCGCGATCTCGATCGATCAGAAGTCGGCCTCCCGCAACCCCCGTTCCACCGTCGGAACGATCACCGAGGTCTACGACTACCTCCGACTGCTCTATGCGCGCATCGGCGTTCCGCATTGCCCGGTCGACGGTTCAGTCATTAAGCGCCAGACCCCGCAACAGATCGTCGACCGAGTCCTTGAACTTCCCGATGGCACCAAGTTCCAGGTGTTGGCCCCAGTTGTGCGTGGGCGCAAGGGCACCTACGACACGCTGCTTACCGACTTGGCCTCGCAGGGCTTTGCCCGCGCCATCATCGACGGCGAACTGCACGAGCTCACCGACAAGATCGAACTTGCTCGCTACGAGCAGCACACGATTCAGATCGTGGTTGATCGTCTGGTCAAGAAGGCTGGCATCGATCGCCGCCTCACCGACTCGCTTGAAACCGCGCTGCGCATTGCCGAAGGCGTTGCCGAAGTACAGATTGTGGGCGGGGGAGACGACTCCGGTCTCGACGACGAAATCCTCACGTTCTCCCAGCACCTCGGTTGCCCGAGTTGTGGTCTGAGTTATGAGGAACTGGCTCCCCGAAATTTTTCGTTCAACTCGCCGTATGGCGCGTGCGAACACTGCGATGGTCTGGGCACAAAGTTCGAGGTCGATGCCGAACTCGTCATTCCCAATCCCGATCTCAGCGTTACCGAAGGAGCGCTTGCGCCGTGGGCCACTGCCCGCACGCAGTACTTCGGGCGTCTTCTTGAATCGGTGTGCGATGTCTACGAGATCGATCCTGACGTTCCGTTCAACAAACTTCCGAAGAAGCAACAGAAACTTCTGTTGCATGGCACAGGAGCCACTGGTCGGGTGCA
>WLOT01000117.1 GCA_009699125.1 Actinomycetota bacterium
AACCAACGATGTCAAGTGCAGCCACGCATCCACGGTTGGTCCGGTCGACGAAGAACAAGTCTTCTATCTGGAAAGTCGTGGCGTACCGACCGAAATCGCCGAGCGATTGATTGTTGCCGGATTCTTCGACGAAGTTCTCGAAGAGTTCCCGGTTGCTGCTGCAGTGCCGTTAATTGCTACCGCAATTGATGAACGACTCGATGCCGGAGTGAACTCATGACGCTCGAACGTGTTTGTTCCATCCAGGATGTTCCCGATGGCGAGGTTCGACGTTTCGATTTTGGATCTGTGCGAATTGCGCTCGCCCATATCGGCGGCACGTTCTACGCAATCGGTGATCGCTGCACCCATCTCGATGTCTCACTCTCCGAGGGCGAGGTCCACGCCAAGACCTGCGAACTCGAATGCCCGAAGCACGGCAGCTGCTTCTCGCTCGAAACTGGCATCCCGAATTCACTTCCTGCAACCAAGGCTGTTCCGACCTATGTCGTGCGTATCGACGACGCCGATGTGTACGTGGAGATCGACTGACATGGGTGAACTTCGAATTCAAGGACTTACGGCCGAAGTTGCTGGCCGACAAATTCTCAACGGCGTCGATCTTGTCGTGAAGTCCGGCGAGGTCCATGCCGTCATGGGTCCCAACGGCGCAGGTAAGTCAACGCTTTCGCATGTACTCATGGGCAAGCCTGGCTACACCGTCACCGGTGGCTCGGTCACCATCGACGGTGTCGATCTACTTTCACTTCCCACCTACGAACGAGCGAAGGCTGGTTTGTTCTTGGCCATGCAATATCCGGTCGAGGTTCCTGGCGTAAGTCTTGAAGAACTTCTTACCGAAGCCCTTTCGGCTCAGGGTCGCGACGCGTCGGTCGTTCATACCGCCGTTGCCGCTGAAGCAGAGCGAATCGGCTTGGCAACCCGCCTTCTTGATCGTCCCGTCAATGTCGATCTCTCCGGTGGCGAGAAGAAGCGCAACGAAACGATGCAGCTGGCGGTGCTTCGCCCCAAGTTCGCGATTCTCGACGAGCTCGACTCGGGTCTCGATGTTGATGCGCTTCGTGCGTGTTCACGTCGAGTCGAAGCGGCAACGACCGAGTTCGATCTCGGTGTTCTCGCAATCACCCATTACTCACGGCTTCTCGAAGAACTGAAGCCCGATGTCGTGCACATCCTCGCTCAGGGTCGCATCGTTTCTTCCGGCGGTCCTGAACTCGCCGATGAACTCGAACGCACTGGTTATGCCGAATGGGTTGAAGAAGAAGCTCCGGCTGCGGCCGATCCATTCGCTGACCCCTTTGCTGACCCTTTCGCATGAGCCCACGCGACCGCGTTCTGACGACTGAAGAGGTCGCTGACCGGTTGGCGAGCGTTCCTGAATGGCAAATGGTCGACGGGCACCTGCACCGCGAGTTCACCTACGCGAACTTCGCTGAAGCATGGTCATTCATGAATCGAGTGGCGCCGATCGCGGAACAACTTGACCATCACCCGAACTGGTCCAATGTTTGGAACAGCGTGGTGATCGACATCACGAGCCACGACAGCGGCGGTCCTACCGAACGATGCTTCGCGTTAGCAAAGGGCATCAACGGAGTTGTGAAGGGCTAATGCCCGTCAATGCTCAGGCTGAAGCTTCTTCGATGCCTTGAGCGAGTGTGTTCCAGGCAAGCGTTGCGCACTTGATGCGAACGGGGAATTTCACAACGCCTCGAAGCGCTTCGAGATCGCCGAGTTTCACGTCGGGTGCATCGATTGGTTCGGTGGTCTCGGCACCCTCAAGTGAGTTCTCGTGAATCGACATCATCGCCTTAAAGGCGCGAGTGAGGTCATCGATTTCGGCAACGGACTTGCCCTTTACCGCAGCAGACATCATCGAAGCGGACGACTGGCTAATCGAACAGCCTTGGCCTGAGATGCGAATGTCGGCCACGCGACCATCGGCATCGAGATCGAGGTACAGAACGATCTCGTCGCCACACAGAGGGTTGAATCCTTCGACGCGGTGCGCCGGAGGGGATTCGAGCTCGCCGCGATTACGCGGGTTGCGGTAGTGGTCGAGGATGATCTCTCGGTAGAGGTCTTCGAGGCCGGGCATTGGCGGCACTCCCTGTGCGTGGTGTGTAAGTGAGCGTAGGGGACTAGAGGGTGAAGAACGCGCCAGTTGCATCAAGTGCGTCGGCGAGGGCATCGATATCGGCGGTGTCGTTGTAGACGTAGACCGAGGCGCGGGCCGTAGCGCCGATGCCGAGAAGTTTCATGAGCGGCTTGGCGCAGTGGTGTCCGGCCCGAACGCAGACAGCGTGCTGATCGAGGACTTGGGAAATATCGTGCGGGTGCAGGCCGTCGAAATCGAAACTGAACACGCCACCACGTTCGAGGGGGCTTGAAGGCCCGTGAATGTTGATGCGATCGCCGAAGCGTTCGTGAAGCGTCGAGATTGTGTATTCGGTGAGAGCGATTTCGTGGGCACGGACATTGTCCATACCAACACCATTGAGCCATTCCACTGCTGCACCGAGGCCAATGACTTCGGCAATCGGGGGAGTACCGGCTTCGAACTTCCAGGGAAGGTCGTTGGTGGTGAAGCCATCGAGGCGAACATCGCGAATCATTTCGCCGCCACCGAGGAACGGAGGCATCGCTTCGAGAAGTTCTTCGCGCCCGTAGAGAACGCCGATTCCGGTCGGGCCGCACATCTTGTGGCCTGAGAACGCGAGGAAGTCTGCACCAAGTTCTTGAACATTCGTGGCGCTGTGGGGGACTGACTGGCAACCGTCGATGATGCTGATTGCGCCGGCTTTGCGAGCCGCATCGGTCAGTGTGCGAACCGGGTTCATGGTGCCCAGCACATTGGACATCGCGGTGACCGAGAGAACCTTGGCTCCAACGAGCAATGCATCGAGATCAGTGAGATCGAGGCGACCTTCATCGTCGAGAGGAATCCAACGCAGCTCAATGCCAATCTCTGGGACGAGCATGTGCCACGGAACGATGTTGGCGTGGTGCTCCATATGGCTGAGCACAACGACGTCGCCGGCAGAAAGGTTTGCTCGTCCCCAACTCAGCGCAACCAAGTTGAGAGATTCGGTTGCGTTCTTCGTGAAGATGATCTCTGAAGAAGAACGCGCGCCGATGAAATCGCGAACCAGTGCTCGAGCAATTTCCATTCGGTTCGTTGCTTCTTCGGCGATCATGTAAACGCCGCGGTGCACGTTGGAATTAATCGTGCGGTAGTAGTCGTCCATCGCATCCAAAACCGCAAGAGGTTTCTGCGAAGTAGCTGCGGAGTCGAGATACACGATCTTCTTGCCGTGAACGTCGCGTGAAAGCAGCGGGAATTGATCCTTCAGACGAGTTCCGTCGATGGGGTCGGTACTTATAGCCATGCGTCATACCCCTCGGCTTCCAGTTTGCGTGAAAGTTCGGGGCCGCCTGATTCAACGATGCGGCCGTTGATGAGCACATGCACGAATGACGGGTTCAACTCGTCGAGAAGTCGCTGGTAATGGGTAATAGCGAGAATGCCGAGTTCTGGTCGCGCTGCGAGGACTTCGCGTACGCCCTTTGCGACGACGCGCAATGCGTCGATGTCGAGACCCGAATCGGTTTCATCGAGGATGGCGATGTCGGGCTGAAGGATTGCCATCTGAAGGATTTCGTTGCGCTTCTTTTCGCCACCAGAGAAACCTTCATTGAGGTAGCGGTCGGCGAAGGAGGGATCCATGTCGAGTCGTGTCATCCAGTCCATGATCTCGAGTCGCAACTCGAGCATGGAAAGGTCGATGCCTCGGCGAGCCGACCAGGCTTGGCGAAGGAAGTTCAGAACAGAGACACCCTGGATCTCTTGCGGGTACTGGAAGGCAAGGAACATGCCGGACTTCGCCCGAACGTCGGTGGACCAATCGGTGACGTCGTCACCTTTGAAAAGGATGCGGCCCGAGGTGACCTGATATTCGGGGCTGCCAAGTAGCGCAGACGCAAGCGTTGACTTGCCGGAACCGTTGGGGCCCATGAGCGCATGGACCTCGCCTGCGCCGATGACGAGGTTGACGCCACGCAGGATCTCGACCGGGTTTTCGCCGGCCGTGGAGACGTGGAGATCCTCGATGCTGAAGAGGGGGGACATATCGGCAGTCTAGGACCTGCCAGGGATTCGCACTACCGCCGTAGGAGAAATTACCGGTGGCCCCAGGGAAGGGTTACCAGCCCCGGTCGACCCATTCCTGCAGGTGAGGTCGCTCGTGACCGATGGTCGTCCAGTTGCCATGGCCCGGAAGCACGATGGTGTCGGCTGAGTAGGTAAAGAGTCGCTGATCCAGCGAGTCAATGATCGTGGCGAAATCTCCACCTTCAAACGAGGTGTTGCCGGGGCCGCCGGGGAACAAGGTGTCGCCCGAGAACAGCAACGGGCTGCCCTCAAGGGCAAAACACATCGACCCGCGTGTGTGGCCCGGTGTTGCGATGGTGCGAAGCCGAAGTCGACCGACTTCGATCACGTTGTCGTCTTCCAAAATGCTGTCGTAGGCAGGGAGCATTTCGGAATCTGCGGCAGTCACGGCAACGTCGTAACCAGCATCACGAACAGCGGGAACGGCCTGGATGTGATCCCAGTGACCATGAGTTTCGATTACACGTCGCACGCCAAGAGCACTGCAAAGTTCGAGCAAGCGTTCATGTTCATTCGCAGCATCGATGAGGACGCCATCGCCGGTCTCGGTGCAGCGAATGACAAAGACGTTGTTGTCCATCGGGCCGACCACAACGGCATGGACTTCGTATCCGGTCTCAGCGAGCAGAAGCGTCATGGCCATATTCTCGCAGGAGATTGGTCTCGGAGGGCTACCGTTCGGCCATGAAAGCAATCATTTGCGAACAATTTGGGCCGGTAGGCGACCTCCGCTTCGTTGAACGTGACAGCCCTGCGGTCGGTCCGGGAGATGTCCGTGTTGCTGTCACAGCATGCGGCGTGAATTTCGTCGACGGACTTTTCGTGCAAGGCAAGTATCAGATCAAACCTCCGGTCCCGTTCGTTCCGGGTATGGAAGTTGTGGGTCGCGTCGTTGAAATTGGCTCTGACGTCACGACCCGTGCGATCAACGACCGCGTTTTCGTGAACGTTGGTCTCGGCGGTTACGTAAGTGAACTTGTTGTTGGCGAGGCGCGCACGGTGCTGCTCTCTGATTCGATTACCGACGGACAAGCAGCAACGTTCACGCAGAGCTACCTCACCGGTTGGTTCGCACTTCGTGAACGCGCGCAGGTGCAGAGCGGACAAAGCCTCCTCGTGCTTGGCGCGGGTGGCGGCGTCGGTCTCGCTGCCGTCGACATCGGTTCATCGCTTGGCATGCGCGTCATCGCTGTCGCGTCGACCGAAGAAAAGCGTCAACTCGCTCATTCTCGCGGCGCCGAAGCTGTCATCGATTCGACAACCGAAGACGTCAAGGAACGAGCCAAAGAACTTGGCGGAGGTTCGGTCGATGTCCTCTATGACCCAGTCGGCGGCGACCTCGGCACGACCTGTCTGCGGGCTCTCGGCGACAACGGGGCGTATCTCGTCATCGGTTTCGTGGCCGGAATTCCGAACCTCCCGGCGAACCAGATCCTGCTGCGGAACCGCCGGGTCATCGGCGTCGATTGGGGAGGCTGGGCCCTTCGAAATGGCGAGCGGAACGAAGAGCTGACAGCCGAGGTGCTGGCGGAAATCAGCGCAGGCAGGCTCAATCCTGTCGAACCCGTGGCCTACCCGCTGGCCGAAGCGGCCCGGGCGCTGACCGACCTCGAGGAACGCAAGGTCGCAGGGAAGGCGATCCTCGTTCCCTGACGGAAACGAATCGGCCCAGAGATGTGCCGCACAACCCCGGTGTCGGCTAGAACTACCCCCTGCGGCAGTTGCCGCACACGTCAACCGGCGGGGGACCGACCCCCGTTCGCGACCGGA
>WLOT01000118.1 GCA_009699125.1 Actinomycetota bacterium
AAGGTCGAAACTTGCGTTAGTAGCGAAGAAGGGCACCAATACGGCCATGCACATCGAGATCCGCGTTGCCTTCGCACGTCACGACATGAGCCCCCTCGAGGAGTGCCGCGTCGACCGCGTCGCTGACAACATCGTCCACACGTTCCATCTCCTGACCATCGACCGGACACTTGGGTCCTTTCACGGCTAGCGCTCCACACGGACACAACCAACCCGATTCCTCGAATCCGTTCGAGACAAGCAGAGTGGCCACGCGCCGCTCATTCAGCGCACCGAGAACCGCATCAAGACCAGCTGTTCCTTTGCTCCCCGAGCCAATCGCGTCGCGAAGTTTCGTGACTGCTGCTTGTTCACGTTCGAGTTCAACAACCCGCTCGATCTCAAACGCCGCCTTGACAATGTCAGTTTCGTTCGCAGCAACCGGAACGTGAATACGAGGAGCCAATCGTTCACGAAGATACGGGTGCAGTTCGTGTTCAACGGCGGCGTAGACCTCGTCTGTGGCTCCAATGGTCAGGCGACCGAATCCTCGTTGCTGAAAAAGACGAAACACCGCTTCAGTCGAATGGCGAAAATGCTGATGGGCGAGTTCATCAATGTGGTGTTGCTCTCGCTCGCGAGAACCACGACTCGCATCGTCGCGACGGTCGTAGTCCCGGGGAAGCGCTTCGAAAAGTTCGGTCCGCTCTACAACTTCCCCGAATTGAAAGATGAACATCCGGGCCCGTTGGCGATCAACAAGCAAGACGCCTAGTGGCTCGAGTTGTTGAACGATTGCTTCAAGTGGCGCTACCACCGGCGATTGATTGACAGAAAGCCGATTCGCTACGGAAACTGGAATCCGAATCACTTTCCAATACTTTTTGTCTGCACACGAGAACATGGCGAGGCCACGAACGCCATGGCGATCGAGCTGTGTTGAGACATACTCAGAAATGAGCGCAAAATCGGCATCGAATGTCTGCCCAGGATGTGTCGCAAGCAACTGTTTCTTCAACGACTCAAGTTCGAGCTGGTAATCCTTCGGACGAATCTGTCGACGACCATCAACATCGAGGTAACAACTCACAACGGGTGTGTCGGCGCTTTTGAAACTCGCCAATTCCTTGATCGTTGTCTCGGTGATCACGGTCATGGAGCCTCCTCAGTTGTTGAACTGCTTCAACCGAGCGTATGCCTCAGACCCACGCTGCGCTCAGGAACTTTTGTCGGTTCCCTCAGAACCGCGAGTCATGTCTTTGACCACGTCGGTGGCGACTCGTTGTGCCTGTTGTGCAATAGCCGACACAACGCCAACGACTCGTTCGGTTGCAGAAGGGTCATCGATCAACGCTTCGGCTGCGTCAAGAAATGACCGACCCGCTGCAATCAATTCACGAGCTGCCGCCCGCATCGCGTCTTCGTCGGGCGCCATTGACTCGACGATTCAGTCGTCGTCACTCGGGCGAGGAGAACCCTCGACCCGCGCTTTGAGCTCTCCGAGGGCGGTCTTGATGATGCGACCTTCAGCACGACGCTTGACGAACCCTGGAATTGGGTAGACCAAATCGATCGCCAGTTCATAGACAACGTCAGTGGCCGCGCCGTCTTCGGCGGCAGTCAATACGTAGGCGCCATCGAGTTCACGAGGAAGATCGCCTTCGACGAGTTCCCAGCCCAAGCGGTTCGGGGCTGCGGCGTAGTCATAACGAAGTTGATAGGTGGTGCTTCGGCCCATGGCGGCGGCGCGGAACTCAACAACGATTGCGCGGCCATCTGCATCGGATTCAACAACGCTGACCTCTTTGAGATCGCCCGCCCATTCGGGGTACGAAGAGAAGTCGACCAACGTCGCGAAACAACGCTCGACCGGGGCTGCAATGCGGATCTGCTCTTTGGCCTGTTCGGACATGTTCGTACCCTACTCCGCCCCTACTCGGCGTCGTCTGCTGGCTTCTTCGGCGCCGACTGTTTGTGAAGACGTCGAGCCTCGTCCCGACGCCCGGTCCGGCTGAGCTCTGGCTCTCGTTCCGGAAAGGTTCCGTACGCGGCAACCCACAAACCGGTGAATCCAAGCGCCCACATCGGAGCGAGGACTCCGAAGGCGAGTCCGGTGTAGAGGTGAAGCGACGCGACAATGATCGAGACGACAACCTGCACCGTCAACGAAACCATGAGGATGACCTGCACGCGCTTAGGTGCCGATCCAGAGGCAAAGAAAAGACCGCCGATTCCGATTGCTTCTGTCCGACTTCGATCAATAGCGCGGAAGAAGGCAAGTACAAACACGATCATTCCGACAAAGAATTCGAACAAGGAAAGGGCCACGTAGGCACCGGTGAGTGCTCCCTGAAAGATCGACGCAGCGAGCCCCAGCAGCACGAACGCCGCCGTTCCCAAAACAGTTGCTCTGAGAATGCCGGTTCCGGCGAGTACTTGCGGAGACGCAGCCTCGTTCAGATCACCATCGATGTTCTTCTCGTCAGTCACGTCAGGACCCGATCCGTTCCAGTTCTTGGTACAGCAATGTTGCCAGTCGATCATGAGTGAACTCGACTTCGGCTCGATGTCGTCCAGCATCCCCTAATTGGCGGGCCAGCACAGCATCTTTGAGTAGACGTTCGATCGCTCGAACAACCGCCGAAGTTTCGCGAGGATGCTCGACAACGATGCCAGTCTGGCCATCGACAACAGCTTCGGCGGAACCGCCGCTCAGTCCCGCCACGACGGGAACGCCGCACGCTGCCGCTTCAAGAAACACGATGCCGAAACCTTCTTGCTCAAGTCCTGCCCAACGGTTTCGACACAACATTGCGAAGACGTCGGCAGAACCGAGAAAGGGAATGAGGTCGGCATCGTCGACACGACCCAAAAATCGCACCGGAGCTCCTCGACGCTTTGCTCGTCGTTCAAGCCGGGCACGGTCGCGACCCGAACCTGCAATTGCAACCTGCAACGTGGGCCATCGGTTGGCCAACTCGGCGCTCGCGTCGATTACGACGTCGAATCCTTTTCGTGGAACAAGCCGACTCATGCCCACGATGAGGGGGGCATCTGGATCGAACCCCAGTCGGCGCCGAACCTCTTTGCGTTCGCCGTCCCCCAACGGAACAAAGCGGTCGGTGTCGACACCCGGCGGAACGATGATCGTCGGAAGGTCTATGCCTGCACATCGACGCGCTTCCGCCGCGGGATACCCGCCAGCGGCAATGACAACCTCGGCTCCGCGCAGCACACGACGCAAAACCGAACCAGCAATCGGCAACCGGCCAGGAACGGTCACTTCTGCGCCATGGACAACGACCCCATAGGGCCGCTCGAGCCAAGGTCCAACAATGCCGAGCGGAACGGCGGGATCAAGCAACACAAGATCGACATCAAGTTCGGCGGCCAGTTTGTCGATGCGTCGCGCAAGCGCGCGCGTAGGCAACAACACCTTGGATCGATCGCGTTCGATTCGAATCGGTTGCTGCGCGTCGAAATCGTTTGTTCCGCGATACGGAGTCGTAAGCACAGTTGTCGACTCAGGTGGAAGTCGACGCCACAACTCCCACAAATAGTTCTGAATACCGCCAACCTTCGGCGGGAAGTCATTCGTGACAAGAAGGTGCTTCATCGCTGCGCCTGCGCACGCTCACCAAGTCGCTGCAACGACCACTTCGCGTGTTCGCTCAACATCTCATCGTCGGCGAGTGCAAACGCTTCGACTGCGGCACGAACGTCGGCATCGTGCGGATCCGCCGAGTTCCCGATCGCAAGCAACGCGTTTCGGCGCAAGTAACGCGGATCGCGACGCGGGATATACCAACGACCGACCTGCGAAAGAAGTTCATCGTCTTCGGCGTTCAGCATCCACAACAAATCGACCCATGACGACGACGCGTCGATGGTTTCTTTCGCCTGCGGGCTGCGTCTCGCCGGTGGACACACTTCTTGGCATTCATCGCATCCATAAATTCGATCGCCGAGCGCTTCTCGAAACTCCATCGGGAACGTGCCTTCAGCCTGAACAAGCCACGCCAGACAACGGCGAGCATCAACCACGCCGGGGGCGACGATTGCACCGGTCGGACAGCCATCGAGACACCGTCGACAGGTACCGCAACCATCGGGCACGGGTTCGGAAGGCGAAAGATCTGCATCGGTGACGATTGAGCCGAGCACGACCCAACTTCCGTAACCGGGCACCAGGAGGTTTGCGTTGTGTCCGAACCACCCCAACCCGGCGCGCTGCGCTGCAGCGCGATCGACGAGCGCATTGTCATCGAGCACAACACGAGTGCGATGGCCTGCGGCTTCAAGCACTGCTGCAACCTGATCGAGCGCAGAGCGCAATGCGGCGTAGTGATCGGTGATGGCGTAGCGAGCAACACGACCGGCGGGACCATCGAATGACGGCTCGTTCACTTGCCCTGCGGCATACGGAAACGCTCCGACAACAAGTGAACAAGCGCCGGCAAGGATCCGCTCCGGATCGGTTGAACGCACCGGATCGCGATAGGTGAACGCCATGCCTCCGTGGAGGCCATCGGCTTTGCGAGTTTCAAGAATCTCACGCGTGTCGGTAAATGGTTCGACCGCCGCAACACCGAGGGCAACGAGTCCCGCACGCTGGGCCGCATCGTTGAGTTGGTCGATGAGGCTGGGCGCGTTCACGGCCCCATTGTCACAGGTGAAGCGATCAGCCCGTGCGGTGGCGGCGCTGGGAAGAATCGCCCGGGCGCCCACGATGGCGAAGTTCGGGCACCAGCCCTGACTCGGCCAGCATTTCGAGAGCTCGATACTCGTTGATGTCGACCACGACGGCATCGCCGGGCTCTCGGGAGCAGATGAATGACACGACACAGTCGCCGCAGGCATCGGTGTGCTGCATGACGCAGGTATCGCAATCGATGGTGAAGGAAGGGGAAGGTGTGTCCATGCCGAAAGACTGCCGAACGGGTGAGACAGTCCCCCGGTCTACGCTCTCCACCGTTCCAACGCACCGGGGGGTCGCACCATGGAAGTTCCCGTCGCCACACCGACAACACGCCAAAAGGTCATTGGTCGCCAGCACCGGACCGATCCCGATGGCACCCGGGTCTTTCTGCGCCAGTGCCCGCTCTGTGAGTGCATGTGCGGCCTCGAAGTCCATCTTGATGACGACGACCATGTGAAGGTGATCCGTCCCGATCGAGACGATGTCTGGTCCAAGGGATTCATCTGCCCCAAGGGCACAACGCTTGGTCGATTGCATGAGGACCCCGACCGCATTCGCGTCCCCATGATCCGCGAAGGCGAAACGTGGCGAGAGGTTTCGTGGGACGAAGCATTCGCGAAATGCGAAGAACTCCTGCACGGCGTGCTCAACGAACACGGCATCGAATCAATGACCGCGTTCATTGGCAACCCCGCTGGCCACTCGTTCAGCCTCAGCCGTTACGGCGCGCTGCTCATGGGCCAGGCCAACTTCCCAATGATCTATTCCGCTGGAACTGTCGATCAATGGCCGAAGAATGTGTCGTCGGTCTTGATGTACGGAAACATGTGGAAGATCCCCACGGTCGACATCGCTCACACCGATTACTGGGTGATCATGGGCGGCAATCCGCAAGCCTCTGGCGGTTCGTTGCTCGCCAGCCCCGATCAACTTGCTCAGATCGACGGCATCAAAGCACGCGGCGGTCAGGTCATCGTGATTGATCCTCGTCGAACGATCACTGCAGACCATGCCAGCGAATGGCTCCCTATTGTTCCTGGCACCGACGCGGCATTCCTTCTCGCAATGTGCAACGTCATCTTCAGTGAAGGACTGTTCAGCCTCGGAAACGTTGAAGGTCTTGTTGAAGGTGTCGAACAAGTTCGCGAAGCGTGTGCTGACTTCACGCCCGAACGAGTCGCTGACTTCTGC
>WLOT01000119.1 GCA_009699125.1 Actinomycetota bacterium
AGAGCGCGGTCTGTCAGTCGTGCTTGTTGGTCACGTCACCAAAGAAGGTGGCCTCGCTGGTCCTCGCGTGCTCGAACACATTGTCGACACCGTGCTTGCCTTCGAAGGCGACCGCCATCATGCGCTGCGTTTGTTGCGCGCGGTCAAGCATCGCTTTGGTGCTACCGATCAACTCGGTTTGTTTGAAATGACTGAACAAGGACTATTGGGCGTTCCTGATCCCAGCCGTTTGTTCTTGGCTGATCGCCGTAAGGGTGTCGCTGGTTCTGTCATCGTGCCAACCATGGAAGGCGATCGTCCGTTGTTGGTTGAAGTCCAGGCGTTGGTCGCGCATTCCGAGCTTCCCTCGCCGCGTCGTAGTGCGCAGGGTCTCGATTCTGGTCGATTGTCGCTGTTGCTGGCGGTGTTGGCAGAACGCGCTGGTGTCACGTTTGAAAAGCGCGATGTTTACGCGCTTGCGGTTGGTGGCGTGAAAATTGTTGAGCCAGCTGCCGACCTCGGTGTTGCGTTGGCACTCGCGTCTTCTCGATTCAACACACCGATTCCTGAAGATCTTGTGGTGTGCGGTGAAATTGGTTTGGGCGGTGAGCTTCGTCAGGTTGCGCACGGTGAACGCCGTCTGGCCGAGGCTGCTCGCCTTGGCTTTACGCGCGCGCTGGTGCCTCGCCTTGCACCCGACGCGCCCGAGGGCATGAAAACCATTCGTGTTGGCACGCTCGCCGAAGCAGTGGCTGCCGTGGGTATGAGCGACAGCAACTCCTCAGATTTCTGAAACAACCCACGGGTACACTCTTCGAATGGCTCGGCGTCGAAGTCCCGCAATGTTGCAAGCACTCGGAATGGTGGCTCCGGGTACGCCGTTGCGTGAAGGCTTCGATCGCATCCTGCAGTCCGGCATGGGCGCTCTTATCGTCGTTGGCGACGGCCCCGATGTGCTCAACATCTGCTCAGGCGGCTTCTTGCTCGATGCCGCCTTCAGCCCCCAGCGCCTTTCCGAACTGGCCAAGATGGACGGCGCCATCGTGCTCGCTTCCAATGCCAGCCGTATCGCTCGGGCCAATGTGCACTTGGTGCCGAAGCCCAATGTGCCCACTTCCGAAACGGGCACCCGTCACCGCACTGCCGAGCGAGTCGCTCGGTCCATCACCGTTCCGGTGATTTCTGTTTCTGAAGACATGTCGATCATCGCGGTGTACGTGGGCGACGAAAAGCATCAGCTCATGCCGATTCCCCGATTGCTCGACCGCGCCAACCAGGCCATGAAGACACTCGAGCGTTACAAAGAGCGTCTTGTCGAAGTGTCGAACAATCTCAACGCGCTCGAGGTCCAGGGCGCAGTCACGGTTCGCGACGTTGTGGTGATGCTGCAGCGCACAGAAATGGTGTTGCGCATCGCCGAGGAAATCGAATTCGACATCGTCGAACTCGGTGTCGATGGCCGACTCTTTCGTCTACAACTCGAAGAAGTGATCGCCGGCGTTGCGAACGATCGTCGATCAGTCGTTCTCGACTACTTGCACGAGGACAACGACTGGCACTTTGCAGAAGCATCAGCCGGGTTGTCGGGGCTCGACATGGAACAACTTCTTGACCTCACTGCAGTAGCGAGTGTGTTGCATCTTGAAGACGCCGACGATCTCAAGGCATCAGTGCAGCCGAAGGGTTATCGCATGCTGTCGCGCGTTCCGCGTCTGCCGGAATCGATCGTCGATCGGATCGTGGCCAAGTTCGGATCACTTGATGTCGTGATGAGCGCGACCGAAGCTGAACTTGAAGCGGTGGAAGGTGTTGGAGACCAGCGCGCACGATCCATCAAAGATGGTTTGGCGCGAATGGCCGAAGCCAGCGTTCTCGATACCTACAACTGATTGCTGCGAGGGTTTCATGCGCATCACACTTCCCAATGGTGTTCCCGCGGAGATTGCACGACCCGAAGTCGTCGACGAAGGCACGCTTGGCGTTGTCTTGTTTCCCGACATCATGGGATTGCGTCCGTTGTTCGACGACATGTGCGCGCAACTTGCGGCCGATCACGGGTGGGTCGTATGCGCGCCGGAACCATTCCCTGGTCGCGAAGCACTGCCGGTAGACGAACGCCTCGCCGTGATGGCCGATTTCGACGACGCTGAACTTCGCAAGACTGCAGACCTTGCTGCCGATGCAACCGGTTGTGCGCGAGTCGTTGCTACCGGTTTTTGTATGGGCGGGATGTTGGCGTTCAAAGCCGCAGCTTCAGGTCCCTTCGAACGCGCAGCAGGCTTCTACGGAATGATTCGCCTGCCCGAGGCCTGGGCTGGCGGTCGCCTGCAACAACCAATCGAAGCGTTGGCTTCGCCCGATCGTTGTCCGACACTCGCCATCATCGGCACTGCTGATCACTTCACGCCTCCGCAAGATGTTGCTGAGGCCGAAGCGCTCGGTGTCGTTGTCGTTTCCTATGAGGGTGCCGAGCACGGCTTCGTGCATGACGCATCACGTCCAGCTCATCGTGCTGACGCCGCCGCCGACGCGTGGCGTCAGGTTGTTGGGTTTCTTGAGTCCTGAAGTTTTCAGGCTTTGGTGAGTTTGCTCAAGGGCTTGATGGTTGTGGCATAGGCCATCTCGTAGGCGAGGGCTGCAAGCGGAGTCCAGTCAATGTTGCGGAACGCGTCTGTGAGCAAGCTGAGAGAAACGGTGCCGATGCCATTGGCCGCGGTGAGATACCAAAATGCGGCGGCGTCTTCGGTGGCGGCGGGATCGGCCTTCTCGACAGCATCAAGAACAATTGCGAGCGAAGCCGCTGTGCGTTTGCGTCCGGCGGCGGCGAGATCTGTGTGGTGACGCATCGCGACGGTGGTCTCGGTGCGAAGCTGGCGGATGGGTCGGTTCGACTCTGCGAACAACCCGAATTGCAAGGCGAGGATCGCGTTTTTGTATCCCTCGGGACTGAGCTCAAGAAACGACGCTGTTCCTGTTTGCCAGATCTGCGTCATCATCTGACCAATCGCCATATGCATGAGTTCATCTTTGGTGCCGACGTGTGTGTAGGCGGAACTAAATGAATGACCAGCGGCTCGGGCAACTCGGTGTGCAGTGGTCTTTTCGAAACCAACACGAGCAACAACTTCCATAACGGCGGAAACAAATTCATCGAGGCCAACGTCGCCAGTGTCGGGAGCGGGGATTGAAAGCGAAACTGGCGAGGCGGTGAGACCTTGCTGATTCAAATTCGCAGGATCAAGAGCGCTTTCCCGGAACCGGAGAAGGATTGCCTTCCAGGGTGGACGAGTCTTCGGTACTGACCGGCTGGTCAGTACGCATCCGGTCGGAACTGTCAACCGAAGCGAGCAGATGGACGGCGGAATTTCGGGGTGTTCAGCGCAGATCTGTTGGAAGAGAGACTCGACTTCGTCTCGGACAGAGTCGACAAGAAGAGGAAAGCGTCGGGCAACGGCAACGATCTCGATGGCCGCGGCGGTGAGCGTCGAAGGAGATTCAAGTTCTTGAAGCAACCAGTCAGAAGCTTCAGCATCTTTAGAAGAGGCAAATGTGTCGAACTCAAGGATGAGTCGCTTGTAGTGGTCGCGAAGTTTCTCGTCCCAGAGTTCAAGGGCGACGTCTTCGGCGGAGTCGTAGCGGCCGTAGAGCGGGCCATTCGACATGCCCGCGTGCGCTGCGATCTTGGTGAGTGCAAGGCCGTCGACGCCGTTTGTCGCAAGGAGTTCGAGCGCAGATGCGGTGATGGTCTCTTGAACCTCGCGGGTCTTCTGTGCCCGCGACACTTTTGGCCGGTCTGGGGGAGAACTTGCTGATCCTGAACTCTTCTTGGCCATGACCTCAGGCTAGGGGAGAACGCGGCCTAGCAAACGTTTTGATTATTAGCACAAGGATTATTTGAAAGTAGAAAATCTTTCCCAAGTCTGAACACGCCGATCTGAAGACGGGGTGGGGTGAAGATCGGACTAGAACAACAGCGCTGTCGTGGTGATGGCATGGAGGAACCATGAAGGTCGATATCTCTCTCGCAATGTCCGGGCCGCTCGACGCGGTGCCCCGGGCGGCTGAACTCCAGGCTCTCGGGGCCGATGGCCTGTTCAGCTTCGAAAATGCCCACGACGCCTTCTTCCCGCTCGTCTTAGCCAGCACCTCGTGTCAGATCGACCTGATGACCAATGCGGCCATGGCGTTTCCTCGCAGCCCGCTGCACCTCGCCTACTCAGCCAACGACCTCCAACTCCTCACCGGCGGCAAGTTTCGTTTAGGCCTTGCTTCGCAGATTCGTCCACATATTCAGAAGCGCTACGGGTCGGTCTGGGAAAAGCCGGTTGCACAAATGCGCGAATGGGTGAGCGCAACGAAGGCGATCCTCGCTCACTTTGCTGGCGAAGGCCCGTTTGATTTCAAAGGCCAGTGGACCACGCACACGCTTATGACCCCGAATTTCAATCCGGGTCCGAATCCGTTCGGAAAGGCTCCGGTACTCGTCGGAGCGCTTGGTCCAAAGATGTGTGAAATGTCCGCCGAGGTCGCAGACGGCATTTTGGTGATGCCGTTCAACTCTGAGCGTCACTTTGCGGAACGAACGATGCCAGCGCTTGAACGTGGCTTCGCGAAATCAGGGCGCGATCGCAACGACTTCGAAATCATCCTCGAAGTCATTTGTGCAGTGGGACAAACCGACGAAGAGATCGCTGCAGCAGCAAATGGCGTAAAGACACTGCTTGGTTTTTACGGCTCAACGCCTTCCTACAAGCCGGTGCTTGACGTTGAAGGTTGGGGTGAACTGCAGCCTGAACTCAATGCGCTTTCGAAGCAGGGCGACTGGGCCGGCATGGCCAAGAAGATTGACGAAGATGTGCTTCGGACGATCGCTGTCGTGGGAACTCCGAAAGAAGTTGCCGCAGAAATCGTTCGTCGTTTCGGACACGAAGCGAATCGTGTTTGTCTGTACTTCCCCGGATATCCGATCACTGACGAATGCATCGCCGAAACCATTCGTGAGGTCAAGGTCGCCTCGGGCGAAGTGCGATGACTCGCACAATCGACACCGGCACAACTGATTTGTTGGCTGAACTTCACGACGATGGAGTTTTGGTTGCCACGCTGAATCGGCCCGACACACGTAACGCGTTCAGTGGTGCGATGGGACGTGCGCTCGGCGACATCTACCGCATGGCCGATACCGATGATGCGGTCCGTGTCGTGGTGCTTACGGGTACACCGCCCGCGTTCTGCGCGGGTGCAGATTTTTCTAATGGATCTGATGTGTTCGAACGATCCGATGCACCCGCATTCAGTGCCAATCCCGTAAATCCGCCGGCATGGCGAATTCGTAAGCCCGTTATTGCTGCTGTGAATGGCCACGCAATTGGCGTTGGCTTCACCCTGACCTTGCATTGCGACCTGCGCTTCATGGCCCAGGATGCGAAGTACGGAATCGTTCAGGTTCGTCGCGGCGTAATGCCCGATGCCATGAGCCACTGGACACTTCCCCGTCTTGTTGGCCTCGCAAATGCGGCAGACATTCTCTTGACCGGCCGAACGTTCACCGGTGCTGAAGCACGCGACCTTGGTGTCGCATCACGAGTACTTCCGAACGACGACGTCCTGCCCCACGCACTTGAAGTTGCCCACGACATTGCTGTCAACACCGCACCGCTTTCTGTTGCGGTCAGTAAGCGCCTGCTGTGGGGAACATTCTCAATGACGCCAGACGAAGTAGACCGAGCCGAAACCGATCTTCATCACCACCTCATGGGCGAAGCCGATGCTCGTGAAGGTGTCATGGCCTTTCTTGAGCGACGCGATCCGCAATGGTCG
>WLOT01000012.1 GCA_009699125.1 Actinomycetota bacterium
AAGAAGGTACGGGCCAAATGGTTCCAATGGCACGCGGGGCAGACTTCAACGACATAACAAGCGAAGTCCCCCTCTTTCGAGCGCTTGGTGAAGGCCTTCAGTTCCTTGGCCGTCGTGATACAGCGGCCAAAAGCGGGCAAACGAGGCCCAAAGACATAGGACACCAACACCAGCGTGTGGTCCTCACAGATCGGGCAGTCCTCACTGGTGGGCTGGCCAACTTCACGTGCCGCTCGCACCAATTCGGGGTGGGCGTCACACACTTCGTGTTTCGCCAAGCGACCCTTTTTGTATTCAGAAATGAGGTGCTGACGCGCGAGTCGGTAATCGATCTCGCCGCCTCTGCCGCTCGGGGCACCGCGGAAGGGTCGTGAGGCGGAACCCATGAGGGCCGAGGCTAGCGACGGGCTGCGCCACTCGCGGTGCAAGCGATTTCGTGCGGTCCACCGACCACACCGTTGCCCGCGGGAGACTGCGCCCGTGACTGACTACGGATCCTCTCGCCCCTCCGCCAACCCTTCGAGTGCTTTCCCCGGCCGAGCGGAGCTCCCGCTCGACACCGTCACCTGGGGACCCGACCTTCCGGGCGACGATTCGCTGAAACTCCTCACTGCGCCGAAGGGCAAAAAGATCCTTCAACTCGGTGTCGGACTCGGGCACAACGCCGTGAGCCTCGCCCTCGCTGGCGCGCACGTCATTGCTGTCGACCATGACATCGCCCGCATCGATGCTGCCCGTCAACTCGCCGAAGTCAACGAGGTCAAGGTCGAGCTTCACCACGGCGATCTCGCCGACCTTGCCTTTGTGCGCGCTGATCAAATCGATCTCGCCCTTTCTGTTTACGCACTCGCTCGCGCCGAAGATCTCGACCGGGTGCTTCGACAGGTCAATCGAGTACTTCGCACCGGCGGGTCGTTCAGCGTGTCACTCCCCCATCCAGCGTGGCTCATGCTTGACCACAATCCAATGAACTCTCCCCGCCTTGCTCGTCGTTACGGAGAGGACACGCCTCGAGATGTCGACGGGGGCGAGGTCTTTTCGCGTTCTGTCGCGGAATTGTTTGGCTCATTCATGCGAGCGAACTTCCGCGTTGATGCCCTGCTCGAACCCGAAGCTCGCTCTAGTCGCGCAATCGTGCCGAGCACGATCATCATGCGCGGCCGCAAAGACGGCGTATAAAACCAGGCTCTCCTGCGACTCGCTCGGTGCAATCACCTAGGCTGCTATTCATGTTCAAGGTGTTCAAAGCCCTCGCCGTTTCGCTCATCACGCTCGCGGCGATCGGCATCTTCATTGCCGAAACCGATGCTGTTGGTGCCACCGGTACCTGCGAAACCCGCGTCTACGTCGCCAATTACAACAGCAACGACGTATCAGTGATTGACAGCCCGTCAAACACCTCAGTGGGTTCTCCGATAGCAGTCGGAAATCGCCCGAATCACATCGCAATCACCCCGAACGGCGACTTCGCCTACGTCACAAACTCCACCTCGGACACCGTGTCAGTCATTGATACGGAAACGAACATGGTTGTGGCGACAATCAGTGTTGGTGCCATCCCGCTAGGAGTCGCCATCACCCCGAACGGCGACTTCGCCTACGTCACAATTTCTGGTTCAAACAGTGTGTCCGTGATTAACACAGCAACGAACACGGTCGTTGGTTCGCCGATTGTTGTTGGTTCAAATCCCGTCGACATCGCCATCGCTCCCAGCGGCAACCTCGCCTATGTCACAAACTCCGTTCCAAATACCGTGTCAGTGATCAACACAAGCTCCAACACCGTAACCAACACCATTTCGGTCGGAACAACCCCAATCGCAGTTGCCTTTGCGCCAGATAGCGCCACTGCGTACGTCGCGAATTACAACTCAGCCAACGTGTCAGTCATCAACACAAGCTCGGCAACCGTGACAACGTCGGTCACCGTCGGAACCAATCCCGAAGGAATTGCGATTACACCCGACGGAACCGCTGCGTACGTTGCCAACTACAACTCGAACTCTGTGTCAGTGATTGACACCTCGGCAAACACCGTTACGACAACAATTCCCGTAACTTCACTTCCGGAAGGAATCGCCATCACTCCCGATGGCGCAATTGCATACGTAGCGAACTATGGCGCGAACACACTCTCCGTGATTGACATCAGCACGAACACCGTTACGGGTTCAGTCGCCGTTGGTACCAACCCACTGAGTGTCGGCGTACTCCCTTGCCAGGTCCCGACGCCAACAACCACTACAACGGTTGCAAGTGATTCTGGTGTTGTTCCAGCATTTACCGGCTGAATCAAACAGTTCCTGCAGTTACTTCAACTGACGTTCAGCCCACCAGGCATCGAGGCGAAGTTTCGCTTCGTCCTCTCCCAGCGGTCCTTCTTCTAAACGAAGTTCCAAAAGGAAGTCGAGCGCGTCGCCAACATCACGGCCGGGCGTAAGGCCGAGGTAGGTCATAACCGCGTTGCCATCGAGGTCGGGACGCATCGATGCGAGTTCTTCGCGCGCAAGAAGATCATCGATGCGCTCTTCGAGTTCGTCCATTCGTTTCGCAAGTTCTTGGGCTTTGCGTTCATTGCGCGTCGTGCAGTCACAACGAGTGAGTTCGATGAGCTCCGGAAGAAGATCGCCCGCATCGCGCACAAAACGACGAACGGCAGAATCAGTCCATCCCATTTTGTATGTATGAAAACGCAAGTGAAGAAATACCAAACGGCTTACGGCTTCAACGTCGTCGCTTGAGTACTTCAGCGCTTTCATTCGTTCACGTGTCATGCGCGCACCAACAACTTCATGATGATGGAAGGACACACCTGCATCGCCAATCGCTCGCGTGCGTGGCTTTCCAACGTCGTGATACAGCGCCGACAAACGAACGAGACGGTTCGTGCTCGTTTTTCCGATGACAGCGATCGTGTGCGTCAGTACGTCCTTATGACGATGAATCGGGTCTTGTTCGAGACGCATCCGCGAAAACTCAGGAAGGAACTGATCCATCAATCCGGTATCGGCGAGGAACCACAAACCCGGCGTTGGATCTTCGACAACCATCAATTTGTCGAACTCGTCACGAATGCGCTCTGCAGAAACAATCGACAGCCGTTCGCACATCGACGTCGCCGCGTCGCGCAACTCGTCATCGGGCGTGAGTCCGTACCCGGCCAGGAAGCGAGCAGCGCGCAACATGCGTAATGGGTCGTCAGAGAACGACTCTTCCGGTGACAGCGGCGTGCGCAGGCGGCCGGCCGCGAGATCCTCCGCTCCGCCAAACGGATCGATGAGCACGGGATCAGGCAACGACAACGCCATCGCGTTCACCGTGAAATCTCGGCGAGACAGATCGGCATCGATCACGCCAGAGAAGACGACCTCGGGTTTCCGAGATTCAGGGTCGTAGGCCTCGGCCCGGTGAGTGGTGATCTCGAAGGTCCAGCCATCCTTCTGACAGCCGATCGTGCCGAATCGCTCACCTTGGCTCCAGACCGAATCGGCCCAACCATTGACCAATCGCTTGGTTTCGGCCGGCAGGGCATCGGTCGTCATGTCGATATCTCGACCATCGCTCATATCCCGGCCCAGAAGCAGGTCGCGGACAACACCCCCGACCAAATAGAGCTTGTACCCCGACGCGGCAAAGCGCTCAGCGAGCGGGCTCGTTCGCTCAAGAACGGGAAGAAGGCGTTCGGGAATCACCGGGCGGAGGCTACCGGGGCAATCCCCGGTGGCTGGCCCATCGGGTGAAGCGACTCCTCGACAGGGAACATCCGAGTCCCCGTGCAAAGGAGTGGAGTGGTCATGGGTCCTAGGCTCGCGACGAGGCCATGCGACGCACTGACACCATCACCGGACATGCCGACCGCATGCGGATCGGCCCTTGGAGGGGCGACCCCGGGCTGGCCCTGCTCAGCCCGACCCCAGGAGCTCCCCCCTCTCCCGAAGCGCTACATCGCGCCGTCCTCTCAATCGCCGACGCCGGATACCGCGCCGTTCTCACTCCTGCACTGACCTTCCCGGAGCAACCGGTATTCCTCGAGTACGGATTTTCGGTGCACGAACGCCTGCACCTGCTTCGTCACGACTTGTTCGATCTGCCCAGTGCCACCGCTCCACACACCCTCATCCGGAGGGGACGCTCTCGCGACATCGACGCCGTGCTCGATCTCGATGGTCTCGCGTTTGATCGCTTTTGGCGCTTTGACCTCAATGGCCTTCTTGATGCACGCCATGCGACTCCGCGTTCTCGTTTCCGCGTCGCGTGCGTGAGAAACCGGGTTGTGGGGTACCACGTCGCAGGCCTTGCTCGACGTCTTGGATACCTCCAACGACTTGCTGTGCATCCAGATTTTCATGGTCGCGGTATCGGCACAGCGCTTGTTGGTGATGCGCTGAGTTGGTGTCGACGTCGTGGATGCGAATCCGTGCTGGTCAATACGCAGGAGATCAATCAACGAGCACATTCGCTCTATCAACACCTCGGATTCACTGATGAACCGACCGGGTTAGCGGTCTTGGACTACACGTTCGCTGAAAGTTACGGCTCATGATGCGCCGCGCACTTTCAGTCGTTGGTGTCATCGCTCTTCTCTTCGTGCTGTGTCCTCGTGGCGCAAGCGCACAAACAACCAAGCCGGCACCGCATCAACTCTCCCTGGTGCACCAGACTGCATTTGTCGGGCCAAATGGAACGTTTGCTGCCGAACTGTCAACAGGTGATCTCCCTGCAACGACGAAGCTCAATCTCGTTCTTTACAACGCCATCACAACTCGAAGCCGGCTTGATCGAACAATCGCCGGAGAGCAACTCGGTAGCGCGCTGTTCTCAACGACCGCGACAGTTCTCAGCGCGACGACGTCCACGACGACCCTTTCGCTGCCCATTAACGAGAAGTGGCCCGCTCCAGAGGGTGGCACTGTCCTGAGTGAAAGCGGCATCTATCCCGTCCTCATCGAAGCAACTGCGCCCAATGGTTCTCGAATCGACAGCATCGTCACGCATTTATTGCGATTGCCATCCGCAACGACTCCGACCACTCCAATTTCTCTTGCAACCACGGTCGTCATCGATTCGCCGTTCGATGTGAGTTCCGAAGGTTCGCCGCAACTTTCCGATGCGCAACTCGCTCGTGCCAGCGAACAGTTCCGCATCTTGTCGAGTTCTGCAGCAACACCACTCACACTCGCCGCAACACCGTTTGTTGTCCAAGCACTCACCGATGCCGGTGATTCCTCCGCACGGCCCACGAGCCAAGCACGACAAACATTGAGTCGCCCCTATGTTGCGATTGATGCCGGTTCGCTCATGGCTGGCGGTCGGGGATCACTGATCGAAAAGGAATACGACGCTGGCGACAACGTTCTCGCCGCAACCTTCGAGGCCGCTCCTGACCGCCGGACTCAGGTACTCGACCCTTCGGTCAGTCCCGCCGCGCTCGATCGATTGGCGGCACGAGGCACTCGCTCAGTCGTTCTTCAGTCCTCGCAACTTCGTTCCGCAATCATCAACGACGAAACGTCGGTCCTTACGAACCGATTCGTGATCGAAGGCGAAAACGGAACCTCTTTTGCCGCCATGGCCAACGATGACACCGCGTCATCACGGTTTGTGATGACAACCGATCCTGTTCTTGGTGCCCACCATGTCCTCGCCGAGATCATGATGCTTCACCAAGAACAACCGGGCGCGAGCCGAGGCGCCGCCGTCACAATTCCTTCCGCTACCGAAACAGCTGCACTCCAAGAGTTTCTGGCCGGATTGTCGGCAACGACCGGAGCGGCCAGCGGTTCCGTTGGCAACAGCGTGATCCAACCCGTCACTCTCGACGAACTGTTCGCTCGCACTGGGGTCGCCACTGCGTCGCAGAAGCCGATTGTTCGAGCCTGGACCAGCAACGAGCCCACCGAACTCGGGGTGTACGGCAACCGACTTGAGCAAGCGCAATGGGATTTGCTTGGGCTGCAATCGATGCTTCCCGAAGGTGGCGACATCATCGCTCCCATCGAACGCACGGTCCTGGCCTCGGCCGAGACGACATTGGAGTCGTCTGACCGTCTCGCACTCTTGGACAACGCCGACTCCCAACTTCAGTCGCTGACCTCAGCACTAAGCCTGCCGTCCTCTCAAAAGGTCACCCTGACCTCAAGTAGCGGAAAAATCCCTTTGGTGATTACCAACGCACTCCCGGTAGCGGCTTTGGTGAGGATCACCGTGAGCAGCCCCAAACTCGAATTCCCCGAAGGCACGACCTACGAACTCGTGCTTTCTCCATCGAGTACGACCCGAACGGATATTGCCGTCACCACGCGGGCCTCGGGTGCGTTCCCCCTCGATGTGGAAGTCGCCTCCTCGGGTGGCGGATTACTCGTCGCTACCAGCCGAATCGATGTCCGCTCAACGGCGATTTCCGGGTTCGGGCTCTTCGTTTCGGTGGTGGCTGGCCTCTTCCTGCTGGTGTGGTGGGGCCGTCACTTCCGCCACACCCGTCGGGCCCGCGCCTTGGTCGCCGATGACGAACCATCACCGACCTCGGGTGGATGACTAGCGTCTTTCTACCGATCCGACGGGAGCACCATGACCGGCGTCCACATCGTCACCGATAGTTCGTGTGACTTAACCGAAACTGAAACGACGACCAACAGCATTGGCGTCGTCCCGCTCAGCATTCGCTTTGGCGACGAAGAGTTCGTCGACCGAGAAGAGCTGAGCGTCGAAGCCTTCTACGCCAAGATGGCCAGCACCGGTTTGCTTCCGGAGACCTCCGCTCCGTCGCCCGGTCGCTTCGAACAAGCTTTCCGTGGTGCCGCCGCCGTCGGCGCGAGCGCTGTGGTGTGCATCAACCTTTCCGGCGAACTTTCGGCAACGGTGCAATCGGCCCGCAATGCCGCCACCGCTGTTAGCGGCGACATCGATGTGCGCGTCATCGACAGTCGGTCACTTACCGGTGGCCTTGGCACGATGGTGCTCGAGGCAGCTGCTGCCGCTCGCAATGGTGCCGACGCCGATGCCGTTGTCGCACTGGTCGAGTCCATGATTCCGCGCACCGAAATTTATGGCGGCCTCGACACCCTTGAGAACCTCAAAAAGGGTGGTCGCATCGGCAGCGCAAAAGCCATGCTCGGTTCAATGTTGTCCGTGAAACCAATCATTCGCATCGTCGATGGCGCTGTCGAAGAAGCCGGCAAGCAGCGGACTCGCAAGCGTGCGCTCGAATGGATGCGCGACCAACTTTTCGCCGAAGGAACCGTCGAGAAGCTTTCGATCCTTCACGGAGAGGCTCCCGATATCGATGCCTTCCTCGACATGATTTCTGAGCGCTACCCGCGTGATCAGATTCGTTTGGGCAAGATTGGCGCCGTGATTGGAACGCACGGCGGACCCGGCGTCATTGGCATGTGCTACCTGCGTCCGTGATCCAACGCCGCTCTGACACCGCGTGAACGCGGACGACACCGGGTCACCACCCGCACATCAAACTGGTCGCGCGCTCGCAGGAAGAATCCTCGCGCAGCGCTACCAATTGCATTCGCAATTGGCCGTCGGCGGAATGGCCGAGGTGTGGGAAGCCAGTGACCTCGTGCTCGGTCGCGCTGTCGCGGTGAAAATCCTTCACCCCCAATTCGCGAACGATCCTGTTGTTCGGCAGCGTTTTCATATTGAGGCCATTGCCGCCGCGCGCCTCGTTGACCCTTCAATTGTTGCGATTTATGACACCGTCGACCTCGACGGATGCGACGCGATTGTCATGGAACTTGTTCGCGGTCGCACGTTGCGAGACTTCCTCGATGAGCGCGGCGCACTCGATCCGATCGAAGTCGTTCACATCGGAGCAGAGGTTGCCGGCGCACTCGCAGTGGCTCACAAGGCTGGGGTCATTCATCGAGACATCAAACCCGCAAACATTCTTCTGTCTGATGATGGGCGCGTGTTGGTGACCGATTTCGGTATCGCCAAAGTTCTCGATGAACCCGATCTCACACGTACAGCGCAAGTTCTCGGAACCGTGAAGTACCTCGCTCCCGAGCAAGTCGAGGGAGGGCCGGTTGATGGTCGAACCGATCTTTACGCACTCGGTGCCGTCCTCTACGAAGCGGTATGTGGCGAAGCACCATTTCGTGCTGAGACTCCCGCAGCGCTCGCGCTTGCGCGCATGCATCGCGATCCCACACGGCCCTCGCTAGTCCTCACAGAAATCCCGGCTGACCTTGAAACAACCGTGATGCGAGCAATGTCGCGAGCTCCTGGTGATCGTTTCGCTTCCGCCAATGACATGAGAGCAGCACTCCGTTCGACGCGTCTCGACGTGTTGGCAGATCCTTCAACCCATTCCAGCAGCGTCGACGCTCCCGTTCGACCTCCTCGAACAAAGAGAGGTCGTTCCGGAATAGTCGTGACCCTCGTTGTTGTCGGCGTCCTATTACTCATTGCGCTCCTCGTCGCAAACACCGACGCTGGTCGGACGTTTCTTTCCAACCAACCAACGACAACGACGACAACGCCGCGACAACTGGCGATCTCAACCGCGCACTCGTTTGACCCAGCCGACAGAACTGGTTTCGAGAACGAGTCGACCGCGATGAATGCAGTCGACGCGGATTCCCTCACGTCATGGTCAACCGAGGCGTACACCTCCCGCACATTCGGAAATCTCAAGTCCGGCGTTGGTCTCGTCATCGACCTCGCTGCCGAAGACATCATCGGCACCATCGCCATCGACTCACCATCACGAGGATGGTCGGTCGAGGCGTACGTCGCGACAGGCGCACCAACCACTCTTCTTGGTTGGGGATCGATCGTTGCGTCAGCAACCGACGTTCGCGGTTCGCTGACTCTCGACCTCCATCAGGCGCGCGGCAACGCGATCCTGCTCTGGATCACCCAACTCAAAGAAACGCCGCCGTGGCAGGTCACGATCACCGACGTGATCGTCACCTCCTAACCCGGGCGCTTCGTGGGTAGGATCGCACCCATGGACACGGGCTCGGACGCGTCGGCAACTGGCAGCACCGAACCGACCGCGTCAACGCCCCCGCGTTCGATTCCTTCGGTTGGCTCGGCATCCTCACTGATTGGCGGCGACTGGCCGGCTCAAGCTGCCGATGCCATCGTCAACGCCGTCGAAACGGTCCGCGACCGCACCACCACCCCGATCATGAAGATCGCTCGAGGCGTCGTCTTCGGTGTCTTCGCGGGAACCATCATCATCGTCATCATCGTGCTCGCCATCATCGGCGTTGTTCGACTTCTTGACGAAGCCCTGCCCTCTGGCGTCTGGCTGCCCTATCTCCTTCTCGGCGTGCTGTTTACGGTGCTCGGAGCCGTGTTGTTCCGTCGTCGCAACGCACCCGCCCCGGCACCAGCGGTCGGGAAGACCTCAAAGCGCTGAGTGGTTTCCCACTCACCTCATCCCCCATCACCTGACATGACCCGTGTTGGTCATTGATTTCTGGAGTTCCACGTGCCCGAAATTCGTAACGTCATCATCATCGGTTCCGGTCCTGCCGGCCTGACCAGCGCCATCTATACCGCTCGCGCCAACCTGGCACCGCTGCTCATTGAAGGCGAACCGTCCTCAACCAGCGATCAGCCCGGCGGTCAGCTCATGCTCACCACCGAGGTTGAGAACTTTCCTGGTTGGCCCGACGGCATCATGGGTCCCGAACTCATGATGAAGTTCCGCGAGCAGGCCCTGCGCTTCGGCACGGAAATCGTGACTCGCAAAGTGAGCAAGGTCGACCTTTCCGCTCGGCCGTTCAAGGTCTGGATCGGCGACACCGACGCCGCCGAACCCACGCACCTCGCGCAGTCCATCATCGTTTCCACCGGTGCCCGTTCACTCATGCTCGGTCTTGAAGAGGAAACCCGTCTTCTCGGTCACGGCCTCTCGACCTGTGCCACCTGCGATGGTTTCTTCTTCCGAGATCACGACATTGCCGTCGTCGGTGGTGGCGATTCGGCCATAGAAGAAGCGCTTTTTCTGACGAAATTCGCCAAGACCGTCACGCTTGTTCACCGCCGTGACGAACTGCGCGCCTCCAAGATCATGCAGGACCGTCTGTTTGCCAACGAGAAGATTCGTTTCGCATGGAACTCCACCGTGAGCGCGATTCAAGGTGGCCAAACAGTCGAAGGGGTCACCCTTACCGACACGATTACCGGTGAAGAGCGTCCGCTTGCCGTCACCGGCGTCTTCGTGGCCATCGGTCATCGTCCAAACACCGACCTCTTCGCCGGACAACTCACCACCGACGAAAACGGGTACCTCGTGACCCACAACGGCTCACTCACAAATATCGAGGGCGTCTTCGCCTGTGGCGACGTCCAGGACCACGTCTATCGCCAGGCCATTACTGCCGCTGGATCCGGTTGTATGGCAGCGATCGACTGTGAACGTTGGCTCGAGGCGAACGTTCACTAATCCGTGTCTGAGCACCGATCGCGCTGCTCGGGAATCAAACCGACCCGCGGTAGCGTTGTCATCATCACCGCAACTCTTCCGGGAGCTGCACAACGATCTGCTGTGCTCAGTTAGCGAACACTCATTTCGAACATTTGTTCGATTAAAACAGATCTCATCCAATGCGCCAGCGCTCGCTGGCCACGACGTGAACGAGGAACCATGTCCGAAAACATCTCCACCTACACCGATGCCACGTTCGATGAGCAGATTGGCTCATCGGCTGTCCCCGTCGTCGTCGACTTCTGGGCCGAATGGTGTGGCCCGTGCAAGATGGTCGCTCCGATCCTTGAAGAGATCGCTGAAGAGCAGGCCGGCAGCCTGGCCATCGCCAAGCTCAACGTGGACGACAACCCCGATGTTGCTCGTCGCTTCGGCGTCATGAGCATCCCGACCATGATCGTGTTCAAGGACGGTCAAGAGGCCGCTCGCATCGTGGGCGCCAAGGGCAAGTCGCAGCTCCTCGACGATTTCAAGCCGTTCATTTAAGGAACCGCTCTCGTCGACAACTGTCGGCACGGAAGGTTACGAACGACGAAGGCCCCGGTTTTCACCGGGGCCTTCTGCATTTTCAGATTCGAGAGGGCACACAGTGCCCAAACACTTGTTTGCGGTTGACCACAACCTCATCCACAGGCTGTGCAGAACCCTTCACCAAAGGTTTTGGTGGAGGTTTGTCAGTCCATTGGCTCTTTACCATCGACAATGACGCGGTAGACGCGCTCGAGATCCTCGAGGGTGGAGAAGTCGATGACGATGCGTCCCTTGCGCTGACCCATAGATACCGCGACCCGAGTATCGAGGTGATCGGAAAGCATTTCCTCGAGCTCAAGCAGGGGAGCCGGTCGAACAAGGGTCGGAGGCTTCGTCCCAGTTGCGGTCGAACCACCAGCTTCGGGCTCGGGGGTGCCGCCGTGCTCACGCACGCGGTCCTCAACCTCACGAACCGTGAGCTTCTCGGAAACGATGGCCTTGGCCAGCTTCTCTTGGAAGGCCCGATCAGGGGTTCCGAGCAAAGCGCGGGCATGGCCGGCCGACAACTGCCCATCGCCCAACAGACGCTGGATACTGGTCGGCAGTTGCAGGAGGCGCATGGTGTTCGCAACCGCTGAACGGCTCTTGCCGACACGAGTCGCCACCTGGTCTTGGGTGAGCTTGAACTCCTCGATGAGCTGCTGGTAGGCCGCGGCTTCCTCGAGGGCGCCCAGATCCTCTCGGTGGAGGTTCTCGACCAGGGCCTGTTCGAGCGATCCTTCGTCTTCCGCAGTACGAACGATGGCGGGAATGGTCTGGAGGCCGGCTCGTTTGGCCGCACGCCAGCGCCGCTCCCCCGCGATCAGTTCGTAGGAGTCCTCGCCCAACTCGCGAACGAGAATGGGCTGGAGCACACCGACCGAACGGATCGATGCCGAAAGGCTGACGAGTGCTTCCTCGTCGAAATGACTACGTGGCTGGTAGGTGTTGGCCACGATTTCCGAAATGGGGAGTTCCCGCAGGATCGCATCGCTGTCCTGCAGTCGTTCTGTGGTCGGGATGAGAGATCCGAGACCTTTACCGAGTCCGCTGCGGCGTGCCACCACTGACCTCCTTGGCCAACTTCCGGTAGGCAGTTGCCCCCCGGCTACTTGGATCGAACGTGATGATTGGTTGTCCGAATCCGGGGGCCTCCGAGAGGCGCACCGAACGGGGGACGACTTCCTGACAGACCTTGTCGCCGAAATGCTCACGCACATCGGCCACGACGCCATCGGAAAGATTGGTGCGGGCGTACATCACGAGCACGATGGCGCTGATTTCAAGCGCCGGGTTCAGGCTCTTCTGGATGAGTGCCACGTTCTTGGTGAGCTGCGTCAGGCCCTCGAGGGCGAAGTACTCGCACTGGATGGGGACGAGGACTTCGGTGGCTGCCGCCATGGCATTGACCGTAAGGAGGCCGAGCGATGGGGGACAGTCGATCAGTACGAAGTCGTAGTCGTCCTTCACCGAATCGATCGCCATCTTGAGGCGCATCTCACGACTGAAGGCCGGGACCAGTTCGATTTCGGCTCCCGCCAAGTCCAGGCTGGCCGGGGCCACGAACAGGTTGCGGACCACGGTGCCCTCGATGCAGTCCTCGAGGGGAACGTCGTGGAGGATCACGTCGTACATGGAGGACTCAAGGGACCGGATATCGACACCAAGACCCGTTGAGGCGTTGCCCTGAGGGTCGAGATCGACCACGAGGGTCCGATAACCCAACTCGGCAAGGCAGGCGCTCAGGTTGATCGATGTCGTGGTCTTGCCCACGCCGCCCTTTTGGTTGGCGACAGCGATGATGCGGGGCAGCGCTCGCTCCGCAGAGATTGGTCGAGCTCCCTCGACGACCGCTTCGGCAGCAGAGATGTTCGGCGGCATCTTCACGCCGTGCTCTCCCCCGTCCGTAGCGCTACCAGTTTCGTCAGATTCCATGCGTCCCAACTCGGATTTGGCGGCACACACCGCAGTCGGAGAGCAACAATCGCTACGCGCGATGAAGCAGGTGCCATCCTGCCCGCCCCGGCCGTCCGGGTCAAGGATTCACCCGAATGCAGGTTCGATCCCACGCGGTAAGGGCGTCTGGGGCGTCTCCGGCCTGCGTTGTTCCACGTGAAACACGGGAAGGCCATCCCTCAACCTCCCCCGCCATGTTTCACGTGAAACAGGGCGGGTCTGCGAGGGGGCTTAGAACAGCGGCCGTTTGGCCGGCATGCCAACACGGCGGGGGAAGGTCTCTGGACAAAGGCTTGCCTGTCGGAGACGGCGCATGCCCGCCACGGGAGCCCCTTCGTCCACCAACCCAAGCGGAGCCAAACCCTCGGCGGGCCAGCGGTCGGTCTCTTCCGGGGGCTCGCTGACAACGAGTACGCCGCCCAGGCGCAGCAGGGGAGCAGCGCATTCTGCAACTGTGGCTGGTGGACCAAAGGATCGGGCGGTCACCGCATCGACCTGCGCCCGCCACTCAGGGGAACGCCCGGTGTCCTCGGCTCGGGCCAATTCGGCAACGACACGACCCTGCCACCCCATCGCCGCGATCGCTTCGGCCAGCAAGGCCACCCGGCGCTCGAGCGAATCAAGCAGAACAACCCTGAGGTCTGGTCGGGCCTCGGCAATCACCAAACCGGGGACACCGCCACCCGATCCCAGATCAATCAGCAGGGACCCTTCAGCGAGGTCCTCAAGGGCGGCGACGAACCCTTCGGCGTGGTCGACGTGGTCGAGAACGGGGCCGGGACCAAGAACTCCGAGGCGACGAGCTCGTTCGAGGACCTCGAGCAATGGGGGAGAGGGCTGCACCCGGCCATTGTCGCATCCACACATCGGGGTGTCATGCATGACCTGACCAACGGTCCCCCCGTGTCGGAAAACAACAATGGCCCCGCACAAGGCGGGGCCATTGGAACAAACGGTGATGATGATCAGGAAGGAATGATCACCACGCGGCGGCGGGGTTCGTCGCCTTCGGAAATGGTCGAGACGCCATCGAGCGCATTGACGGTGTCGTGCACAACCTTGCGGTCGGCCGAACCCATGGGCTCAAGCGCCTTCTGCACACCCGAGGAGCGGACTTCCTCAGCCACGCCCTGGGTGAAGCGCTCGAGGGCCTCACGGCGGCGTTGGCGGTACCCAGCGACGTCGAGGCGAACTCGGCCAGCGGCGGTGCCAGACACCTTGCGGTGGATGACCGTGCGGGAGAGTTCCTGAATGGCGGCCAGGGTGTTGCCCTTTGGGCCAACCAGGATTCCGAGGTCACGGCCTTCGACACGAACTTCGCTGGTGTCGTCATCAATCGACACCGCTTCAACGCGGCCTTCGAGGTCGAAGGCATCGACGAGGCCATCAAGGAACTCGGTGACGATGCGGGTGTGTTCAGCCAGATCGACGTCAACGGTGTCAGTCACTGTGGTGTTTTCCTTCTCGGTGGGCGCAGCCTTCTGAGCGCCACGGCGGCGATCAGGGCGTTTGCCATTGGATGCTGGTGCTGCCGGAGCTGCGTCAGCTGCAGGAGTCGCGGGACGCTGCGATTGCTTGCGTCCGCCACCATTGCCGCTGCCCTTCTTGCGACGATCTCGTCGTTCAACCTTTGGTCGGGGACTGGTCGGGGCAATACGAGCGCGAACTCGAGCCTGGCCCTTCGTCTTCCCAAACAAACCTCGAGATGGTTCTTCGAGGATTTCAAATTCGGCATCGACGGTATCGACGCCCAATTGATCAAGTGCCGCGTCTTTCGCTTCTTCAACGGTGCGGCCGGTGATTTCCACCCACTCCATGTGGTGCTACCTCTTCTTCTTGCGCACCCGAGGCTGCAACGGCTGCGACGGTGATGCATCGCTGGCGTCGGACGAGGGGGTCGACGGTGTCGACACATCGCGATCGGAACCCTTTTCGGGTCCCTTGGAAGAATCGCTGCCCTTGGTGTCTCGGGAACTGGTGGTGGTGCGGCCGGTAGTCCGGCCGCCCTTGGAGGCGCCAGCTTTGGCTGGTGCCTTGGTCGAGCCCTTCGCGGCGCCGCCCTTGGCTCCGGCATTTTTCGCCGGGCGGGAGGTTGCGCTGATCGACTTCGACCCTGACTTCTTGGACTTCGGGGCGGCCTTGGGCTGCACACCGAAACCAAAGAGATGCTTCCAGGACTTGGTGCCATCGGGGGCACTGATGCCATAGATGCTCTTCGAGATGAATGCCTGCTGACCAATTCGGTAGAGGTTCGACACCGCGAAGTAGAGGACAAGACCTGCAGGCAAACCAAACGAAATCACCGGCAAGAAGAACGGCATGATCTTCATGATCATCTGTTGCTGGCTATTGGTCTGCGCTCCAGGATTACGTCCCTGGATCTGTCGTTGCTGGATGAAGCCCGTAATGGCGACGATCACAATCAGAACCAAGAACGGCAGTGCATGCCCGATGCCCTGCTGCATTGCTTTGCTCGCACTCTCCGAAAGATCAAGGCCAAAGGCCTCCATCTGATAGGAGGTTGAGAGATTTTGGTACATCTTCGTCGATGGGTTGATCCATGCTGGATCGAACACACGTTCGAATGAGGGTGCCTTGCTGGGGCTGTTGCCGAGACCAAACTGGCTCGACACCCAACCAACGTCGGCACCAAGGTCGCTCACTCGGCGGGTAAGGCCGCGAAGCACTTGGTAGAGCACAAGGAAAACGGGCATCTGCACCAACAAGGGCAGACATCCGCCCAACGGATTGATGCTGTTTTCCTTATAAAACTTCAGAAGTTCTTCGTTGAGCTTCGTGCGATCGTCTTTGTACCGAGCCTGAATTTTCTTCATTTCCGGCTGGAGTTGCTGCATGACCATCATCGAGCGAGTGCCCTTGAGGGTCAGCGGCGTCACGATGATCATGACGACCAACGTCAGCAGGATGATGGCAACGGCATAGTTCCCGGTGATGTCGTAGAAGAACGCCAACACTGACGCGAAGGCTTTAAAAAACGCTTCCATTGACTAGGCGGCCTTCCTATCGGGAACGGGATCCCATCCGGATCCACCCCAAGGATGGCACCGACCCAGTCGTCGAATCGACAACCAGGAGCCCCGCACGAACCCGTGCACCTCGAGAGCTTCGAGGGCGTAGGACGAACAGGAGGGGACATAACGGCAGGGCGACACCCTGCCGGCGAACACCCATTGATAGCCGCGCACGCACCGTGCCGTCAGACGCGCAGGAATCGAAAGGCGACGCGCCGGGTCAGTTGCCGGCAAAGAATCATGGTCGTGCTGACACGCTGCGCTCATCGGGGACTCCCGACAAGGCGCTCAAGACAGCTCTCAACGTCTCGTAACAGGGCCTCGCGGTCCACTTCCGCCGCACTGGGCTGAATCGCAAAAAGCCAGGCGCCTGAAGGAAATCGGGCCGAATCTGCAGCTCGAACCTCGCCGAGATACGCACGAACTTGGCGGCGCAGGCGATTGCGAACCACGGCAGTTCCGACCTTGCGGGACACTGCGAACGCGACGCGCGGCGGCTCGTCGCCAGTCTGTGGAGATGGAGCCAACATGGTCACCGACACGGTGCCACTACGGACCCGACGGCCGCGCCGCCGCAGTTCTTGGAACGTGCGGCGATCACGAACCCGCCAGATCAGGCCGACAGACGTCGACGGCCCTTGAGCCGGCGCGAACGCAGAACGTTGCGTCCGGCGCGGGTGGACATGCGGGAACGGAAGCCATGCTTCTTCGCCCGGCGGCGGTTATTGGGCTGGAACGTACGCTTCACGAGGGGCCTCCGCGATCTCATAAACCCAGAAGGGGTCCACAGATCATTGATTCATAGACAACGGTTGTGGTGTGGAAACGGGCCCGGCCTGACGCGTGCGCAAGGAGCCCGACACCTGTTCGGATGACAACGCTAGAGCGTGGAGGCCGGATGCGGCAACACCGGCTAGGTGCTACGGTCCCACGCCCGTCCACAGGGCCTCGATACCGGCGCTCTTGAGCGGGGCATGCCTGTGCAGAACAGTGGCGGACCACTCCGTGTGGACAGACGTCGGGTTTTCCACAAGTGTGAACGTTGTTGTGGAACCAAACCCATTGTCAGGGGCCGTCGTGCAGGTGGACCAAGCCGAACAGTTGTGGATGAAGTGCACGGTGGCGCTGCGCGAGCAGGTGTCCGAGGCCGTGTGGCTCACGACGTTTTCCATGGTGACCCCGCTCGGTCTCGACGGAACAACACTTTCGGTCGCTGTGCCCAGTTCTGTGGTGAAGGAGCGGATCGAAACCCGCTACTTGACCCTGGTAAGCGGTGCACTTGCAGACATTGGGCAAAGCGGTGTCCGCCTCTCCATCGAGGTTCAGACCGACGTCGCCCCTGCCTCCGCCAACTTCTCCCCAAACCCATCCACAGGGAATTCCACAGATCTCCCTGGTGATTCCCAGAATCTGTTGACAACTCCCACAAATCTGGGGACAACCCCTGCTCCAGAGCAGGAACTTGGGTTACCCGTCAATCCTCGGTACACCTTCGATGCCTTCGTCACCGGCACCTCGAATCGCTTCGCTCATGCTGCAGCGTTGAGCGTGGCCGAGACACCGGCCAAGTCCTACAACCCCCTCTTTATCTATGGCGACGCCGGACTGGGCAAGACCCACCTTCTCCAGGCAATCGCGAACTACGTCCGAGAGATCTACCCAGGTCATCAGGTTCGCTACGTCTCCACCGAGCAGTTCCTCAATCAATACGTCGATGCGATCCGTCAGAACACCATGCCGGAGTTCAAGAAGCGCTACCGCGAAATCGATGTGCTTCTTCTTGATGACATCCAGATCATCGAAGGAAAAGAGGGGCTCCAGGAAGAGCTCTTCCACACCTTCGAATCGCTCTACCAGGCCAATGCCCAGATCGTGCTGTCCTCCGATCGCCCGCCCGATGCCATTTCCACCCTCGAGGATCGGCTTCGCAGCCGCTTCAAGATGGGCCTCATCACTGAGATCAACCCGCCGGAACTCGAAACTCGTCTGGCGATTCTTCGCAAGAAGGCCGAGCGCGAACCCATCGCCCCGCCCGCCGATGTCCTTGAGTTCATTGCCTCAAACATCACCAACAACATCCGTGAACTTGAAGGCGCCCTCATTCGCGTGTGCGCCTTTGCCAGCCTCACGGGCAACCCCCTCACGGTCGAATTGGCCGAAGGTGTTCTGAGCGACATCCTCACCAATACTCAGCCACGGCCGATTACGCCTGCGCTCATTCTCGAGAAGACCTCGGAAATGTTCGATTTCACGATCGATGAGATCCGTGGCCAAAGTCGCCGCCGACCACTCGTCACTGCTCGCCAGATCGGCATGTACGTCATGCGAGAAATGACCGACCTGAGTTATCCGGCCATCGCTCGAGAGTTCGGCGGCCGAGATCACACCACGGTCATCCATGCCGTCGAAAAGATCAGCGGTCTCATGAAAGAGCGCCGACAGATCTACGACCAAGTCACCGAGCTCACGCAACGAATCAGGAACAGTTGATTCCCGTGACCCTCAACCACCACTCGACCCGAACGTCCGCGCGCAGTTTCGAACGCTCGCGCGGTGGACAACCCGGTGGACCAAGGCGCGCGCGGTACTGCATGAAAAGTGGACGACATGTGGGTGATCCCCCGCGCTGTCACTCCCACCGTTCAAACTGTGGATCACTGTGGATGACACAGGGACAACAAAACTGGCGTCACGCTGGGACTATGCCTTGTTGTCCACAATCCACAGCCCTTATTACAACTACTACCAATTTCTCATTCTTTTTTACAACTACAACAAGCACCACCGCCTGTCAGGAAAGTGAGCCGACGTGAAGTTCCGTTGTGAGCGAGATCCACTCGTCGAAGCCATCTCCGTAGCGTCTCGAGGCGTCACCTCGCGCAGCTCTGGTCGCCAAGCCCTTCTAGGTCTCAACCTTGTTTTGGTTGGCGATCAACTCCAGGTCACCGGAAGCGATCAAGATCTCGCGATCATCGCGATCGCCTCTGTCTCCGGTTCCCGCGATGGAACCGTTCTCGTTCCCGCCAAGCTCCTCACCGAAATTGTGCGCAATCTTCCCGAAGGAGCAGTGACCTTCGAAGCAGACGACAACGAGGTTCGCATCGGATCTGGGCGTTCACAGTTCGCGGTCAAAACGATTGCGGTTGATTATCCGCCGATGCCGGAAGCCGCCGAGTCATCAGCCACGATCGACGCCGCTCTACTCCGTGATGCGATCTCTCAAGTTGTGTCTGCCGCAAGTACAGACGAGTCCCGCAAGTTTGAACTCACCGGTGTCTCGATTGCAGCTCACGGAACCGGCATTCGCTTGGTGGCGACCGACACCTACCGTCTGGCTATTCGCGATCTTCCAGGCACATCAATTCTCACCGAAGGTCAGAAAGTCCTTGTTCCTTCGCAAGCACTGAAAGAACTCAACCGACTTCTCACGACTGCTGAAACAGTGACTATCGGTCTTGCCGATCGATATGTTTCGTTCGAGGTCGACGGCGTGCGGTTAGTCAGTCAACTGATCGACGGAAGCTTCCCCGACTACGAGAACCTTCTTCCAAAGTCGGCCGACTCGCATCCGAACCGACTCACGATTGAACGGGAAACGTTCCTCGAAGCTCTGAAGCGTGTTGGCCTGCTCTCCAAGGAAAACACCAAGATTCGTCTCGACATCAAGAACGATTCCGTGGAACTCATTGCAGAAAGTTTCGACGTTGGTAAGGCCGATGAAGTCATCGATGCACGACACGTTGGCGAAGAACTCGAGATTTCGTTTAATCCCGAGTATCTCCGTGCAGGAATCGAAGCGGCTCCGTCTGACGAGATCACGATCGAAATTGCGCGGCCGACAAGTCCGGTTCTTATTCGCGGCAATGAGACCGACGATTTCTTGTACCTGTTGATGCCGATCCGTAACTGACGTGCGTCTCGCTCGTCTCTGGCTCACCGACTTCCGGTCCTACGCCAGCGCGGATATTGCTTTTGCACCAGGCCTCACGGCACTACTTGGTCAAAACGGCGAAGGAAAAACCAACGTCATGGAAGCCATTGGCTATCTCGCGACGTTGTCGTCTTTTCGTGGTGCACCAAACGACGCATTAGTCAGGGCAGGCGCGTCCTCGGCCATCGTCAGAGCAGAGGGCGAGCGTGAGGGCCGACAACTTCTGATCGAAGCAGAAATCGCAGCCACTGGTCGCGGTCGCGTCCAAGTCAACAAACAAAAATTGGCGCGCACCCGCGATCTTCTCGGCGCGTTGCGCGTTTCGGTCTTTGCCCCCGACGATCTTGAGTTGGTCAAGGGTGGTCCAGCGGAACGACGCCGCTATTTGGATGACGCGTTGGTTGCCCGCCGGCCGGCCTTCGATTCATTGCGGTCCGATCTCGACCGAATCCTTCGTCAACGCAATGCCTTACTTAAGCAATCTGGCGGTCGACTGAGTCCAGAGGTCGAAGCAACCCTCATGGTCTGGGACGCCAAGTTCATCGAAACCGGTGAAGCGCTTGCCGACGCGAGAAACGAACTCGTGCAAGAACTTGGCCCGGCACTCGACCTCGCCTATTCGCAAGTCGCTGGTCGGCCTGTTCCTGTAAGCGTTTCTTACGAGGCTCCCTGGCGCGAACAAGGTTTGGCAGCAGCTCTCGAGGCAGCTCGGCGCGATGAGCTTCGTCGAGGCGTGTCCCTCGTTGGTCCCCACCGCGACGACCTCGTGCTGCATCTCGATCAGTTGCCATCGCGGACCCATGCCTCGCAGGGAGAACAACGTTCACTCGCATTGGCATTGCGTCTCGCCGCACATCGCGTCGTGACGGATGCGACCGGGTCCTCCCCGATTTTGTTGCTCGACGACGTCTTTTCTGAACTTGACCCCGATCGCAGCGCTGCGCTTCTCGAACATTTGCCTCCGGGCCAAACCGTGCTTTCAAGTGCAGCGGGGTTGCCACCGGGGGCCTCTCCGGAGTTGGTGTTGCGAGTTTCGAACGCAACAATTCGCCCCGAGTAGCGCGAACCGCTGACGCCTCAATCTGGCGGCCTCTTTCGAAGTGCGCTCCCTACACTGCTCTCATGCCATGGGAACCATTGCCAGATGCCTCAACCGGCGATCCCGTTTCGATGCATGCAAGCCTTGATCGCATCGTGCGTCACCTTGGTGGACCTTCAGCGGATGTCACGACTGGCATCTTCGGACGATGGCCCGAACTGGTTGGCGATGCGGTTGCTGCACAAAGTCGACCGGTTGCAATGAAGGGAACAACCCTCGTTGTTGCAGTTTCTGATCCGGCATGGGCAACGCAACTGCGATTTCTCGAACACGATTTGATCGAACGACTTCGAGCAGAGCTCGGCCAAGATGCAATTGATGCCATTGATGTTCGTGTTCGACCAGAACAGGCTGGCTGACCCTGTCGCATCAGTACGTACGTGCGTCATGATTTGCGCGTCGTAATACCCGGAAAACACGCGTGTCACTGGTAGGATTGTCCGGCTGTGACAGACGCAGTTCGAACGTCGAATTCGCAGTTTGTACCTGTTGTTCTCGCAATCAAGACACCGGCGAAGTACCGGTAAGGGGAAGCCCAAAGCGTGGCGAAAACCACCGAAGAGTACGGCGCAAAAGACATCACGATCCTCGAGGGTCTCGAGGCGGTGCGCAAACGACCCGGCATGTACATCGGTTCCACCGGTCCTGCCGGTTTGCATCACTTGGTCTACGAAGTCGTCGATAACTCTGTCGATGAAGCAATGGCCGGTCATGCCTCTCGCATCGAGGTGACATTGCTGCCCGACGGCGGCTGCGAGGTTGTC
>WLOT01000120.1 GCA_009699125.1 Actinomycetota bacterium
CAGGCCGGTGAGACCTCAACGGTGATCTGGAACTGCACCTCGGGGTGCAGGCGAGCTGACACCGAGTGGGTGCCAACCGTCTTGATCGCTTCCTCGATGTGAACGGAGTGACGATCGAGTTCGATGCCGGTCTGTGCAGCAACGGCCTCGACCACATCGGTCACCGAAACGGAACCAAAGAGGTCGCCTTCAGCCTTGGCACGGGCGCTCACGGCAATAACCGCGGGCACGAGCTTGGCGGCGATGTCAGAGGCTGCCGAACGATCGGCGGCGTCACGCTGATCACGTGAGCGACGCATCGCTACGGCCTGGGCTTCTCCACCACGGGTCGCCAGAACTGCGAAACCCTTGGGGAGGAGGTAGTTGCGACCGAAACCATCGGCCACTTCAACCACATCACCCTTCTTGCCAACACCATTGACGTCGGAACGGAGGAGGAGCTTCATTCGGAAACCTCCACGTCTTCCACAACAACATCGACCTCGGTGCCTTCGGCGTCGATGAACGTCGCCTCGAGCTCCTCGATCACGGCGTCATCGGTAACGGTTTCGCGAATCTCGGCGTTCTCGAGCTTGAGCCCGCGATCGCCACGATCGCCACGGTCACCGCGTTCGCCACGGTCACGACCGCCGCCACGCTGGGTGGTCACGCGGTTGGTGTACGGCAGAAGTGCCATTTCACGAGCGTTCTTGATTGCTCGTGCGATTTCCTTCTGCTGCTGTGAGTCATTGCCGCTGACACGACGGGCGCGAATCTTGGCTCGGTCGGACATGAACCGACGAAGCATATTGACGTCCTTGTAATCAACGAACTCGACCTTTTCCTGCGTAAGCAGGCTGATCTTCTTCTTGCTGCGGCGAGCGTTATCTTTGTTCTTGCCGCGCTTTGGGGCTGCTTTTGCCATCAGAACGGTTCCTCATCCATGTCGTAACCAGCGGGGGGATCATTAGGAGCGGGGCGAGTTGTGCCACCGCCACCGGAATTGGCGCCACCATCGAAGCCTTCACGGCGTTCGTTGCGCACAACCTGTGCGGTGGCGTATCGGAGGCTCGGAGCGACCTCGTCGGCGACGACTTCAACCTTGGTGCGCTTGTCGCCGTCTTGGGTTTGCCACGAACTCTGCTGCAAGCGACCACTCACCACGACACGAGTGCCCTTGGTGATTGTCTCCGCAACGTTCTCTGCCATCTGCTGCCAGCAAGTGACATCGAAGAACGAAACTTGCTCTTCCCACTCGTTGGTCTGGCGGTTCTGCCAGCGACGGTTCACAGCGAGCCCGAAGGCTGCGACTGCTTGACCGCTTGCAGTGAAACGAAGTTCGGGATCGCGGGTGCAGTTTCCTACGAGTACAACGGTGTTATCTGCTGCCATTGTCGTGACCTTCCACTCAACCGGCGGTAGCCGGAGCGGCGTCGCCGAGCAGGCCGCGTCGAGCGGCTTCCTTGTCGGGCAGACGCATGACCTTGTGGCGAACAACTTCGTCCGCGATGTGCAGAACGCGCTCTACCTCGTGAAGATCGCGACCCTCGGTCGAGATCTCAAGCACGACGTAAATGCCTTCCCACTTGTGGTTGATCTCGTAGGCGAAACGCCGACGACCCCACCGATCGGTCTTGGCCACGGTTCCACCGCCGGCCTCGACGAGTTTGTTGACGTTGGTGAGCATTGCGTTCACCGCAGTGTCTTCGACGTCGCCGTCGAAAATGACCATGAGTTCATACGCTCGCATGAGCGCATCACCTCCCTCTGGATCCGGGCCGCAGTGCGGGAACCGGAGCCCCGAAAGCTCAGGGCAGGGCTTCAATTGGAGATGGAACCCTATAGGAGGGGGCCCCAAACTCCCAAGAGCGGTTCGGCCCCTTCAGCAGGAACCGGCCAGGGAGACGTTCGCTCCAGGCTCGATTCCCCAGTCCTGGAGCCGACCTTGGGCCATTTCAATGGCCAATCGGTAGGGGCGGCCCGGGGGGAATTGCGGACAGCTCTTGGCGTCGGACGGGCAGGGGTCCATGTCTGCGGTGTTCACCACGCCGCCGGCTGAATCGACCCAAGCGATGGAGAGAGGCAGCAAGGTGTCCTTCATCCAGAAGGACGCCGAAGTGTCGGCCGCGAAAGCGAACACCATGGCATCGCCGCCACCAAGAGAGGGATCGGTGATCTCCATGAGGCCGCGCTCCCGCTCGGCTTCGATATCGGCCAACCACACGCAATGCTCTTCAACGGTTCCGTCGGCATGGCGAATGCGCAACGTCACTTTGCTGAACCCCTGCGCGCGCATCGATGCCTCTGCGGTCGCAACTGTCTGCTGCTGCGACTGCTGTGTTGATGAAACGCCCGAACCGCAACTGCCAAGCAGGACTGCAGCCGCGATCACTGATACGACGGCGGCGAGCGCTCGTCGCTTCATTGGTCAGACCGGCGAAATCGGCGTGCCGTACAAACCAAGCGTTTCTGCGGTGCGCGCTTCGAGCGAATAACTCTCGGCGGCCGACGGGAAATGTCCCGTTCGTACATCGTCGGCGTAGGCGCCAAGAGCGCGAACGCCTTCGGCACCGAGATCGGCATAACGACGAACAAACTTGGGAAGCACTCGATCTTCAATACCGAGAACATCGTGGAAGACGAGCACCTGTCCATCGCAACCAGCGCCAGCGCCGATACCAATGGTGGGGATGTCGATCGCTTCGGTGATCATGCGACCAACTTCGTCGGGAACACCCTCGATAACGATGGCGAAACAACCAGCGTGGGCAAGGGCTTTTGCATCGTCAACCAATGCCAACGCCGCTTCGTGCTTACGGCCTTGCACCTTGAATCCGCCCATAGCGTTCACCGATTGCGGAGTCAGACCAATGTGGCCCATCACTGGAATCTCGGCGTCGACAAGTGCTTCGATCATCGGAAGGCGCTTACGTCCACCTTCGAGTTTCACGGCCTGCGCGCCAGCACGAATAAGTGAGGCGGCGTTTGTCACGGTGTCGGCAACCGACACGTGGTAACTCATCCAGGGCATATCGGCGACGATCAATGACGCTGGCGTTGCGCGTGCAACCGCAGCGGTGTGATGCGCCATATCGGCAACGGTGACCTGGAGCGTGTCTTCGTACCCAAGCACGACCATCGCAACGGAATCACCAACGAGGATCATGTCGATGCCGGCGGCATCGGCCATGCGCGCGCCAGGTGCGTCGTACGCAGTGACCATCACCAAAGGAACGTCACCACGACGAACCTTGCGGCCCTGAACCGATGGAACGGTGATTCGCGTGCTCATTGGAGCCTCCTGCCCGTCCAGTGCCCCTCGGCTACCGGCGGATGTTCACGACGCTATCGGGCGGCGAGCCCCACCACAAAGATGGGGAGCGTTAATTCGGCGCAGCCGGGGGAGCTGCCGTCGTTGTCGTCGATGAGGTGCTCGAGGTTGACGATGTCGAACTCGTGGACGACGTGCTCGACGACGAGGTGCTGGACGGTTTCACCGTCGATGAGGTGGAGGAACTTGAACTACTGGTGGAGCTACTTGAGGTCGTCGACCCCTGATTTGTTCCGTCATCTGTTGGGAAAGGGAACGGACACGAGGACTTCCCCTTGGTCGCCACCGTCATGTACTTCTTCCAAATCGTGGCGGGGAACGAACCGCCCGTCACCGACATTCCATGCACCGACTTCATAAACGTGCCATCGGGATACCCGACCCACACTGCAGTCGTCATCTTGCAGGTGAAGCCGACGAACCAAGCATCGCGATAGTTCTCGGTCGTACCCGTCTTTCCGGCCGCCGGCTGGCCGAAATTCGCGCCAGTCGCGGTGCCGCCCTCGACCACCTGATTGAGGATGTAATTCACCTTCGCAACCGCTTTGGCATCGAGCACCCGTTTGCGAATCACTTTGTTCTCGTAGAGCACATTGCCCTTCGCATCAGTCACCTTGGTAACAACAGTGGGCTTGATGTGCTCCCCATTGTCGGCGAGCGTCGAATAGCCAGAGGCCATGTCGAGAACCGACACTTCGCTGGTGCCCAGCGTGAGTGCTGGTACGGCCTTGAGCGGACTCGTGATTCCCATTTGCGTTGCGAGTGCTGCAACGTTCTTCGGGCCGACATCCATCATCAACTGTGCATAGGCAGTGTTGGACGAACGCATCGTTGCCGAGATGAGGTCGAGTTGGCCGAGGCCAGCATCGGCGTAGTTGCCCACGCTCCAGTCGCGTCCGCCGTCAGCCTTTGGAATCGAAATTCGCGATGGTGCGTCGTAGGTCTTCGACATCGGAAAGTTTTGATTCATTGCTTCAGCGAGGGTGAACGCTTTGAATGAAGAACCGGCCTGACGACCGGCGCCTCCGCCTTCCGCGCCGACAGCAAGATTCACCTTTGAATACTTACCGGTTCCGTTGAAATCGAGGCCGCCAATCATCGCCCGCACCGCGCCAATGTCATCGATGGACACCAGGGCCGCGGCCGGGTCATTTGGTTGATTCAACGTTGACGTAATCGCAACCGCCGCCGCACCTTGATCGGTCATGTCCAGCGTTGTGTAGACACGAAGTCCACCGCCGTAGACCTGTGCATCGGTGAATCCACCTTCAGTTGTCATCCAATGACGCACGTAATCAACGAAGTACTCCGTTCCCCACTCGGTGTGAGAGACCTTTCCGTAGCTGTTCTGCGTGCTGCGGACGACAACATCGCTCCAATCATTCGCCTTTGCTGCGGTTGCTTCGGCTTCGGTGATCTTCCCGGTTGCGACCATCGCATCGAGGACTGACGCTCGGCGATCACTTGCGGTCTGACGACTACGGGCGGCTTTCGGATCGTTCTCCGGCAACTTGGCATCGGCGGTTTCGGGCGAACGAATCAGTCCGGCGAGATATGCCGCTTCAGGCAAGGTGATTTGATCAAGGTTCTTGCCGAAGTACACCCGAGACGCTGCCTCGATGCCGTAGGCACCGCGTCCGAGATAAATGGTGTTGAGGTAGCGAGTCAGAATTTCCTGCTTCGGAAGTTCGCGTTCAACCTTCACCGCGAGTGCCGCTTCTTTTATCTTTCTCGTAAACGTTCGCTCTTGTGTGAGGTAGACGTTCTTCACGTATTGCTGCGTGATGGTTGACCCACCCTGCGAAACACCACCGGCTTGAAGGTTCGTCCACACCGCTCGCAAAATGCCGGCAGGATCGACACCACCGTGCTCAAAAAATGTTCGGTCTTCAGCAGCGAGAACTGCATCGATGACGACCTGGGGGATTTCATTCCAGTCCACCGAAATTCGATTCACGCCACCGGATAACTGGGCAATGGAGTTGTCCGCCGTGCAGCCCGAGGAAACCTCCGACGAGCACATGAACGTTGTCTGCAAAAGGGGCGGGTCCTTGTCGGGCAACGGAACCTGCGTGAATAAATAGCCAGCGCCCGCGAGTAACAAGATCCCAACCAGACCGACAGCGAAGAACGCTCGACGCCAACGCCAGAAGATGCTGCGGCGAACGCCATCAGGCCCGACCTTGCGGGCAGTACGCGTCGAACGACGTCCGGAAGCGGCTTGGCCGCGGGTGGAGGGGGACATAACAAAAGGGGAATCAGGCCGAGCGGGCCGGATTCAATAAGAAGGTACGGGCCAAATGGTTCCAATGGCACGCGGGGCAGACTTCAACGACATAACAAGCGAAGTCCCCCTCTTTCGAGCGCTTGGTGAAGGCCTTCAGTTCCTTGGCCGTCGTGATACAGCGGCCA
>WLOT01000121.1 GCA_009699125.1 Actinomycetota bacterium
GATCCGCGGAGCCGAACGGCGGCGGCGACGAGCGCCCCCATGCCGATGGCAACCATGGCCCGTCGGATCATTTTCATCGTGGGGCTAGCTGGAATCGAACCAGCGACCTCACCCTTATCAGGGGTGCGCTCTAACCAACTGAGCTATAGCCCCGAACTGGCCGGGGGGTCACCATACCGGACCCCCCTGCAGCCGGAAAAACCGGTTCAGGATCTCTGGTCGGGGGCCGCCTGTGCCGTTTCGAGTTCGACCACCGTGAAGCGAAGGCCGCCAAAGACTCCGGCAATGAGGTTGAACAGCACGCTGGTGACAACGGCGAACAGTGCCCCCGCCATAAAAAGCACTAATCCCGCGACCGTGGCGCCTTCAAAGACCTTGATTCCGTCGATCGTGAACGAACTTTCGGCCAACAACTGGGCCAGGAAGTCCTCGACCTTGCCGATACTGCCGGTGACGACTGCGCCCTGCCACAACAGCACGCCCGCAACCACGAGGATCAGCCACAAGCAGAAGGCAAACGACAGCGAGACCCGCAACATGGACCAGGGATCGAGTCGGGTGACAACGCGCTGAACCTGACGGGCCTTCACTTCCTTGCCGTGCCCCCGTCCGGGCGGTGGCGGGGGTAGCGGGGCGGAGGCAGTCGGGGGCGCCGAGAAGGTCACTCCGGGCGTCTGGTCGACGGTCATCGTCGAAGTGTACGCACCACGACACTTGGAATCCGACAGGGTCACCATTGACGGCGAGCCCGGGCCGTGGCTCGTTCGTCGCCGTACCGGACCACGACCTCGACCTCGGCGCCCTGGACCACAAAGGACTCGAGCACCGCCCCGTTGGCCTCAGTGATGGAGCCGGCAACGTCCTCGCCTTCCGTCGCCCCTGCAAGCGCTGCCGCGTCGGCCGCTGACTGCGCTCGGGCCCGTTCATCGACCTGGAGGCCGAGACGCACCACCAGAAGCCCCATGAGCATCACGATGGCGACGACGAGCGCCACCATCGGGACGATCTGACCAGCCTCGTGTCGGCAACGGCGCACTGAACCATGTCGAACCATCGCGCTCCCCTGCGGTGGATCACCGATTCGGTCCCGTGAACAACGGAACCGATCAGTGAAGAACTGTCAGTGGGAGAAGTAGCAGCGGCCGTGGCCGTCACGTTGCTGGTTCGTCGAGAGACGAAGGTCAGTCGTCTTCGGTGCCAAGTACCGGAGCAACCGACGCAACGGTTTCGCCGTCGGCCACGTTCATGACCTTGACGCCAGTTGCGTCGCGACCCTGCGAGGAGATTTCGCGAACCTCCATGCGGATGACGGTGCCGACGCTGTTGATCACGAAAATTTCGTCGTCGATACCGACCATGAAGGCCGCAACGACGGAGCCCTTCTTTTCGTTGATCTTGATGCCACGCACACCCTGACCGCCGCGGCCCTGACGATTGAACTTGTCGAGCTGCGTGCGCTTTCCGTAACCGCCATCGGTGACGAGGAGGATTGCGGCATCGTCACGAGTGACGTCACAGGAGACAACTTCATCGCCTGCACGCATCTTCATGCCGCGAACGCCAGCAGCGGCTCGGCCCATGGCCCGAACTTCGTCCTCGGCGAACCGAATCGCCTGACCGGCCTTGGTAACCACGAGGATGTCGTCGCCACCGTTGGTGGGAATGACGCGAACCAGTTCATCGCCGTCTTTGAGGTTGATGGCAATGATGCCCGCACGAAGCGAGGAGTCGTACTCAGTGAACTTGGTCTTCTTGACCTGACCGTTCTTGGTGCAGAAGAAGAGGAACTTGTTCGATTCGTAATCGCGCGTATCGATGATCGCTTGGATTTTTTCATCGGGCTGCAACGGAAGAAGGTTGACCACCGCTGTACCGCGCGCGGTGCGTTCCTTCATAGGAATCTCGTGCGCCTTCAGGCGATACACGCGCCCGCGTGTGGAGAAGAACAACAGGTACGCGTGCGCAGTCGTGTGGATGATGTGCTGGACGTAGTCCTCGTCCTTGAGTTTCGTGCCGGCAACACCGCGACCACCGCGACCCTGGACCTTGAACGCGTCGGAGGACACGGTCTTGATGTAACCCTTGGCCGACATGGTGACCACGAGGTCTTCATCGTCGATGAGGTCTTCGATGTCGAGATCGCCAACATCGAACGTGATTTGGCTGCGTCGAGGCTGTCCGTAGGTTTCGCGAACCTTGCCCATTTCTTCAGCGATCACGGCGCGCTTCTTGCCTTCGTCGCCGAGGATGGATTCGAGGTCGGCGATGGTTTCGCGCAACTTCGCCATTTCTTCTTCGAGTTGCGAGCGGCCCAGTCGGGTGAGACGGGACAGCTGCATGTCGAGAATGTGTTCGGCCTGTTCGGTCGAGAATTCGAACGGGGCAGCCATAAGTGCTTCGCGAGCAGCCTGCTTGTCGGCCGAGGCGCGGATGGCAGCGATGATTTCATCGATGAGATCGAGGGCCTTCAGAAGGCCTTCAACGATGTGGGCGCGACGCTGCGCTTCGTCGAGGCGATATTGCGAACGGCGGGTGATGACTTCGATCTGATGATCGATGTAGGCAACAAGAGCGTCGCGAAGGTTGAGTGTGCGAGGAATGCCGTCGACGAGCGCAACGGTGTTCACCGCAAAGTTCGTTTGCAGCGGCGTGCGCTTGTAGAGGTTGTTCAGAATGACAAGTGCCGGCGCATCGCGCTTCAGACGAAGCACGAGACGCATCTTGCCCTTGGCGGATTCGTCGTTGAGTTCGGCAATGCCTTCGAGTTCGCGATTGTCGACCAGTTCCTTCACCTTGACGATGAACTGATTCGGGCTCACCTGGTACGGGAGCTCGGTAATCACGATGAAATCGGATCGTGTTCCTTCTTCGATTTCGGCTTTGCCGCGAAGTTTGATTGAACCTCGACCAGTTCGGTACGCGTCGATGATTCCTTGGCGTCCCATGATGAGTGCGCCGGTCGGGAAATCGGGACCCTTGACGAATTCCATGAGGTCGTCGGGGGTTGCTTCCGGATTTTGCAGAAGGTGATTCACCGCGTCGATGACTTCACCAAGATTGTGCGGCGGAATGTTGGTCGCCATACCAACAGCGATTCCCTGCGAACCATTTACCAACAGGTTGGGGAAACGGCTGGGGAGAACTACTGGTTCTTGGAACTCACCGGAGTAGTTGTCGATGAAGTCGACAGTGTTTTCGTCGATGTCGGCCAGCATGTCGAGCGCCATCGCCGCAAGACGACATTCGGTGTAACGCGCGGCGGCCGGTGGTTCGTCGAGCGAGCCGAAGTTTCCCTTCGGATGCACGAGTGGATGACGCAACGAGAACGACTGGCCCATACGAACCAGCGCGTCGTAAATCGCTGAGTCGCCATGCGGGTGGTACTTGCCCATGACTTCGCCGGTAACGCGCGCGCATTTCATCGTGGGGCGATCAGGAAGGGCACGAAGGTCGTACATGCCCCAAAGAATTCGGCGATGAACGGGCTTCAGGCCATCGCGGGCGTCGGGAAGTGCACGCGAAACGATGACGGACATCGCGTAGTCGAGGAAGGAGCGTTCCATCTCCTCCTGGATCTCGATTGGCTCAATGGTGCCGAAGGTTGCCGGCGGAGCGTCACCAGAACCGGTGTCGTCTCCTCCGGTGTTTTCGCCGTCGTCCGATGCCTTCTTTTTCGCCATCTGATGCCTGTGGTTCCTGTCGTCGGGCGGCTTCCTCAGATATCGAGGAAGCGCACGTCCTTCGCGTTTGTCTGGATGAAGTGCTTGCGGGATTCAACGTCGTCACCCATAAGCACCGAGAAAATTTCGTCGGCGATTGCCGCTTGTTCAACGGTGACCTGGAGCAGGGTGCGCCTGTTGGCATCCATGGTGGTGTCGCCAAGTTCGTCGTAATCCATCTCGCCAAGACCTTTGAGTCGCTGGAACTCTTTCTTGTGGTCTGGCTTTTCGGACAAGAACGCCGTTTTCGCGGTGTCGTCCTTGAGGTAAATCTTTTCTTTGCCGACCACCGTTGAATAGAGCGGCGGCTGCGCGATGTACACGTGCTGCTGCTCGACGAGTTCTTTCATGTGGCGGAAGAAGAACGTGAGTAGAAGGGTGCGGATGTGTGAGCCGTCGACGTCGGCGTCGCACATAAGGATGACTTTGTTGTAGCGAATCTTTTCGACATCGAATTCCGCACTGACACCAGCTCCGATGGCGGTGATCAGCGTTTGGACTTCGTTGTTCTTCAGCATCTTGTCGAGACGAGCGCGCTCGACGTTGAGGATCTTGCCTCGGATGGGGAGGATTGCTTGTGTACGCGGATCGCGAGCGGCCACAGCAGAACCGCCAGCGGAATCGCCTTCGACAATGAAGAGCTCGCACTCGTCTGGGTTGCGACTGGCGCAATCTTTGAGTTTGTCGGGCATGCCCGCGCCCTCGAGTGCTGACTTTCGGCGAGTTGCATCACGGGCGTTTCGGGCGGCAAGTCGTGCACGTGACGCAAGCGTTGCCTTGCCGACGATTTTGCGAGCCTCGGCGGGATTTTCTTCGAGCCAGTCGGCCAGGCGTTCGTTCGTGGCTTTTTCAACGAGCGAACGCATGGAGACGTTGCCGAGCTTGCCCTTGGTCTGACCTTCGAACTGCGGTTCGCGCAATTTCACCGAAATGATCGCGGTGAGACCTTCACGAATATCGTCGCCGGTGAGGTTTTCTTCCTTTTCTTTCAGAAGAGACTTTGCACGGGCGTACTTATTGACCACGTTCGTGATCGACTTCTTGAAGCCTTCTTCGTGCATGCCGCCTTCGATGGTGGCGATGCCGTTGGCGAAAGAGTGCATTCCGTCCGCGTTAAAGCCGGTGTTCCACTGGAACGCGATTTCGACTTCCTGATCTTCTTCGGCCTGCTCGTAGTAGCCGACCTTTTTGAAGAGTGCTTCTTTCGAAGAGTTCAAGTGGCGCACGAAGTCGATGATGCCGCCGTCGTACTTGAAAATGATGACGTCGGAATTCGTCGCGTCGGGACGATTGTCCTGGAAACGAATCTCGAGTCCCTTGTTGAGGAACGCCATCATCTGGAACCGCTCGAGCAAGGTCTGCGCGCGGAAAACGGTCTCGTCGAAAATTGTGGGGTCTGGCCAGAAACGAACCGTGGTGCCGGTGCGGCCCTTCGGGGCCTTTCCGCGAACCTCAAGCTTGGTGGTGAGCTTTCCACCGTTGGTGAAGTCCATGTAGTGGTGATCGCCCGAGTGATCGATTTCGACCTCGACACGCGATGAAAGAGCGTTCACGACGGAAATACCAACACCGTGAAGACCGCCCGAGACCTTGTAGCCCCCGCCGCCAAATTTGCCGCCAGCGTGGAGGACGGTGAGCACGACCTCGGCTGCGCTCATCCCCTTCATCTTGGGATCAGGATGCTTATCGACCGGAATACCTCGGCCGTCATCGACAACTTCACAACTGCCATCGGGCATCAAGGTGACCTCGATGCGCGATGCGTGTCCGGCCATTGCTTCGTCAACAGAGTTATCGACGACTTCGTACACCAAGTGATGCAGACCCGCAGGACCGGTTGAACCGATATACATGCCGGGTCGTTTGCGCACCGCCTCGAGGCCCTCGAGGATCGTGATGTCTTTTGCGCCGTACTCTTCGGTGGTTTTCGCCACGCTTTGGGCTTCCCCTTA
>WLOT01000122.1 GCA_009699125.1 Actinomycetota bacterium
CTATAGCTCAGTTGGTTAGAGCGCACCCCTGATAAGGGTGAGGTCGCTGGTTCGATTCCAGCTAGCCCCACGATGAAAATGATCCGACGGGCCATGGTTGCCATCGGCATGGGGGCGCTCGTCGCCGCCGCCGTTCGGCTCCGCGGATCGGGTGTTGCTCCACCCCGCTCTGGCGGGTGGCGCGAGCTCTCGGGCCCTGGTCTCGACTGACATGGCTCGCATCGGAATCCTTGGCGTCGGCGCGGTTGGCGCACGTCTCGCGCGACAACTCGTGTCGACCGATGACGACGACGTTGTGCTGCGTGACGAACGACGCAATCGCGTTGAGGTGGTGGCAAACAGTCTCGGTGATCGCGCAAGCATCGACCGTGGATCGTTGGACGATCCACTCGATGTCGATGTGGTCGTGTTGGCCGGCCCAGCCCGAACCCAAACCCATGTCGCTGAACAGTTTGTTCGCCGAGGAATTCACGTTGTCAGTACCACCGATGATCTGACCGATGTTCGGGCTCTTTTGGCGCTTGATCAGCATGCGCGTGAACGCAACGTGCATGTGGTGATTGGTGCTGGCTTTGCGCCTGGACTCACGTGTGTGCTCGCTGCACATGCGGCAAAAAAATTCGAACACGTCGACGAAATTCACATCGCGAAGTCAGGCACGGGTGGCCCCGCGTGTGCGCGTCAACATCATCGTGCACTCGGACGCGGTGCGATCGACTGGCGCGACGGCGCATGGGATGCGCGTCCAGGTGGTTCTGGTCGAGAACTGTGCTGGTTCCCCGATCCCATTGGCCCGCAGGATTGCTATCGGGCCGAACTTCCCGACGCACTCGTGTTGGTGCCGGCATTCCCCGGCGTTCGACGCGTCACCTCTCGTGTGTCGGCCACTCGTCGTGATCGACTCACCGCTCGACTTCCGATGCTGTGGCCAACCGACCCAGAAGGTGGGCCCGGCGCGGTGCGGGTCGAAGTTCGCGGTCGCATCGATGGCCGAGGTTCGGTGCTCGTCTATGGGGCGATGGATCGACCAGCGGTCGCTGCCGGCGCTGTTGCCGCTGTTGCCAGCCGATTCATCGTCGATGGCTCGCTCAAGCGATTCGGATCGGCGGGGTTGGCTGAATCCGTCGATTCGCTCGCGTTCCTGTCGGAACTGGCTCGTCGTGGTGTGAGAGCCGCAGTTTTCGAGGGCGAAACCGGCCGCTAATCCCTTTGGAGGTCTGGCAGCCAGGAAATCTGGTCCGGACGACTCAGAAAAAAGGGCCGGGGTGACCAAAAAACTGCTCGCGCGCGTTCCTATGGTGTCGATCCGGCAATCAACCGGTTGCGGGGATGGGCGGCGAAAGGGGAGGTTTCGCCGACCTCAGGGAGCGGGAGCGTGCGCACGCACGAATGGGGAGTCACATGAACGGGCAATCGATGGATCCCGAAGTTGCAGCATTGGTCGAGAAAGGGCTTGAGGTTGTTCCCAAAGTGGTCGCCTCGATTGCCGCGAACTTTCCTCGCCATGTTGAACGAGCGGAACTGATTCGAGCCGGAGCGCTCGGAGTCGTCGAAGCTGCATGGAGGTTTGATTCGGCGCGAGGCGTGCCATTCGAACGATTTGTTGCAACGCGTATTCGTGGCGCTGTGCTCGATGCCGTGCGCGCCGACGACTGGGCGCCGCGATCGCTTCGCGCTGCAGCGCGTCGAATTGAAATGGTCGAAAGCTCACTCACTGCACGGTATGGACGGCGACCAACAACCGAGGAACTTGCGGCGGAATCAGGCACCACCACCGATCGGGTCATCACCGTCAAGGCGCTTGTGGAAACCAGCGTTGTTGGTCGACTCGACCACGGACAGAGCGACGATGCTGCTGTCGGATTCCGCCCTCATGAACCTGTTGATCGAGCGCAACGAGACGTCGTTGAACTCCTCGAGTACGCAGAACTCCTCGCCTATCTCCGAGAAGCAATCGATGGCCTTTCTCAACGGCAACGGCGGGTGATTCTCGGCCAATTCGTCGATGGTCAAACAACCATGGAATTAGCAAGCGAGCTAGGCATCACTCGCTCGAGGGTGAGCCAACTTCGTGCCGATGCCTTGCGCGAACTCCGCCGATCGATCACTGGTCATTACGGACCAGTCCCCGCTCGCAAGGACGAATCAGTTCAGACCGCGGCGTCGTTTCCGGTGTCGACTACGGCCTGATCTGGAGCGTTGTTCTCGAAAAAGCCGCCGCTCACAATGATCGTCACTGCGACACCAACCACGATGCCCAAGCCAAGACCAACTGCGAACTGGACGACGCCAGCAGCGAACGTGTTCGGAACGAAGACTGCAGTGAGCGCTGAGAAATTCAGCGCAACCCACCACGCCAACGCCGCAACCGCGCTGACCATGGCAACAACGCGGACGCGTCGAGAAAAACCGTGGAGCGCAAGACAAGCCACCGACAACACGCCGGCGAGAATCGATGCGAGCAACGACAGCCAAGGATGAGTGAAACCTGATGGCGTTGCTGCCCAGCCACCGACCGCCACGACAATCGCGAGTGCTGCACCGAAAAGCAGTGCGGTGCTGCTGGTGGTCCAGGCCCGACGGAATCCCAGGGTCACGATCGCCCCAGCAGTAAAGATCGCAAGAAGAAGTTCAAGGAGTGGGCCGTGCGAGGGGAGTTTGGTGAGCTGACCCCGAATGACGAGTGGCATGCCGTCAACGGTGACAAGAACGGTCCAGTCAGTGCCAGTCGTGACGCCGGGCATTGCGTGGATGCGGTGGTCATGCCATACGACCGAACCGTTGTTGCCGACTGTTCGCCATTCCGGTTCGGCGGCCGGATCAGCCGAGTCAGGAATGGCCCCTGAGCCCGTTGCACTTTTGTTTGACCACCATGTCGGGGATTTCAGATTTGCTTGGACCGCTCCGGTCTCAGTGACGCGGAGATAGGGCTCGTTTCGGTAGCCCGCGATGAGGACCGTGTGACCTGGCTCCGTTGTCAGCTGAATGGCCTCGCCACCGTTGAAAACCTTGACGGCGACGGCATTGGTCGCCGGAGCAATCGAGATGATTGACGATCGCCAATTCGTCGCGTAGAGCGAAAGCGAACTCGCTGTTGTCGCGCTTGAGCAAACAATCGTGAAGGCGATCGCCAGAACAAGAACAAGACGACGCACAACGACCATCAGAAGAGTTAGCTCTTTGTTGGGTGCTTGCGGTACTTGAGGAACAATGCGCCAGCGCCCACCACAATGACGGCACAGACCCCAATGAAGACGTAGCGACCGCCGGTGCTGGTTTCGCTTCCTGCGTCAGTCACCGCGTTTGATTGTGTCGCCATCCGCGCGGTTGCGGTGGTTGATGAACCGCTTCCCCCGGCGATCGCAGTGGTTGCTGAGGTGCTGTTTTGTGGCACCACAATCTGCGGTGCCGGGCGATTCGCTTCGGATGTATCGCCAGTGGCCGCCTGGATCCACGCAATTTCGGTGTTGTTCGAGCATGTTTGAATCGTTGGAAGCGTGATGGTGTCGCCGGCCGGTTGCGCCAACACGAGACTGAAGTCGAAGTCGGCCGATGAGTTTGCGGGCATTGATCCGCCGGTCCAAGAGATTTCCGATGCCGCAACGGTGGAGGTCCAGGCCCCAGAGTTCACTCCGGTGACAGCAGTGGCACCAGCGGGTAGGGACACTCGAACGCCAGTGACGGGATTGCCGTTACACCCGTGTTCTATCGAAATGGTGATTGCCGTGCGACCTGCTTGATCGGCCTTGGCGGTTGCATCGGCGTGGGCGAACGCAGGTCCTGCCAATGCCACAAGCGCAGTGAGTGATGCGGCAGAAGCGATGAGAAAGCGGCGGGGGAAAGTCATGTGCATCCTTGACGGTGGTTAGCGACGGACGGGAACTTCGAACGAGGTGCGTTGTTCAGTGAAGTCGCCGGTTCGGACTGCGATGGTGACGGTCCAGGTGCCAGGAATTGAGAGTTCATTTCCTTGAAGCACGAAGACTCCGGGTTCTGACGCTGGCACTTGCCGGGTGATCGGCTCCAATCCAGCCGAGGGTTGTGAGAACTCAATGCTCATGCTGTTCGCCACATTGAGTGGTTGTCCAGTTCCATCGGTATATCGGGCCTGGACAGTATTCGGACCAACGATTGCCGGATCAACCGAAAGTTCGACGTTGCCAGTGTCGACTCGTTTGGTGATGTCGACCCGGTCCGCCTTGGCCACGACGGCAGTCCGAGCAGGGGGAACGTTGACGAGAATGGCGGTGAGCCCAACCACAACAACGAGTAGCAACGCCTCGGCTCGAACGGTACGAAGAAGCGTCGCCCAACGTACGGACAGATCGGTGGTTTCTTCGGTGGGTGTGGTGAGCGAGGGAACAAGCGTCCGCCGATTCCATGCCGCGATGATCACGACAATGAGGGTGAGTCCGATCTTGGCGAGGACGAGTTGACCCCACGTTGTGGTGAGGATTGATTGCAGGCTGGCGTTGGAGCCCGTGAGGGTGAGCGTCAGGCCGGCGATAGCCAATGCAATGACCGACCAAAAGGCCATAAGCGAAAACCGGCCGATGATCCCGGCGGTGGCGCGAACCGTTTCGGCTTTCCGCAAGGAAAGAACCATCATCAAACCGACGAGTCCGCCGAGCCAAAGCGCAGCCGCAGTGGCATGGACTGCATCCGCGACGAGAGAAACTGCTCGTGGCGCAAGTTCGGTTGCATGGCCCCAGACAGCGAACGAAACGGTGACCGCAAGACCGCCATAAAGAGCGAGCGACTGCGACACCACCTTCTTGGTGATGTCGGTCGAGAGGTGCACCGCGGCGAGGCCAATCATCAACAACGCGAGTGACCAGCCAAGGTTTTGATTGAGAACATCGCGAAGCACGCCGGTGTCGGTCACTGCGCCGGCGCCCTTGCCTGTGAGAAGTGCAGCCTGGCTCATGACGATGCCGATCGCACTGAACAGAGCGAGGATCGAACCAATGCGAACAAACGGAACAATCCGCCAACGATCATCGGCGTGATCGTGAATGAAGGCCAAGAAAAACGCGACGCCAGCCGCGAGTAACGCCGCGAGATACATGATGAAGCGTGAAATTCCGCCAATGATCTCCCAGAGCTGATCGCCACTTGACGCTGGCGATGCAGTGCGATCGAGCGCACCGGATCCGACGCCGAAGAGGAACGAACCGTTCACGGGGTGGCCATCGGCCGAGAGCACGCGGTAGGTCACGACGTAGGTGCCATCAGCTAATGCGCTCTCGAGTTCGGTGACGAGGGTGCGACTGTTGGTGACGCGGCTCTTGCCGACGTCCACATGGTTGCCGTCGGCATCCAGGACACTCAGTCCGCCAGACACCGTGCTCACCGCTTCGCTGAAGGTGACACTGATTTCTTCGGGTGAAGTTGAAAGGGATTGGCCGTCGGCGGGCGAAGACGTCTCGACCGTGGCATGCGCTGACGCGATTCCCGTTCCGAAAGCGAGAACCCCAACCAAAATTGCGAGTGCTGCGACAAGTTGTCGGGCGATACGGGACATGAGTTCTCGTTTTCCACCGGTTGGGCAAGACTGTGCGGGTGTCCGATCGTATTCCCACCCCCACAGCAGCCCGGCGCGGTCATTGCCATGGCTGAGACCAAGGCAGCGACTGCTGTCGAAGGGCACAACGTCACGCTGGC
>WLOT01000123.1 GCA_009699125.1 Actinomycetota bacterium
ACTCCTATCGAGAGCAGTACGGACTCATCGGTAAAACCGTTGTGATGTATGCGGGGAATGTTGGTTTTTCGCAATCACTTGATCTTGTGCTTGATGCAGCTCGGTCATTTCAAACGATTCGACCTGACGTTGTATTCGTGATCAATGGCGGGGGATCGGCTCGGCCAGACCTAGAACGCGAGGCATCGAGCCTCTCCAATGTTCGATTCATCGACATGCAACCGATTGAACGTCTGCCAGAGGTCTTGGCTGCTGGGGACCTTCACGTGGTGCCGTTGCGGGCGGGGTTGGCGTGGTCAAGCGTTCCATCGAAGTTGTATTCGATCCTTGCGGCAGGGCGACCAATCGTTGCCAGTGTCGATGCGGGTACCGAAGTCGAGCGAACCATCGAGCGAGCCGGCGCCGGCATTGCAGTGCCGCCAGACAGTCCCGTCGAATTCCGCGCAGCGTTGAGTGAACTGCTCGATGATCGAGAGCGTTCCGAGCGAATGGGCGCCTCGGGTCGACTCTTTGTTGAGCGATGGGCGTCGCCAGCGGCTGTCGCTGAGTCCTACGAGAACCTGTTCGCAGAGTTGATTGATCGGCGTCGATCCCAACGCTGAACGGACTCTGACCCGACCGACTGGTGTTGACCGCTAACATTGCCGGACTATGGGTAAAGCATCTCAGGCCAAGAAGGCAGCCCGATTGGCCCGAGAGAGCGGTCAGGTTGAACAACGCCCGAAGCGCCGTTTGGCGTTTCCACTTGCGGTTGGTGTTGCTGTGGTCATCGGCATCCTGATGGTCGTCATCGCCCGGAAGCCTGCAGATACCCCGAAGTTGAACATTGATCCGACCACCGTCACCCTCGATCCAACGGTTTCGACAATCGACCCATCGGCCGGAACTGGTGGTTCGTCAACCAGCATCGCTGCGGGGGGCACTGACGCTGTGCCATCCACGGCGACAACGGTTGCGGCGGGCCAGTGAGAGCGGTTGTCCTCGTCGGAGGATTTGGAACGCGTCTGCGCCCCCTCACAAATGATCTCCCCAAGCAGATGCTCCCGGTTGTTCGGGTTCCCATGATCGAACGGGTAGTAGCTGCGCTTGGGTCCTACGGCGTGACCGAGGCAGTCCTTTCGCTGGGCTATCGCCCCGATGCGTTTCTTGACGCGTATCCCGATGGCGTCTGCGCCGGTGTCGTCCTTCATTACGCCGTGGAACCCGAGCCCCTCGATACCGCCGGCGCTGTTCGGTTCGCAGCCTTGTCGGCCGGTATCGACGACACGTTCATTGTCGTGAATGGAGACGTGTTAACCGATCTTGATGTTGCTGAGTTGTGGGACTTCCACAAGAGCCATGGGGCTGAAGGAACGATCGCATTGACCCCTGTCGACGATCCGTCGCGTTACGGAGTCGTTCCGATCGACGATGACGGGCGAGTCATTGAGTTTGTTGAAAAGCCCGCACCTGGAACCGCTCCAACAAATTGGATCAATGCCGGGACCTACGTACTTGAACCAACAGTGCTCGACCGAATCGCGTCTGATCGTAAGGTTTCGATTGAACGTGAAACGTTTCCTTCGATGGTGGCAAACGAGAGTCTGTATGCGTTGCACAGCGATGCGTACTGGATCGATGCCGGTACACCCGAAACCTATCTGCGCGCGCAACTCGACCTCATCGATGGGGTTCGGGCAAACGAAATTGCTGTTCTGCCATCAGACGAGATCGATACCTCGGCGCTCGTCGAAAATTCAGTGCTTGGTGCCGACGTTGTTATCGGTAACGGAACAATTGTGCGTAACTCCATCTTGATGGATGGCGTTACGGTTGGCCCCGGAGTCCGCATTCACGACTCCATCATTGCGAACGGTGCGCGAATTGGGCCCGACGCACACATCAGTGAAATGACAGTCATCGGCGCGGGTGTTGAAATTCCGGCCCAGTCCGAACTCGCTGGCGCCCGACTACCCGAAAGCGACTAACGATGCGCGCAGTTGTTACCGGCGGAGCCGGCTTCATTGGTTCCACGTTGACCGATCGGCTTCTCGCCGAAGGGCATTCGGTTACGGTCATCGACAGCTTGGCGACAGGTCGTCTTTCAAATCTCGAGGGCGCTCGCTCTACCGGTGATCGTTTCGCATTCGTCGAGTTAGATGTCAGGTCACCAGAGATTCCTGGTGCACTAGTTGCAGCAGCGCCCGATGTCGTTTTTCATCTCGCCGCACAAGCTGACGTCCGAGTGTCTGTGGAACGACCGCTCTTTGACGCTGAGGTAAATGTCCTTGGCGGTCTGAATGTGATCGAAGGGGCGCGGATGGCCGGTGCTCGAAAGGTCGTCGTGGCCTCAAGCGGCGGAACGATCTACGGCGACCCCTTGCCGGAAGAACTTCCCGTCGATGAGCAACATTCACAGCATCCGATTTCGCCCTACGGCGTTGCCAAGAAAGTTATCGACGACTACCTCTACGCGTTCCGATTCCTTCACGGCCTCAATTACGCAGCACTCGCTCTCGCCAATGTCTACGGGCCCCGCCAGGATCCTCACGGTGAAGCCGGCGTCGTCGCTATTTTTGCTGGCCGGTTACTTCGCGGCGAAGGTTGCCGAATCTTTGGTGATGGTGAACAAACTCGTGACTTTGTCTTCGTCGACGATGTCGTCGATGCGTTTGTCCGAGCCGCGGACCGTGGCGACGGGGTGCTTTGCAACATCGGCACTGGCGTCGAGACATCAGTAAATAGTCTGTATCGGGCAATGGCCGATGCCGCAGGTGTGGCCTCTGACGCGGCCTATGAACCGGCTCGTACTGGTGAGCTCGCTCGCTCGGCCCTCAACCCAGGGTTCGCAGGAACGCAACTCGGGTGGTCGCCGCAAACCTCGCTTGAAGCTGGCGCACTCGCAACGCTCGACTGGTTTCGAGCGCAGACCTGACATTTAGTTCTTCAGCGCGTTCCAAACGTTGAGAAATTTGCGGCGAATGCGTAACGGCAGGAGCGATTCGAGTCGTTCGAGCTTTTCCTTCGCTTCATGCAACTGCAGGCGATAGCTCTCGGCTCGCGGTTCCCACTCGCCGAAGAGAGAGTCTCGGCTGCGGTTATGTGAGAGTCGGACAGTCATGTCCTTGTCTCGTGGATCAAATGACGCCACAATCAAACCGTCTCCGCTATAGGACTCTGAGACGGAGTGCTCAGCGATGATGTGCGCACCAGACCACAGCAAAATATCCAGGACCTGTTGGTGAGTCGTTGCGCTGCCGGTGATCCAAAGATCGTGCGTACTTACGATGAGAAAGCGAACGGCACCTTGTCGAAGTCGTTCGCTGGCTCGGATGAGTAATGGAACTTCGCCGCCTTGAATATCGGAAAGAAGGACATCGACGTTGTCGATCTTGCAGGTTTCGAGAAGTGAATCGAGATCGTGTGAGGGAAGGTCGATCGGATTCGGATTCGTTTCGGTAACGAAGCCGCGAATGGAGCCACCACCGACGCCGATGGCGGCATTGATGAAAGTTCCCGTACGACCGTTGATTGAGAAGTTGCGTTTCCCGACCTCAAGGTGATGAGCGTCGGGTTCGAGACATATTGAATTTCCATTGGGAAAATTGTTAAGGAACCAAAGGCTGTAATAGGCCCAGAAGCTACCGAGTTCGATCATCGTGGGTGGACGATCGGTCGGACCGGTTTCGGCGAGACGCTTCATGATTGCCGAGAAGACGACTTCTTCTTGTGGCTCGTGAATCCCGCGGAGGCATCGGATGATTTCGCCGGAGACCACGCCGTAGTAGCAGCCCTCTTCGACGAGAACACCGTTGTGCATGACCTGGACTTGGCCAGATGGGTGATCAATAACTTCGCCGGCATTTGCGACACGCGGTAGGTCATCGGCGTCGGTGCACGAAACCGTCATCGCAATTCGTGACTGAAACGGGGCTGGCACCTTTGAAAAGTCTGGTGTCAGGCCATTTGGTCGGGGCGGTGCGAGACGACCGAGCGGTGGTGGTGATGGAGCAGCCGGCGGCGGATTGTCGACCGGTGGAATCACTGGATCAGTCATGGTCTTCGGACTCGTTCTCTTATCGGAAGAGATCATCGGCGGGGGAGCGCACGATCTCTTCGGCCACACTTCCATCACGCAGCCATGTTGGATCAACGCCGCGAATGACCGCGACAGGGATGTTGGTGGACTTACCCATCACGAGCTCGGCGGCGGCAGCGAGTTCATCAACGACAGCGACTTCAGTGACATGCATCTCGCGTCCGAGGGCATCGGGGGTGCCACGAAGGTCGATGACAGCGGCGACGCCTGCACAGCCGATCGCTACGTCGGTAACTCCGCGGCGCCATGTGCGGCCAAAGGTGTCGGAAATGATGACCGCAACTTCGACACCGAATCGGTGGCGTAATCCGTCTCGAATTCTTCGTGCCGAGCGATCGGAATCGACGGGAAGCAAGGCCGCCCAACCGCTCTCGACGTTCGAGAGATCGATTCCAGCGTTCGCACAAACGAATCCATGTTCAGTTTCGCTGATAATGAGGTCCCCTCGGCGTCGAAGGATTCGAACTGATTCGCGTTCGACAAGAGGTTTGTGGCTCAGCGGATCGTTGGGGTCGATAGCAACAAGTCGATCCTCAGCTTTGGAAACGATTTTTTGTGTGACGATGACGACGTCTCCGTCGGCCAACGTTGTACCCGTTGAACTCGACGACGCTTCATGAATGATCGCAGCTAAATCATCACCAGCGCGTATTTCGCCGATTCCCTCAATGCCAAAGATCTCCATGCGACTCATGTGTTTGCTCCTGAAAGCACGGCTCGAGCCAATGACTCTGAAACCCCGGGTTTGCTCATGATGGTTTCGGTCACGATGCAGTTCAATCCGAATGACTCGACTGCAGACTTTTGCGCAACATCAGCGGTGTCGATCACGAGCGTGCTCGCGAATTCGTTGTACAGCGCAGCGACACCAAGTACCGAAGCGTCATGACCCAATTCGGCGAGCATGCGATCTGCGGGGCCCTTGAGTGCGGCTCCGGCAATGATTGGTGAGACCGCGATGACGGCATTGCGACGTCGTATGAGTGCATCTCGTATCCCGGGGACAGCAAGAACGGGTGCGATCGACACGAGCGGGTTCGAGGGAGCGACGATGATGAGATCGGCATCGTCGATCGCATCAAGAACGCCAGGGGCTGGAGTGGCATCCTTGGCGCCGGCAAATCGAACGTTTGAGATCGGTACGGAGTGATGACGCTGGACGAAGTACTCCTGAAAGCTGATTTCGGTTCCCGCCGTCAGGTTCGGAGTATCGGTTCCTGCTGGGTCATCGGCGGCGAGTGTCACCATCGTGCGCAATTGATCGCAGGTTGCAGGAATCACAGCGAGGCCAAGGTTCCATGATGAAACGATCTCGGCAGTCACTGTTGCGAGATCGGCGCCCTCGTTCAAGCGCTGTGTGCGAAAGAGGTGGGTTCCGAGATCGCGATCGCCAAGACCGAACCAACTCACGCCGCCGTACTGCTCGAGCATCGTGCGCGCCTGCCAAGACTCATCGACTAAACCCCAACCGGTTTCGGGGTTAATGGCCTCGGCGAGTGTGTAGGTAACCGTGTCGAGGTCGGGGGAGATGTGGAGTCCGTGAAGGACAAGGTCGTCGCCAACATTGACGAT
>WLOT01000124.1 GCA_009699125.1 Actinomycetota bacterium
AATGACCTTGGCGAGGAGTTCCGGATCGTCGCCGACCTGACCTGTGATCCAATCAGTGAACATCTGGCGAGCCATGTCATTCGCTGCGTTGATCGAACGATCCTGATGCGGCCAGTCCGGATCAATGACCGCATTCGCAAGTGAACCGTCACAACCCGGCCAGAACAGCAAGAAGCGATACCAACGCCCATAGAAGGGAAGGTGCTGAATCGCCCACGTCATCCCCGCCGGAACCTTCTCGTGATAGTTCGGGTTGGGGAACATCCACTGCGCAGTGCGTTGAAAGACGACCAGCGACGCGACATCAGGAGCGATTGTCGGTGCGATCTGAAAGCCACTCGCTCCCGCCCCGATCATGATCACTCGTTTCCCAGTGAGGTCAACTGAATGATCCCAACGTGCTGAATGAAATGAATGACCCGAAAACGTTTCGATGCCAGGAATGTCCGGGATTTTTGGACGGTTCAACTGACCGACTGCCGTGACTACTGCACGAGCGTCGAGCACTTCTTCGCTGCCATCCGAACTGCGAACCGTGACATGCCACAAGCCGGCAGCTTCGTCCCACACTGCACGTACAACTTCGGTGGAGAATCGAATCGACGACCAAAGGTCGTGACGATTCGTGACTTCTTCGAAGTACGCGCGGATTTCAGGCTGCTTCGCGAAGTATTCCGTCCAATGATCAGATGGTTCGAATGAATAGCAATAGAAGTGGTTACCGACATCAACACGACAACCCGGGTAAGAGTTTTCGTACCAAGTTCCACCCACGCCCGCATTTTTCTCGACGATGGTGAACGGAATGCCGGCCTGCTTGAGTCGGATACCGGCGAGAACGCCGGACTCCCCTGCCCCAATGACCACCACAGGCAACGCCGCACGGGAATCAGCCGATGAACGGCTCACAACACTTCGCTGGTCACTGCCGTCCAACTCCATGTCTTCCAACATCATCGGCACGTATTCAGCAGGGACTTCCTCGCAGACTAACCACGCCATCATTTCGCGCAGCAGTGCTTCATCAGGCGGTGGCGGCAGTTCGCATCCGCCATCTCGGAAAGCGATGATCGCTTCGAGAGCTCGGGCACGAATTTCGGCCTTTTGATCTTCAGGCAGGTAACCCTGGATCTCGTTGAGGAATAACCCCAGCGGTCTGATTGGTCCTCGGATCCAGGACGCGTCGCCGGTCATGTGAACCAACGACAAGATCAAGGTCGGGATACTGACATCGGCAAGCATCGCCTCGATCGTTGCGTCATCATCAGCGATCGGCAGACCGACATGCGGATTGTCTGCATAGATTCCGTTCACGAGTTCCCCCCAGTAGCCAAGGTGCCCGACGATAGGTCTCGCTCGACCCTTCGAGGAAACGCCCCACGTGTCCGCCCGTTACTCTTAGGTGAGTGCAGTCGCTCAACTCGCGGCTCGGAACCTTTTGGGGGAACCATGGCAGATCTCGTGATTCGCAACGGACTTATTGTTGACGGAACCGGCGCTCCCGGTGTCGTTGGCGACATCGCCGTCACCGATGGCGTTCTCACGCAGGTCGGCGGCTCCGTCGAAGTAACCGGTGCAGAGGAAATCGATGCCACCGATCGAATCGTGACTCCGGGGTTTGTCGACGTTCACTCGCATTACGACGGTCAGGTCTTCTTCGACAACGCCCTCACCCCAAGCAACGGGCACGGAGTCACCACCGTCGTGCTTGGCGTTTGCGGCGTCGGTTTCGCACCGGCTCGCCCAACCGATCACGAAATGCTCATCACCACGATGGAATCGGTCGAAGACATCCCGGGCGATGTCCTGCGAGCAGGCCTGCCTTGGTCATGGGAATCGTTCCCCGAATTCCTCAATGCGGTCGAAGCGAACAACTACTCGATGGACGTTGCTGCTCAGATCGGCCACATCCCGGTTCGCTCGTATGTGATGGGCGAACGTGCCATCGCCAACGAGCCAGCAACACCCGAGGACATTGCGGCAATGTCAGCAATCGTTCGCGAGGCAGTTGATGCTGGTGCCGTCGGATTCTCGACCTCACGCGTGCTTGCCCACCGAACCGCAGCGGGCGACCCTGTTCCGGGAACCTTCGCCGCCGAGGACGAACTGTTTGGAATCGCCGGCGCTATGGCCGATACCGGACGACGCGTGGTCTTCCAGCTCGCTCAAGCCGGCATCGACGGCTTCGAACCAGAATCCTCCGTTGCCGAGGTCGAGTGGATGCAACGACTCTCAGCCGAAACCGGTCTACCTGTTTCGTTCCTCATCCTTCAGACCGACGGTGCACCCGACCTTTGGCGTCAACTCATGAACTCATGTGTTGAAGCCGAGGCCATGGGCGCCCATCTTCGCCCGCAGGTAGCGAACCGTCCGTTCGGCATGCTCCTCGGACTTCCCGTTCGTCATCCATTCATGAAGCGCAAGACCTTCCGTCGCGTGCACGATGAATCAGCAACGTTCGAGGCACTGCGCGCTCGCCTCGCCGATCCCGAAATCCGCTCTGCCATCCTCTCCGAGGAAGACACTGAATTTTCTGGAGACTCCTACGAAGGTATGGGTCTTATCGCCACGTACAAACCAGACATGGTCTACCCACTTGGCGATGACCTCGACTACGAACCGCTTGAGTCCGACTCACTCGTAGCCCGAGCCGCTGCAGCCGGCGTCACTCCTCTCGAACTCTTCTACGACCTCATGCTTGAGCGCGACGGCGGCACGATGTTCCTCGTCCCAATGTTCAACTACGCGAACACAAATCAGGACGACATTCTTGAGATGCTCAACCATCCAGCAGCGCTGATCGGCCTCGGCGATGGTGGCGCTCACCTGGCAACAATCTGCGATGCATCGATGCCCACCTATCAGCTCTCGCACTGGGTAAAGGGCCGCGAGCGCGGACCGCGACTGCAACTCGAAGCTGCGATCAAGATGCAGACACACGACACGGCCGAGTTCTACGGATTCACCGACCGCGGCACCCTCGAGGTCGGCAAGCGAGCGGATCTCAATGTCATCGACCTCGACCGGCTCACGCTGACCATGCCCCGAGCAGTGAATGACCTTCCCGGAGGCGCCACCCGACTCCTTCAGGACGCCATCGGCTACGACGCCACCATCGTGAAGGGCGTCATCACCCGTCGCAACGACACCGATACCGGTGCCCGTCCCGGCAACCTCATCCGCGGCTCTCGCTGAGGCGAGGCCAGACGCGAAGACGCCGCCCCAGTGGGCGGCGTTCGTGGTGTCGGAGGGGGGACTTGAACCCCCACGCCCTTTCGGGCACTAGATCCTTAGTCTAGCGCGTATGCCAATTCCGCCACTCCGACGTGGCTTTGCGGATGTGCCGAAGCGACCGCTTTGCGAGTCGTCAATCTAGCCGAACTCACCCCCTCTCTCGCCAACCGGCAGGTCAGGTTGAGAAATGATCACCTCGATTCGCCGCAGCGGGCAGGATGATGAGCCAGTTCACAACGCCTTGAGGCAGGAGCCAGTAATGATCGGGAAAGACAGTCGCATTCTGGTGATCGGTGCCGGTCCCGGCGGCATCATTTCTGCCTATCAATTCCGCCAAGCGGGATACACCAACGTGAAGGTGCTTGAACGCGACGGTGACGTCGGCGGCACTTGGCAGCGCAGTCGGTATCCAGGTCTTTCCTGCGACGTGATGATCCACGCCTATTCGTTTTCTTTCAATCTCAATCCGTCGTGGCCACGTTCGTACGCATCGCAGCCGGAAATCCTTGACTACATGCGTGCAACTGTCGACAAGCTCGACCTCTGGCCGATGATCCACTTGAACACCGGCGTCACCGGGGCAACTTGGCATGACGATTCGGCCGAATGGGTTGTCACGACCACAACCGGAGAGACCCTTGTCGCCGATGTGGTGATCAGTGCGCAAGGAATGTTCGGCGAAGTGAAGTTGCCCGACATCGCTGGGCGCGGCACCTTTGCAGGCACTCTCATCCATACCGGTGAATGGCCTCACGATCTGGAAATCGCAAACAAGCGCGTCGCCGTTATCGGCAGTGCTGCGAGCGCAGTGCAGAGCATCCCGGAGATCGCGAAGGTCGCATCTCACCTGACGTCGTTCCAACGCTCTCCCCAGTGGGTGCTACCAAAAGAAGAGTTCCCCATTCCGGCAGAACAGATCGAAGAGTTCACACAGAACCCTGAAGCGCTTCAGGGATATCGCGACGCGATCATGAATTACATCGGCCCGAACGCGCCGTTCAGCAACAAAGAGATTCTCGGTGGCGCCGAGTGGGCTGGGGCTGTTGCCATCTCTGGGGTCGAAGACCCCACGACGCGTGAAGGACTCACACCGCATGTGCCGTGGGGTTGTTTCCGCCCATTGTTTTCAAACGATTACTACCCAGCGTTCAACCGCCCCAATGTGGAACTTGTCACCGCTGGTATCGAGCGCATCACGCCCAAGGGCATCGTGACGGCCGATGGGGTTGAGCGTGAGTTCGACGTGATCGTCTGCGCTACCGGATACGTCGTCGACAAGTTCGCCGCTCGGATTCCCGTGACCGGGCGAGATGGCCGCAGCCTTGATGACGAATGGGCCGACGGCCCCGAGGCCTACCTCGGTGTCACATCAACCGGCTTCCCGAATCTGTTCATGCTGTATGGACCCAACAACAACGCCGGATCGCTCATCCAAATGGCGGAATATGAAGTTGGCTACGTACTCGAACTGCTCGACCAAATGAACAAAGCCGATGCCGACTGGATCGACGTGCGACGCGAGAACATGAATGCGTACAACTCGGAACTTCAAGCGGCCATCGCTGGAGTTGAGGTGTGGCATGCCGGATGCGGGCACTACTACGAGAGCCCTTCAGGAAAGATCGTTACGCAGTACCCGTTTTCGATGTTCCACTATCGGGACTCCGTCGCAAACCCCGACCTGAGTCCGTTCGAACTCGGAAGCAAGTAACGATCTACAGACGACCAGCGTCTCGAGCCGCTTGTTCGGCGGCCGAGAGTTGAGCATCGATGATGGCGAGCCCGCCATCCCAGAAACGCGGGTCGGCGAGATCGACGCCGACAATTCGCCCAAGGTCTTCTGGCGACTTCGATCCCCCGGCGCGCAACAGATCGAGGTATGCCGGAACGAACGCGTCGCCTTCGACTTCGTAACGTGCATAGACCGCGAGTGCGAGTAACTGACCATAGGCATACGCGTAGACGTATCCGGGTGAGCCGATGAAGTGGGGAATGTAACTCCACCATGAGCGATAGCCCGGTGTGATTTCGACGGCGTCGCCAAGCATGGCGCGCTGTGTGCCTTCCCACGCGTCGGCAAAGTCCTCGGTTGAAAGTTCGCCGATCTCGCGACGATGCGTGTGCACCGCGTTCTCGAAACGATTCATAGCGATTTGTCGGAACACCGTCGCGATCTGACCTTCAAGACTTTCGGCCAAAAGCGCAAGGCGGGCATTGGGGTCGGTGGTTGCGGCAAGCAATCGACCGAAGGTCACAGTTTCGCCGAAGACCGATGCTGTTTCGGCCAACGTAAGCGGAGTTGACTG
>WLOT01000125.1 GCA_009699125.1 Actinomycetota bacterium
AGCGAAGAAGGCTCCGGCCAAGAAGCGCGCAACCAAGAAGCGCGTTGCCAAGAAGGCACCCGCTAAGAAGCGTGCAACCAAGAAGCGCGCAGCGAAGAAGGCTCCGGCCAAGAAGCGCGCAACCAAGAAGCGCGTTGCCAAGAAGGCACCCGCTAAGAAGCGTGCAACCAAGAAGCGCGCAGCGAAGAAGGCTCCGGCCAAGAAGCGCGCAGCGAAGAAGACCACGGCACGCAAGGCTCCGGCCAAGCGTCGTGCAACTCGCCGCTGAGCTTCAGCCGCAACCGCAGTAACCAGTGCCCCGCTTCGGCGGGGCACTGTCGCGTCCGGGGTGAAACTCGGCCCAAGGCCGCAGGCGTCAGTTCACACTCGAGGCGGTCTGATCACTACCCTTGCCCGCCATGAGTGCACAGTTCATTTTCACCATGCACAAGGTGAGCCGGTTCTATCCGCCCGACCGTGAGGTCCTGAAGGACATCAGCCTCTCGTTCTACCCAGGGGCCAAGATCGGCGTCATTGGTTCGAATGGCTCTGGCAAGTCCTCGCTCCTCAAGATCATGGCCGGCCTCGACGACGGATTCACGGGCGAGGCTCGCCTCTCCCCCGGATTCTCCGTCGGCCTCCTTGAACAAGAACCGCACCTTGACGAGACCAAAGACGTCATGGGCAACGTCATGGACGGGCTCGGCGAAACCGCCACACTGCTTGAGCGCTACGACGCCGTCCTTGCCAAGTGGGGCGATCCCGACGCCGACTTCGAAAAGGTTGGCGAAGAACAGGCCGAACTCGAGGCCAAGATCGAAGCGTCAGGCGCATGGGATCTCAAGCGCACGATTGAAATCGCGATGGATGCGCTTCGACTTCCTCCCTCTGATGGCGATGTCTCCACGCTCTCCGGTGGTGAACGTCGACGCGTCGCACTCTGCCGCTTGCTCCTGAGCAAGCCCGATCTGCTGCTGCTCGACGAACCCACCAACCATCTCGACGCCGAATCAGTGGCGTGGCTCGAACGATTCCTTCGGGATTACCCCGGCACCGTCGTCGCCATTACCCATGATCGCTACTTCCTGGACAACGTCGCTCGCTGGATTCTTGAACTTGATCACGGCCGCGGAATTCCGTTTGAGGGCAACTACTCGAGTTGGCTCGATCAGAAACAAGATCGGCTCAAGCAGGAAGAGAAGCAAGAGTCCTCACGAGCCCGCACTCTCGCTCGGGAACTTGAGTGGGTGCGCATGGCGCCAAAAGCTCGCCAGGCCAAAGGCAAGGCCCGACTCTCTGCCTACGAACAGTTGCTTGCTGAATCTCAAGAAGCTCAGGGTCGCGGTGACGGACTCGAAATTTTCATTCCATCTGGCGAACGTCTTGGCGACGTGGTCATCGAAGCAGAAGGTGTCACCAAGGGATTCGGCGACCGACTTCTCATCGAGGACCTTTCCTTCTCGTTGCCCCGCGCTGGCATCGTCGGCGTCATCGGGCCCAACGGCGCCGGCAAGACCACGCTGTTCCGCATGTTCACCGGCGGCGAAGAACCCGATGGCGGTTCTCTCAAAGTCGGCCCCACCGTCAATCTCGCGTACGTCGATCAGAGCCGCGACATCCTTGATTCTGAAAAGACGGTCTACGAGGAAATCACCGACGGCAACGAAATCGTGAAACTCGGCACTCGCGAAATGAACGGCCGCGCCTATGTCGCCTCGTTCAACTTCAAAGGATCCGATCAGCAAAAGAAGGTTGGCGTCCTCTCTGGTGGCGAACGCAACCGTGTTCACCTCGCCAAGGTCCTCGCTCGTGGCGGAAACGTCCTCCTTCTCGACGAACCCACCAACGATCTCGACGTCGACACGTTGCGGGCGCTCGAAGATGGCCTCGAGGCCTTCGCCGGTTGTGCCGTCGTGATTAGCCATGATCGCTGGTTCCTCGACCGCGTTGCCACCCATGTGCTCGCGTTCGAAGGCGACTCACAGGTGCGGTGGTTCGAGGGCAACTTCACTGAATACGAGGCCTTCCGCAAGAAGGAACTCGGTGCCGACGCCGATCAACCGCATCGCATCAAGTACAAGCCGTTAGTGCGATGAGCATCGAATTGGTCACGTCAGACACCCCTCAGTCCGGCTCACCAATCGGACCTCGAGCGATTCGTCGCATCGTCATCGTGGTGTTCGTATTCGGTATCGGCGGAATGATTGCCGGTTCGGTTCTGGACAACAACGGTTTCGCCATCACCTTCGGCCTTATCACCGCGATTGCAGCGCTCGCGCTCGTGCTCGTCACTCAGGTCTCCCCACCAGGTTCTTTGGCGAAACCCGGCGAGCCCGTTGCTCCCGTCGTCGACGAACGTCTCGCAGCCGACCTCGAAGCTCGCATCGAAACACTCGTGGCCGAAGGCGCCAATGAAACTGACGTGCGGAAACTCGTTGGTCGCGCCATTGAACTCGGCCGCCAGCAATAATCCCCTGAGCAGTTTCGCCATCCATCTCGACTCGGAGCACAACGATGACCGCACTTGATGACCACGCGGTCGCCGAACAACTGGCTGTCGATGCAGGGAAGTTGTTGGTCTCGCTGCGGGCCGACCTCACTCTCAAAGGTGCTGATCAGCGGACCATCAAGAACGCCGGCGACCGTGAGTCGCACGTCTGGCTTATGCAGCAACTCGCAGAACTTCGGCCCGAGGACCCAGTGCTGTCTGAAGAGGGTCGCGACAACAGCCATCGCCTTTCCTCGTCACGAGCCTGGATCGTTGATCCGCTTGATGGAACACGTGAATACGGCGAGGGCCGCGAAGACTGGGCCGTACACGTTGCTCTCGCCATTGACGGCGAGCCAACGATCGGAGCAGTGTCACTTCCATCGCTTGATCTCGTCCTCTCAACGGCGAACCCTCCCGTCCTTCCTGATCGTCCCGAAGGTCAGGCCCCCCGACTTGTCGTGAGTCGATCTCGCGCACCGTTTGTCGCCCACGCAGTTGCGAACGAACTCAACGCAGAGTTCATCCAAATGGGTTCGGCCGGCGCAAAGGCCATGGCTGTTGTTCTCGGAATCGCCGACGTCTATGTGCATGCTGGTGGTCAATACGAATGGGACAACTGCGCACCTGCGGCAGTCGCACTCGCTGCGGGTCTCCATGCGTCTCGAATCGATGGTTCGCCCATGCGGTACAACAACCCCGATCCGTACTTCCCCGATCTTTTGATCTGTCGCAAAGAATTTGCGGACCAAACCCTCGAGATCATCGCTGATCTGATGTAGGCCGCGACCGGGGAATCGCCCGACCTCGGCCGTACACTCATTGGCGATGTCGACTCCCCCCGTCGCCCCCGAATCTGCAGATGCCGGCGCTGAAAGCGGTCCGGCAGATCTTGCAATTGGCTCGTTCTCAAACGATCCGCCCTGGATCGTGGACCCCGCCGCCATGCCGTGGCGGGACGTGGTTGATTCCATTCGTTGGCTCACCCAGCACGACCTTCCCGAACTGACTTCAGCACGCCGATTGCCCGACGTGAAACGCGCCGCAACAGTCGTCGCTGATTTCGGAACCGCACTCGGAATGTGGTGGGCGACCGGGCGACGAAAAGGCAAGGCCGGCGACCGCGAGGCGAGTCGCACAGACCTCTCTCGTCGACTTCGTCGTTCCATCGAACGCCTCGGACCGACCTACATCAAACTCGCCCAAATCATTTCCTCTGGTGAAGGCCTGTTCCCCGAAGAACTCGTCAGCGAATTCAAGAAGTGTCGTGACCAGGTACCGGCGCAACCGTTCGAGATTGTCCGCGCCACCGTCGAGGAAGATTTCGGCGCACCGCTCGAAGACATCTTTGCGTCCTTCGACGAAAAACCACTGGCCGCTGCCTCGATCGCTCAGGTGCACGCTGCGGTTTTGCACACGGGCGAACCAGTTGTGGTCAAGGTGCAACGAACCACCGTGGCGACGCTGGTCAACAAAGACATCCGTGTGATGGCCTGGCTTGCGCCGTTTCTTGTCGGCCGCCTTCCGTTCGCGTCTCTCGCCAATCCACCTGCGCTCGTTGAACTCTTTGCCGAGACCATTAGCGAGGAGCTCGACTTCCGCCTCGAAGCGCAGAACATGCTCGACGTTGCCGCATCTTTCGTTGCCCTTAATCAGCGCGGCTACATCGTGCCTCGCCCTCACCCCACACTCGTCACCCGACGCGTACTGGTGATGGAGCGTCTTTCCGGTTTCAACTTCGACGATGTCGATTCAATGCGCGATGCAGGCGTTGACACACACGAAGTTGTCCGCACCGGGATGATCGGCTTCATGGAAGGCGCCATCATCGAAGGCATCTTCCACGGCGATCTGCATGGCGGAAATCTCTTCGTCCTTCCCGATGGGAAAGTTGCCCTTCTCGATTTCGGTATTACCGGGCGCATGGACGAACGCCAACGCCGCGCCTTCCTTCGCCTCATGCTCGGCGCAACCGTAAACGACGTCCACATGCAGATCTCAGCGCTGTGCGACCTCGGTGCGCTTCCCCTCGACACCGATATCGACGCAGTGATCGCCGATCTCGGGCTCGGCGCCCCCACGATCGATCCCACCACGGCCGATCCCGACGAGATGATCCAAGAAGTACAAAAGATCGTGAAGATGCTCCTCGGCTACGGCGCGCGTATGCCCAAGGAACTCATGCTCTATGTCAAGAATCTTGTTTTCCTCGACGGCGCAATCGCGCGCCTCGCGCCCGATCTCGACATCTTCGCCGAAATCACACAAATCTCGATGTACTTCGTTCAAACCCACGGTGAAAAACTGTTCGCCGAAGCTGGCTTCGATGCTTCGGCCTTCGAGGTTGATCTCGCCGGCGTGAAGGACAGCATCGGACTTGACCGTTCCGTTGATCGCTTTACCTATCGAGACCTTCAAGAGCGTCGCGAGCTCATTAAGACCCGATTCGAAAAGCGCGGGGTCAACTAACTCGCTGCGCCTACGATGACGACCTCATGCGTCTTGTCATCGCCACCTGTTCCGTTGATTACGCCGGTCGCTTGTCGGCTCATCTTCCTTTGGCGACTCGCCTCATCATGGTGAAGGCCGATGGATGCGTGTCCATCCATTCCGACGGCGGCGCGTACAAACCGCTGAATTGGATGAATGCTCCCAATCGCGTTTCCGAAGAAGAAAGTCGCTGGATTATCACCAACCCCAAGGGCGAAATTCTCACGATCACGCTCGTAGAAGTGCATCACGATTCAGCTCATGAACTCGGCGAGGACCCAGGTCTGCAGAAAGACGGAGTTGAGGCGCATCTGCAGGAGTTGCTGGCCGCGAATCCAACTGCGATTGCCGATGACCTTCGCCTCATCAAGCGCGAGTACTTCACCGACATCGGCCCCGTGGAGTTGTTGTGCCGCGATGCCGACGGGCGGACCGTTGCTATCGAGATCAAGCGCAGAGGCGAAATCGACGGCGTCGAACAACTCGCGCGCTATCTCGAACGCATGGACCTCGACGAAGACGTGAAACCCGTGCGCGGAATTTTTGTGGCCCAAAGCATCAAGCC
>WLOT01000126.1 GCA_009699125.1 Actinomycetota bacterium
AGGTGACGGAGAGGTCTCCCCGGAGACCTCTCTGACTGACGACGAACTGCTCGAGGCAGCAGCCGGCGGCGAACAAGGTTTCGAGGAAACCGATGCAACTGGTGACATCGATGTTGCTGCGGTCGTTGCTGAACGCGACGACTTTCGCGACACGATGCTTCGAGTCAAAGCCGAATTCGATAACTACCGCAAGCGTGTTACGCGCGAACAGGTAGAACTTCGCGAACGTGCGAACGAAAACCTGGCCGAGAAACTGCTCGTCGTCCTCGACGCTTGTGAAGCAGCAATCGGACACGGCTCTACCGATGTCGAACCAATAGCGAAGATGCTTTCTGATCTTTTAGAAAGCGAAGGTTTGGTGCGGCTCACACCAGTAGACGAACCGTTTGATCCGAATCAGCATGATGCAGTGCTGCATGAAGAAGGTGACGGTGGCGAACCGACAGTGATCGAAACGCTCCGCACTGGGTACCAATGGAAAACCCGGGTGTTGCGCCCGGCGATGGTGAAGGTCAAGGGATAGCAAGTGGCCCCACAGCGCGAGTGGTTCGACAAGAACTACTACGACGTCCTCGGTGTGTCGGAAACGGCAGTGCCAAAGGACATCACGCGCGCGTACCGGAAGTTGGCTCGGGAGTTTCATCCCGATGCCAACCCCGGTAACGCTTCAGCGGAAGACAAGTTCAAGGAAATCTCCGCGGCCTACGACGTCGTTGGCGATGAAACGAAACGCGCCGAGTACGACGAGGTTCGTCGCCAAGCTCCGATGGGCGGAATGGGCTTCGGTGGTGGCCGCGGTGGCGCCGGTTTCAATCCCGGCGGTGGCGGTTATGAAGGCGCCGACCTGAGCGATCTGCTTGGTGGCATGTTTGGCGGGGGAGGCGGCGGTCGACGCGGTCGACAGAGTCGCGGGCGCGCTCCACAACGCGGTGCTGATCTTGAAGCGACATTGCGCATGTCGTTTCGCGATGCCGTCTCCGGAATGGAAACAGCGCTGCACCTCACGAGCGATCTGCCGTGTGGAACGTGCAACGGTTCGGGGGCAAAACCCGGTACCGCTCCGACCACATGTCAGCATTGCCAAGGTCGTGGTGTGGCCGACGACAACCAAGGAATGTTCTCGTTCTCTTCACCATGTCCGGTCTGCGGTGGCGCGGGTTCGGTTATTACATCCCCGTGTGGAACCTGTCGCGGGGCCGGTGTCGAAAAGCGTGCGCGTGAAGTCAAAGTGCGTATTCCTGCTGGTGTCGACGATGGTCAGCGCATCAAGCTGAACGGTCGCGGCGGCGCCGGTCGCAATGGCGGACCAATTGGTGATCTCTATGTGATCGTCCAAGTCGATCGGGACACGATCTTTGGTCGTGACGGAAAGAACCTCACCATTAACGTTCCGGTGACATTCGCTGAAGCAACGCTGGGCACGAAGCTCACGGTGCCCACACTCGACGGCAAGCCCGTCACGCTCAAGATTCCCGCGGGTTCGCCCACGGGCAAGGTCTTTCGTGTGAAGGGCCGTGGTGTTGCAACAAAGAAAGTCACTGGCGACTTGCTCGTGACGGTGCAGGTCGATGTCCCAACCAAACTCAACGATGAACAGCGTGACGCGCTCGAGGCGATGGCCGCTGCGTTTCCTGCCGCTCCTCGCGACTACTTGGGGGTCTGAACATGAGTCCAATGTCCGATTCCAATGCCCAGATGCGTGCGGTCTACATCATCTCGGTAGCCGCTGAACTCGCGGGCGTGCATCCACAAACGCTGCGCATTTATGAACGTAAAGGTTTGCTTGAACCAGCGCGAACCACTGGTGGTTCACGGCGCTACAGCCAGGCCGACATCGATCACCTCCGTCGCATTCAAGATCTCACTGACGAAGGTTTGAATCTCGCTGGTGTGAAGAAAGTTCTTAAGCTCGAAGCTCATATCGCGGCGCTTGAGTCGGCGCTCCTTCAGTCTCGGGTGGAGATGTCAGTGGCTATCGAAGAAACACATCGCTCCTACCGGCGCGATTTGGTTCCACTTCGTCAATCGGTTGCCCCATTCGGCGATGCCGCCGAGGTCCTGCGCCGCCTTTCTCAGCAGTAGCGTCTGCCTGGTGGGGGCACCGGTCGCAAAGTTCGAGAACGTTGTCGAGAGCGATGACGCCGGACGATTGACAAAGAACGAACGCAAGTGGGCCCGCGGTGGCACGCTTGTTGCCGTTCTAGCGTTTTGGTTGATCGCAACCTGTCTTCAGCCGTGGCATTTGTTCGACAAAGGTCCGTACACCACGGACTTCTATGACGTTCAGGCCCGTGCGCTCGTGCATGGTCATCTCGATGTGCCCGCGAACGTTGCCGGCATCGAAGGTTTCGAAATCGATGGCAAGACGCAGATCTATTTCGGCATCGGACCGGCAATCATGCGCTTGCCGTTCTCGGGAATTTCCAATGTCTTCGACCGACGACTTTCACTGCTGAGTGAATTGATCGCAATCAGTGTGATCGGTCTTGCTGCTGCTCGACTTCTCAAAAAAGTGAAGCCGCTTGTCGCAAGTGCTCCTAATGGTTCACCATGGTGGTTTGGTGCGTTTGCCGCCGCGGCAACGCTTGGAACGCCCTTGCTGTATTTCGCGTCAAGTCCACTCGTTTACCACGAGGCGGAATTGTGGGGAGCGGCGGCGGGCCTCTCTGGACTTGACCTTGTGATTCGCTGGTGGCGCGTACCGACTGGTCGTCACCTCGTGGAAGCTGTTGCACTGGCAACATTTGCGGTTTCTTGTCGACCCTCCTCCGGGCTCGGCCCCGCCATTGCACTCGGCATCTTTGGACTTGTTCTTGCATGGCGTCACCGCTGGATGCAGGCACTCGTTGTGCTTGCTGGTTCGGTGATTCCGCTCCTTGCCTTCGCAACGGTGAACTGGGCTCGGTTCGGATCATTGTTCAGTGTGCCGTTTCCCCTCCAAGTGTTTTCGCAGTTCAACGAGAACAGACAAGCGATGCTTCGCGGCAATAACGGAAGCTTCTTCGGACTTAAGTTCGCACCAACAAACCTCGTTCGTTATCTCTCCCCGACAGCTGGTTCCTTCCAACGGTTGTTCCCATTCGTGACCTGGCCCTCAAAGGCGACGGTGTACGGCAATGTCACATTCGATACCGTCGATCGTTCAGGCTCGATTGTTACCGGAGCACCGATGTTCATTCCGCTTGCTCTGGTCGGCGCGTGGTGGACGCTGATTCGGGATCGCACTCGACAGTGGTCAGTGGTTTCTATAGCTGCGTTAGTTTCGACGATCAGCACAATCACAATCGCATATGTCGCACATCGTTATTTGGCTGATCTTGTTCCCGCAGTTCTTCTACTCGCAGGAGCCGGCGTGTGGTGCGTTGCACGCAGTCTGCAGGAGAAACCGAAATGGTTGAAGCGAACCTCGGTAGGTGCACTTGCACTTTTGTTTGCGTTCGGCTTTTGGAACCAACTCGGCCTTGCCGTCACGACCAGAGCGTTTTCTATTCTTCCGACCGAGTCCACTGCCCGAGCGATGGTTGCTCTTCAGTATTCGCTTGATGATTCTTTGTTCGGGGGAACTCCACCCAATGTTTTGCGGATTTCGGAAGGACCGTTGCCCACTGGTGAAGCGGTTCCGGTTGGCACGATTGTCATCGTTGGTGATTGCAGCGCGGCTTATCGCTACGACGGTTATGGCTGGGGCCCCCTTGATCACAAACTCGGCGAAGGTCATTCCTTTAAACTCACTGGAGCAATTGGTGCTGATTGGACAACCGTTGTTTCGGCTAGCGATTGGACCCTTTCCGCGAAGCGAACTGCGGCAGGAGTCATTTTTGTCCGCTCTGATTTCGACTCGGTTGCTTCAGAGCCGGTTGATCTTCCCGCTGACGAAGTCACTCTGGACGTGACCGTTGATCCAAATCCGATTGGGATTGTTTCGGTTTCTTTGAACGGGAAACAAATTTTTTATTCCTATGCAGGCGATGCAGTCAACGTTGTGCCGGGAATTGCCTGGTCATCGGAGAAGGCGCCTGCCTTATTCTGCGAATCGCTACTCAAGCGGTTCGGGAGTTGACCGAAGTTCTGCGACGTATTGGTACGCGAACAGGTTCGGCCAGCGACGTGATAGCGATCGGTCGAGTCTTCCAAGAATCGTTCGAACGCGATGTGCAACTCCGGGGTGCCCACCGCGATCAATGACATCGAACGGGAAACCGACGGGTGTCATCTGGGTGGTTTCCCAGCCAGTGGAGCGAACCATTCGGTTGAAACTGCGTGCGGTGAAGAAACGCACATGGTCATTGTCGAGAATTCCGCGACGGTCGTAATCAAACTTACCGAGTGCGACGCGGATTCGGGGATACCAATGTCCGAAGTTGGGGAAACTGGTGAGCAAGGTCGCGTCAAGTGAAGTGACCTTGTGTAACTGCTGTAGAAGTTGATCGGGGTGGCGGATATGTTCGAACACATCAGCAACAACTACGGTCTCAAATTTCTGATCCGAGTTCAGAATCTCGTCGGGTAGTCCGTCGTCAAGGTCGGCGATGACAAGCCGATCGACAGATTCCTCAATACTTGACGTAGCCACACGATCGATCGCCGTCACCTTATTGCCGAGTGCTTTTGCTTCGCCCGTTAATGGTCCGCCACCGCAGCGGAGGTCAAGTACATCCCCCGGTGGTCGAGCGGCAAGTAGGTCGGTGAGCTCGGGTCGGTCGGAGCCATGAGCGTCTTGCCACGTGTAGTCCTCCGGAATGGTTCCGGGTGCTGCTGTGCCGAAGCCCATGCGAGCAAGGCGCATTCGGGTTACGTCAATGACGACGTCGCGCGCGTAGGCCATTCCGTTGACGTAACAAATCTCGTCGCCGTAATGGGTGGGTATGGCGATCTCCGCGATTCGATTTCCAGCAGCAGCCATTTGCAGCAGAACTTCGGTATCGAAATCGAAGTTATCGCTATTGTCCTCAAACGGAACACGGGTAAGAGCGGGAATAGAAAACGCTCGGTATCCGGAATGCCATTCTGAAAGATGAAGACCGCTCATCATGTTCTGGTAAGTGGTCAGAATCCGATTACCAACGTATTTATAGAGGGGCATCCCTCCAGCTCGAGCTGCCCCTGCGTTCATCATGCGCGAACCACTGACCATGTCGGCCTCCCCGGAAATGATGGGCGCTGCCATTTCGGGAAGGAGTTCGGGAGCGTATTGGCCATCACCGTGGAGAAGGACAACCATGTCGAGGTCGTGGCGCATCGCCCACCGATAACAGAATTTCTGGTTGCCGCCGTATCCCAGATTGCGAGGTTGCCGAATGACTGTGATCGGGAGATCGGTACGGCGGGAGGCGTAACTGCTCGCAACTTCTGTAGTGTCGTCTGCGGAGTAATCGTCGCTTACGAGGATCGCGGCGAGACCCTCCATATCGGAGGGGATTCGATCAAGGGTCCGGGTAATCGTTGATGATGCGTTATACGCAACGACCATGATTCCTATTCGACTCGTTCGTTCAGTAGACACG
>WLOT01000127.1 GCA_009699125.1 Actinomycetota bacterium
CCATGGCGGAAATCTACCGGCGGAAAGGGGACTCTCCCCGGCCAGACGTGTGATCTTGGCGATGATTCCGCTACCCTTTTGCGTTACACCGCTGAATCACGGAGGACAAACAGTGATCACGCTCACCGAAACCGCATCTTCAAAGGTCGCCGAACTCATCGCCCAAGAGGGCCAGGGAGACCTCATGCTCCGCGTTGCAGTGCGCCCCGGCGGCTGCAGCGGCTTCTCCTACGAAATGTTCTTCGATTCCGAGAAGGACTCCGAAGACGTCGTGAACACCGAGTTCGGCGTTCCCGTTGTCGTCGATCCTTCAAGCGCTCAGCTCCTCACCGGCGCCACCCTTGATTACAAGGATGGCCTTCAGGGTGCAGGTTTCGCGATCGACAACCCCAATGCCCAGAAGACCTGTGGCTGCGGTAACTCGTTCAGCTGATTCTGCTTTCACTTTCTGAACGACGACCGCCTTCGGGCGGTCGTCGTCGCGTACCGCCCTCTTTCTGATCACCGATGCGATCGTGACGTCATGACTGATTCCGTTTCCACCGAACCTGCGCAGATCACGTTCGTCGTCGATGGCGAACAGGTGAGCGTTCCTGACAACGGCGTGTCGTTGTTGGCGGCGTTGCGCGGCCGGCTTGGAAATCGTGCTCCAAAGGCCGGATGTAATCCGCAGGGTCAATGTGGTTGCTGCACGGTGTTGGTCGACGGCGCACCGCGAGTCGCTTGTGTCACGCCGGTTCGCCGTATCTCTGGCCGTGTGATCACGACCGTTGATGGATTGGCCGAAGAAGATCGCGAACGTTGGTCCGATGCATTGTTGGCAACGGGTGGAAGCCAGTGCGGCTTCTGTACACCGGGCATTGTGTGTCGACTTGAAGGCCTGCGTTCTAAGAACACCGCAGCTGATGATCTTGATGCAGTTGATCGCGCCTTAGCTGCGCATCTGTGTCGGTGCACCGGCTGGCAAACGATTCGCGAAGCGTGGTCATTAGTAGTGAGCGGCTCGTCCGTCATGGAACATGCGCGCGCCGAGGATCGGAATTTCGCCGACGCCTCGCGTCGGGCAACTATCGAAGGTCAGTCAACGCAGCAGGTTTCTGCCGAGGTTGTGCTTGGTCGTGGTGGGTTTGCCGAAGACACCGCGCCCGCCGATGCTCTCGTTGCCATTCCCAATGGCGATGGCGGATGGGTTGTCGCTGCGTCGCTTCCAGAGGCACGCGCATTGGCGGGAAAGGTGCAAGGGCGCCACGGGACCACGTCACCAGAGCCACCGCTTGAGCTGCCCGAAGGTGAGTGGGAACTCACGCTCCGAACTGGTTGGGTCGAACCGGCGTATCTCGAAACTGATGCGTCGTGGTGTGAACCGGGCGGAGAACCGTTTACGTCGTTGGCCAACGGCGGTGCATTTGGCGGCAAGTTGCACACCGATGTCGGACACGTTGCTCGTGAGCTTGCCTATGAACATCGCCAAGCAGTTCGTGTTGTGTTGTCTCGTGAAGACGTTGTGCGCACGGGACCAAAGCGTCCGCCGATTGCCGCTGGCATTCGTTCTGATGGTTCGGGCGTGATTCGAGTTGTTCGCACCGACGGCATAGCTGCAGCAATTGCGAGCGTCGCTCCTCAGATTGTTGTTGAGGAAGTCGATGTTGTCGGGCCACCGACGTCGGTCGATATCCGCGGCGCCGGTGTTGTCGAAGCGCAGCTTCTTCTTGCTGCGCTTCATGCAAAAAAGAATGCAGAAGCCATCGATAGCTCAGCGCACGTTGTAACAGTGACAAGTGCAGAAGGCGCCGTTGCTACCGTTTCGATTGGTCTCGACGGTGTCGTGAGAGTCGATCTGCGATGCGGTCAGGTTCTCGATGCGATTGTTCTGCGCTCGTATGCGATTGGCGCTGTGCACATGGCGCTCGGTTGGGTCACGAGCGAAGGTCTGTCAGTTGATGAAGACGGAACAATTAGCGATCTCACAATTCGTTCGTTTGGTGTTCTTCGCTCTGCTGACATGCCGCACGTCGAGGTGACTCTGCACGAAGAAGACAGCGAACCGGTCAACGGTTCGGATGCGGTCTTCGCAGCAACCGCGGCAGCGGTGTGGTCGGCGCAGGGTTGGCCAACTGATTGGCCAACCGGCCGGTCCATGACCGATCCCGTTCGTGTGACACAGTGAGTTCATGAGCACTCCCATTGGTCCGTACACACCCATCGTTCGTGCCGGAGACTTCCTCGTGATCTCCGGGCAACTTGGTTTGGTCAACGGCGAGATGATCGTGGGCGGCGTCACTGAAGAAACGACGCAGGCCCTCGCCAACATGGCTGCTCTCCTTGGATCTGAAGGTTCCTCGTTGTCAGATGTCGTAAAGACAACGGTGTTCCTGCGCCACATGCGCGACTTCGATCTCATGAACGAGGCCTACATGGCCGCGTTTGGCGATCATCGCCCGGCTCGCAGCGCTTTCGCCGTGGCCGAACTACCTCGTGTGGCCTTGGTTGAGATCGAAGCGTGGGCCTGGGCGCCCGTCGCGAAGTAGGGTTTCGACCATGCTTGGTGCCGTCATCATCATCTTCGTGCTCGTGATCGCAATCCCTGTTGGGTTTCTCATGACCATGTCGATCGTGGCGGGTGTGTTGGGCTGGAGTGTCGAGGACGAGGTCGATGTGACCTACGCCGGCACCGAAGAGTTCGCCCTCGCGTACCCCGAAGCCTGAATCTTCCTCGACCGCTCGGCGGCTCGAGATGAACTTTTCGCGCCCCCACAACTTTTCGTCGACACGGAACGGCGGAGAGAAGTAGCGTGCCGATTCGTTAAGAAGGTGCTGGGAAGGTGTTCCGACCCCGCAGGACAGAAAGGGGTCCCGGAATGGCTGCCGGTACCGTCAAGTGGTTCAACGCTGAAAAGGGCTTCGGCTTCATCTCACGTGAGGGAGGCCCCGACGTGTTCGTGCATTACAGCGCGATCAGCGGCTCGGGTTATCGCTCACTCGAAGAAGGCCAAGCCGTCGAATTCGAGGTCACCAGTGGCCCGAAGGGTGATCAGGCACAGGACGTTCGTCCAGTCTGAGGCCACAACCGTTTCGTAAACACGCCGCCCTTCGGGGCGGCGTGTTTCGTTTTGCAAAGGGTGTTTATGCGCCCCAGCGCGATTGGCCGAAGCGGTAACCAACACTGCGCACCGTTTGAATCAAGTTGGCATGATGTTCACCGAGCTTGGCGCGCAAACGTCGGATGTGAACATCGACGGTGCGTGCGCCGCCGTAGTACTCGTACCCCCACACACGACTGAGCAACGTTTCGCGCGTGAACACTTTGCCCGGATTCGAGGAAAGGAACTTCAGGAGTTCGTATTCCATGTAGGTGAGATCGAGCGGTGCGCCACCGATAGCGGCCTGATAGGTCTCGAGATTGAGGACGAGTTCGCCATACTCAACGAGTTCGGGTCGGACACCTGCGCCGGTGTTCCAATACAAATGCTTGAGACGAGCTTCGAGTTCACGCGGGTGGAACGGCGCCAAACAGAAATCGTCGTACAGGTCGTCGCGGAGTTCGAGGTCGCCTAATTGGGTGCCGCTGACAAGAAGCAGAAGTGGTTCGAGCGGAACGTCGCGCTTACGCAGTGCACGACAAAGCGCGAATGCGCGCTCGGGGTCGAGATACGCGCAAATGATTGCGCCGCCCCAACCGTTTTCCGGTTCGATGCGAGACGCAGCGAGTTCGTCGCTTGCGGCCTTCCACGGATACCCCGACAAGTCGAGTGCTTGTGCGAGTTCCGGGGGCGGAGGATCGGGGAAAATGAGGATCGGTTCCATGATGGTTACCAAGCCGGGAGGTACCGATCGAGTTCGAATTGCGTGACCTGGGCCTTGTAATCGGTCCACTCTGCACGCTTATTGCGCAAGAACCATTCGAAGATGTGTTCTCCGAGTGCTTCGGCAACAAGTTCGGAGTTCTCCATCACATCGAGCGATTCCGAAAGCGATTGCGGCAGCGGGCGGATGCCTTCGGCGGCGCGCTGTTCAGGAGTGAGTTCGAACACGTTCGCTGCTGCCTCAGGTGGAAGTTCGTAACCGCCTTCGATTCCCTTAAGGCCCGCAGCGAGCATGACCGAGTACGCGAGGTACGGGTTACACGCCGGATCGGGAGCGCGGTATTCGATGCGAGTCGAGGATTGCTTGCCGCGCTTGGTGACCGGAACACGAACAAGAGACGACTGATTGTTGCGAGCCCACGTGATGTACACGGGCGCTTCGTAACCAGACACCAATCGCTTGTAGGAGTTCACGAGCTGATTCGTGACGGCAGTGATCTCGGGTGCGTGGTGCAACAAGCCGGCGATGAAACCGCGTGCGACCTTCGACAGACCAACGGGATCGCCGGGTTCGTGGAATGCGTTTTCGTCGCCTTCGAAGAGCGACATATGCGTATGCATACCGGAACCCTGCACACCGGCGAGCGGCTTCGGCATGAACGATGCAAACACGCCTTGTTCCATCGCGATCTCTTTCACGATGAGACGGAACGTCATGATGTTGTCGGCCATGGTGAGTGCGTCGGTGTAACGCAGATCGATTTCGTGCTGGCTCGGTGCATCTTCGTGAAACGAGTACTCCACCGGAATGCCCATTGCTTCAAGAACAAGCAGGGTGCGCGTGCGCAGATCGCTGGCAACATCGGCAGTCGTGAGATCGAAGTACGAACCAGAGTCGAGCGGAACGAGGGGCTTCGAAGGATCGCCCTCGGCGAAGTAGAAGAACTCCATCTCGGGGGCGGTCATGAATGAGAAGCCTCGATCGTGGGCCTTGTCGAGGTTGCGCTTGAGCACCTGGCGAGGGTCGCCCTCGAACGGCGTGTCGTCGTGATTGAGAATGTCGCAGAACATGCGCCCGGAAATTTCCGAACCCTTGCCCCACGGCAGAATCTCGAAGGTGTTGGGATCGGGCTTGGCGAGCACGTCCGATTCCTGCACACGACTGAACCCATCGATGACGGAACCGTCGAAGTGGAGACCCTCTTCGAAGGCGTTCTCGAGCTCGGCCGGTGAGATGGCCACGGACTTGAGCTGGCCCAGCACGTCGGTGAACCACAAGCGGATGAGGCGAACCCCACGCTCTTCGACGGTCCTGAGCACGTAATCCTGCTGACGTTCCATGGGTCAAGTGTCCCACGCCCGGCCCTCTGGCCCCAAGGCCGTTCTGGGGCCCCCGGGCCGAGTTCACGTTCCGTTCACAATTGGGCAACAGTTGGGAAAAGCAGGCCTGACACGATGGCCTCGTCACTCCCCGGGAGCCACCTCGGCGACGGGGGTAGTGTCCCCAACGATCAGCGCTCCGGATCCGACCGGATCGCACCCCCACAGGAGGAACCGTGCAGGAACGCACTCCCGAAGAAGTACTGAAGCTGGTGAAGGACGAAGGCTGCGAGTTCGTCGACCTCCGCTTCTCGGACC
>WLOT01000128.1 GCA_009699125.1 Actinomycetota bacterium
GAAGTCCGTCGCTCGCCAGTGGGGCCCCGAAGGCATTGCGGTCAACGCTCTCGCCGTATCTCCCGAACTGGTTCTCGCCGACGCTGTCGTCGCCGGCCCCGTCTCGATTGCAACGCCCGCGGTTCCCGATGCCGACCCCGGCGCTGTCGTCGAGTTCTTATGTTCAGCCGATGCCCGCAACCTTGCTGGCCAACTTCTCACGGTGGATGGTGGATTGTGGATGTGAATCAGTCACTCGAAGGACGCGTCGCGATCGTGACCGGCGCAGGCCAAGGCGTTGGCGAGGGAATCGCACGCAAACTCGCTTCGCTTGGCGCGCATGTCGTAATCGCGGCACGACGGGCAGAAACCGGTGATCCAGTTGCCGACGCGATTCTCGCCGACGGCGGTTCCGCCGAATGCATCGTCACCGATGTCACGACGCGCGACTCAATTGCTGCGTGCATCGAAACAACAGTTTCTTCGCGCGGCCGACTCGACGTCATGGTCCACAACGCATTCGCCGGTGGTCACGCGAGTCGTCTTGAAGAAACGCCGGCCGACGCTTGGTTCCAGATGTCACGCACGTCCGCGTGGGCAAGTTTCTGGTGCGCGCAACTTTCCTATCCGCATCTGAAAGCGAGCGACCAAGGTCGGCTCGTGCTTGTGACCTCACCATCAGGTGTCGAGGGCAGCGCAAACATTCCCCTGTATTCCCCAGCCAAAGCCGCGCAGCGCGCAATTGCGAAATCGCTCGCTCGCGAATGGGGACCAGACGGCATTTGTGTGAATTGCATTGCTCCTGTGGCCGAAACCCCTGCGCTTGCCAGCGCGTTCAGTCAGGTGCCCACGCTCCGTGGGGCCATCGAAGCACGCACGCCACTTGGTCGAATCGGCGATCCCACCGATGACATCGGTGGCGTCGTGGCGTTCCTCGCCGGTCCCGACTCGGGTTATGTCAGCGGACAGACAATCGTGTGCGACGGCGGTTCGTTCTTGGGGCTCTGAGCCAAGAACTATCGTCATCGCCATGCTTGAGATCCCCAAAGGAACACTGGTCTACGGCACGCAGTTGCCGATTCAGTCACAAAGTTCGTTGTACGCCGCGAAGTGGGAAGGCAGTGCAACCCCTGCCGACCTTGTGCGCATTGCGCAAGCCGCTGATCGCAGTGGCTACTTCTACGTCGCAGTCTGCGATCACATTGCGATTCCTGAAGAGAAAGCAGCCGCGATGGGTCTGTGGTGGCAGGACTGCCTCACCACGCTTGGCTTCCTCGCATCAGCAACTGAAAATGTTGCACTACTTAGTCATGTCTTCGTGATTGCGTATCGCCACGCGCTCACTGCAGCGAAGAGCTTCGAAACACTCGACCATCTTTCCGGCGGACGCGCGATTGCTGGCATTGGTGCCGGTCACGTTGAAGCGGAATTCGATGCGCTCGGCGTTTCGTTTGCTGATCGTGGATCACTCACCGATTCAACACTCGTCGATTTCGCGGAAGCTCTTTCCAACACCTACGTCGGAAACATGGGCGCACTCCCCCGTCCGGTGCAGTCTCCTCGTCCGCCGATCTGGATCGGTGGCTCATCGAAGCCGGCCATCCGTCGTGCCGCCGCATACGAAGGCTGGTTGCCGCAGGGCCCCGCCACTCGTGAAGGCCTCGACCTGCTGCTCGCCACTCGTGAGAAGCTCGGAAAAGCGGGCGATCCCATGGCCATTGGCCACGTTGTCATTCCTTATATCTATGTCGGCACCCCGAAGTCCGAACGCCGCCAGCCCTGCTATTCCGGCTCGCCCGAACAGATCGCGGAAGCACTGCTGGCCGAAACCCCGGCCGAAGTGAATCAACTTCAGGTGAAGTTCGATACCGATAGCGCGGCCGAATACGCCGAACAGGTCGAGGCATTCGGCACGCAGGTCGGCCCGCTTCTCACTCGCTGAGCCGGCGGTAACGTGGCCTCCTCACAGATTCCGAGGGGGAAGCGTGGCACTTTCAGAAAAGGACTACCCGGTCAAGGTCGGGACCTTCCTATTCACGATGGTCGAGCCTCATGAGGGCTACGAAGTCGCCTACAACCGGTGGTACGAACACGACCACTTCTATTCGGGCTGCCTCATGGGCCCGAACGTGTTCGCAGGTGACCGCTTTGTTGCCACGCGCCGCCTGAAGAAGCTGCGCTCCAAAGCCACCAACGACATGACCCCGGACCCGAAGACGGGTTCCTACCTTGCGGTCTATTGGTGGCAGAAGGGCACGACCGAAGAGTGCAACCGCTGGAACGTCGACAACGTCAACATGCTGCATCAGCAAGGACGCATGTTCGCCGAGCGTGATCACATCCACACGCTTCTCTACGACATGCGCTGGAGCGAGCAACGCGACCCCAAGGGCTGCACCATTGAGCTCGGCCTTGATCACGGCTATCCCGGCATCGTTGTCGTCGCCGGCGACCTCAACGAAGGCGTGACCCACGACGAATGGGATGCCTGGTTCCGCAAGAACTGGCTACAGAAGGCCTTCACCAAGAAGTGGGGCCCTGACCTCGTTGGAAGCGGCACAGTCATTCCTCTTTCGGACGATGCACCGGCTGACGTCGTGCGACCCGCAGCGGGCCCACGCCGGTTCCTGCAGCTTCACTTCCTCGACCATGACGCTGAAAAGGGTTGGGAGAAGGGCTACGCCAAGATCGGCAAGGCAATCAATGAAAGTGGACTCGCTTCGCATGTGTGGACGAGCCCGTTCCAACAGACCAACTTTGGTACCGACGACTTCACGGACAAGATCTAAATGACACCTGCACCGCTCACTGGAGCAAAAATCCTGCTTACGGGCGTTACCGGACAGGTTGCCGGGCCCCTCGCCCGCAACCTCGTTGCTGCTGGCAACACCGTGTACGGCACGTCACGTTTCGCCGACGCCGATTCGCGCGCCAAGGTTGAGGCCGACGGCGTCATTCCCGTTGCGATTGATCTTGAAACCGCGTCGTTCGACGAGATTCCCGATGGACTCGACTACGTCATCAATATGGCTGTTGCGAAGTCGAACAACTTCGATCGTGACCTCGCAGCAAATGCAGAAGGCGTCGCTCTTCTGATTGAACGAGTGAAGGGCGTGAAGGCGTTCTTCCATTGCTCGTCCTGCGCCGTGTACGAACCCAACGGTCACGTGAGTCACGTTGAAACTGACGACCTCGGCGACAACCACCGCGCCATGGGTTTCATGACGACGTATTCGATCTCAAAGATCGCAGCAGAGTCGGCAGTGAAATACGCGTCGAAGCGCTTCGGCGTTCCCGCCGTTATCGCTCGTCTCGATGTCCCGTACGGTCCCGGGCATGGCTGGCCGCAGATGATGGTCACGCTTGCGCAAATGGGCATACCCACCACGATCAGCGCCGATGCACCAAACACGCATTGCTTCTTGCATGATCGTGACATTCTCGGTTCGCTTCCCTACTTGCTTGAACAGGCAGCCGTTCCTGCCCCCATTTACAACTGGTGCGCGCCGGAACTCGTGAGTATCGAAGAGTGGACGGCTGAACTCACCAATCTCACGGGCGTCGAAATTCCGCTCGTGGTCAGCGAACAGTGCATCCCGCCGAACCCCGTTGACCCATCGAAGTTGCTTGGACTCGGCTGGACCCCCACTGTTGAATGGCGTGAGGGTTTCCGCGAAATGGCGCAGAACTGCTTCCCAGATTTGTTTAAGGGCTGAGCATGCTGAGCGACGAGAAGATCCTCATCACCGGCCCTGCCGGACAAATCGCATTCCCAATGGCTCGCGATCTCGCTAAGGACAACGAGGTCTGGGGTATCGCACGTTTCGGCGATCCCGCCACGCGCAAGCAGGTTGAGGACGTCGGCGTGAAAACGCTTTCCATTGATCTTGGCGATCCCGACTTCAGCGAGCTGCCAACCGACTTCACCTACGTGTTGCACCTTGCAGTCGTTCAGGTTGCTGGTCTTGATTATGACTTCGCGATTCGCGCCAATGCCGAAGGCACCGGGCTGTTGTTGCATCACTGTCGCAACGCGAAGGCTGCGCTCGTCATGTCGACCCACTCGGTCTACAAGCCGCCAACCGATGGCGATCCATGGCACGTCTTCAAAGAAACTGACGCATTAGGCGACGTCAATGCCGCCCATGCTCCGAGTTACTCCATGTCGAAGATCTCCCAGGAAGCAGTAGCTCGCACCTGTGCGCGACTGTTTGATCTTCCTGTCACGATCGCTCGCATGAACGCTTCGTACGGGCCCGACGGCACCGGCGGCCTCCCCATCATGCAGATGGATGCGCTTATGGCCGGCAACGCCGTGACCACCCGCTGGGATCCGTGCATGTACATGCCGATCCACACTGATGACATCACTTCGCAGGCCGAAGCACTGCTCGACGGCGCGTCGTCGACCGAAGCCACCATCGTGAACTGGGCTGGCGATGAACCAGCAAGCGTGCAGGAATGGTGTGCGTACATCGGCGAACTCGCGGGAATCGACCCAGTTGTGAACTCGGTGCCGGTGGAAGGCACGCTCCGCGGGTCAGTCACCGACAACACCAAGCGCGCTGCCCTCACCGGCCCATGCAAAGTCAGCTGGCGCGACGGCATCCGCGATGCCTTTGAAAAGCGTCACGGGAACAAGTAAGTGAGCGACCTCACCGGCAAGAACATCGTCATCACTGGAGCATCGTCCGGCATTGGCGAAGCGCTTGCGATCGAAGCCTCGAAGCGCGGAGCCCGAGTCGCGATCGTTGCTCGGCGCGCCGACCGTTTGGCCGATGTGCTTGAACACTGCCAGACCGCATCTCCGGAATCGACGATGGTTGTCGCTGATCTCGCTGATCTCGATGCAATCGAGGCACTCGCTGCTCAACTGATTACTTCGCTCGATGGTCGCGTCGATGTGCTCATCAACAATGCCGGCGTTCCCAAACGCAAGCGCACCGATCAGATGACCGCCGACGATGTCGAAGGCGTTATGGCCATCAATTACTTTTCGCCCGTGCGGCTCACTTTGGCGATGCTTCCCCACATGCTCGAACGAAATAGCGGCGACATCATCAACGTGTCGTCGATGGGCGTGCACATGGCGGCATTTGGTGTGAGTGCATACTCCGCCAGTAAGGCTGCTCTCGAGTTCTTCACCGAGGGCCTGTACGTGGAACTTGGAAAAACCAATGTGCGCGCGCACTTGTTTGTTCCCGGCACAACCGCCAGTGAGTTTTCTACCGACAAGCCTGGCAATAACGCCCCGTTCCCGAGCGACCCGGCAACTACGGCAACCTCTGAAGCAGTTGCAATCTCGCTTCTGGCTTCGCTCGATACTGAGACGTTCGTTACCTACACCGGCGAAC
>WLOT01000129.1 GCA_009699125.1 Actinomycetota bacterium
CCACCGCAAGAACTCCTCAACAAAAACTGACGGACACTCCTGCCCACGCCATGAATCAAACATCGCCGGAAAGGCAACCCACGAATGAATCATCTCTGTCATCGTGTGCGCAGTCGTGCTCAATCCGCCGACCAGCACCGCTGGAAAGAATCCGACGATTTCAGCATCACTAAGCCGGTGCGTTCCTTCTTCGTCGACGATCTGAGCCTGAGCAAGGTCGGCAACGACTCCGTGGTGGCTCTCTGGGTTTGAGCGCACATCGTTGATGAGCCCAAGCGCGTAGTCGGCAATGTCGCGTTGCATCTCGGGCCGAGGCGCTAAGCCCGGATTCACTTCGGGGTCTTGGAAGTCGGCCATCACTCGCGTGATTTCAATCAGGCCAGGCCAATCCGATTCAGGGACCCCGAACAGCGTTGCCACCATCTGAAACGAGAGTTCCTCAGCAACCGGCACGAAGTCGTGGACCTCGCCGTCAAGAAGTCGATCCATAAGACGCGCGCATGTTTGCTCGATGAGCGGCACCATTCGACGGATCTGCCCTGGCGTAAAAGCGGCACTCACGAGTTTCCGATAGCGAGTGTGCTGCGGCGGATCTTGATTCACGAACATTCGCCGACGAGCGACAAGTTCCTCTTCCGAACGCGCTTCTTCAATGGAAGAGCCTTTGAGCGAATTTGAGTACAACTCCCAATCGCGGTTCGCCGCAACGACGTCATCGAACCGGGTCAGCACCCAGTAGCCGGGACCATCGGGCTCGTCGTGCCATGCGACCGGATCATTGTCTCGAAGCCAGCGGAAGTAATCGCGAGGCACTCCATCGAGATACAGACTGGGATCGACGAGATTCAAGCGATCCATTTTCGGTCCTTCAGAGTTTCGGGGTACTGGCCATCTGGCCGCCATCGACGGTGAGGTCCAGACCACTTACCCATGCGGAATCGTCACTGGCCAAGAAAAGCGCAGCGCCAGCAATGTCCATCGGTTCGCCAATACGGCCGAGTGGAAGCCCGGCAGCCAACCTCTCCTCGTATTCATCGACGATGTACGAAACCATCGGCGTACGGATTACGCCCGGAAGAATTGCGTTGACCCGAATTCCTAGCGGTCCTAGATCAAGAGCTGCGGACTTTGTCAGACCTCGCAACGCGAACTTTGACGTTGTGTAGGCCGAAGTATTTACGTTCGCGGCAAGGCCATTGAGAGACGAGACGTTGATGATCGAGCTGCCGCTCTGCATGTGAGGAACGACTGCCTGAATTCCTAAGAGCGGCCCGATCAGATTGATGTCGAGAACACGTTGAAAATCATCGATGGGCATTTGGTGCACCGGAGCAACTGCGCGGACACCAGCGTTGTTCAGGAGAACGTCGATACGTCCGTGGATTGACACGGCGGAGTCAACTGCGGCCGCCCAACTTTCCGCAGACGTCACGTCGAGGAAGATGCCATCGTGATCGAGCACATCGCCGGCGATGACATGGGCCCCTTCAGCACGGAACAGCTCGACTTCTGCAAGACCTTGACCACGAGCAGCGCCCGTAATGATCACTACCTTGCCTTCAAGACGACCAGACACGTTTCCCCCGTTCGCGATGAACGTCACGCTACTTCGAAGAAATCTTCGCGAGTAGCGACGCCGGTCCATGGGCCCAGAACACCTCAACCCCGTCGTAGGCGGAATCTTCGAGGCGAGCGCCGCCCACCCGTGCGAGAAACACCTCAAGAGCGACTCGGGCTTCAAGCCGAGCCAACGCAGCTCCGGGGCAAACGTGCGGACCACCACCAAACGAAAGATGGCTACGCGCCTCGGCCCGATCAAGACGAAACGAATCAGGATCGTCGAACTGGTCCACATCGCGATTCGCTGAACCGAGCCCAAACGCAACCTTCTCACCGGCGGCGATTTCCGTACCGGCAACGACTCCGTTGATCATGCAGTTGCGCATCAAGAACTTCACGGGAGGGTCAAGTCGAAGACTCTCCTCCACCGCCATAGGAATGAGCGAGGTTTTGTCCTGCAATGTTGCGAACAACTCGGGATCTCTCATCACGCGCCACAACAGGTTTCCTATGAGATGGCGCGTCGTCTCGTTGCCAGAGATGAACAGAAACACAAGTTGCGAGCGAGCCTCAATGTCGGTCAATCGGCGACCATCGACCTCAGTTGTAACGAGTCGAGTGATGAAGTCATCTGTGGGATGAATACGTCGATCAGCAATCAATGCATCGACGTACGCAACAAACTCAGGGTGAGCCCCGGCCAACCCCTCTCCCCGTTCATTTCGGTTCTTTGTGGGATAGGTCCCCTGAACGACGTCATCGGACCACTGCGCCCAGCGGCGAAAATCTTCAGGTGGTGCGCCTAGGAGATGAGCAATCACATTGTTCGGCACCGGCATCACGTACTCGGCGACGAGGTCAACTGGTTCGTCACGATCAACAAGGTCATCAAGCAGTTCGTTGCAAAGGTCAAAACAAAACGGCTCCACGCGGCCGATCCGATGTGCAGCGATCGCCGAGTTAATGATTCTCCGGATCTGTCCGTGTCGAGGTTCAGGGATTTCACTCACAAGTTGTTCCTCATCCGGAACAACGACTCCTGGTTCACGGAAGCTTGCGATGAATCGTTCGACGTCTTTTGCTCCAGCAACGGAATCTTCGTACCGAGCGAAATACCACGCCCCCATTTCGGTCTTGGAAACAGGACACCGTTCGCGAAGGTCAGCGAATCCTGGATCATCGAACGATGCAGACAACGGATCAAAACTCATGACTACCCCCGAAGCGCAAACTAGCCCGGCTGACTGAAAGCGTTCCGCCCTCGGCCCTACACGGCCAGACCTACACTCAACCGAAGCCAGACCGGCGGCACACCATTGGGGGAATCATGGCGATTTATCCGCATCACATCGGCATTTGTGTCAGCGATCTCGAGAAGTCACTGAAGTTCTGGTGCGACGGTATGGGATTCGAAACCACGATGGTTCCGCCAGTAAGTGGCGACTGGTCCGAAGCCCTCGAGATCGGTGGCGACGTTGACTTCACCGCCCACTTCATCAAGCGAGATGGTTTCGAGTTTGAGCTCCTGCACTACCGCACGCCCGGAACCCATGGGTCTCCGTCGATGTCACGCAACCAGATCGGGTTCACCCACTTCGCGGTCTACGTCGATGACCTCGACGCCGAAATCGCACGACTGGTCGAGTGTGGCGGAACCGTCATTGAGCGGACCCGCACCAAGATCGGCGAAGGGCCCATGTCTGTGGAATTGGTCTTCATCGCCGACCCCGACGGCGTTCGTGTTGAACTCATGAAGGCCGGCGAGTGAACACTTCCGAATATCCCATAACGGGAACCGCCAAAACTCTACGATGGCGGAGTCGGCATCGCAGATGCCGCAACTAACCCAAAAGGGGGGACCATGCGTCCGATTGGCAAAGTTCGGAGTCCGCTGGTGGTCATTCTTCTCACCATCGTCACTCTCGGCATCTACGGCCTCTACTGGCATTACGAAATGTTCAAAGAGACCAACGAATTCGATAACGAAGGCGTCTCAGGCGTAGTTGGGCTGCTGCTCACGATCATCTGTGGCATCGTCACGATTTTCTTGCTTCCGTGGCAGGTTGGCGAAACCCGCAAGCGCGCAGGGCTCACAGAGGGTGTCAACGCGATTTACGGTCTGTTGGTCCTTATTCCGATCGTCGGTGGGATCATCTGGATCGTTCTTGTACAGAAGGCCGCCAACGAACTGTGGGAATCACAGGGCGCTGTCGCTGCCTGATCAATCAAACGAAGTCGCGCAAACGCCCCGGTTCGCCGGGGCGTTTCTCGTTTTGCAACGAGCTTCGAAAATTAAGAGAACGTGGGGTTGAACGCAATGTTCCAGATCCACGATGCGGATACCAGAACGACAACGAGGGCGACAGGAATTCGAACGATGTCCACTGTTCGAGTTTTCGGCAGCGCCCACATCCCGAGAATCGCTAGTCCCCCGATGAACGCCAAAAGACCAAATGGTTGGAACTGAAGAGATGACGAGATATCGAAACGCAAGAGAGCACGCGCAGATCGAGTCATTCCACACAACGGACAGGGCACACCGGTCAAGGTCAACATCGGACACGGCGGAATCGGCGAGAACGGCAGCACCATTCCGAACGCAGCGAGACCAAGGCAACCGAGAATCAACCAGCGAAGTGGCGCGATTGGAATCGCCATCGACGCGGTCAAGCGTGATCGTTGGGACCCGCACTCAGACGTGTGTACATGTTCAGCAGAGTGAGAATGCCCCGCTGCCATCGAATACCTCGACTCAGGCCTTCTCGCAGATGACCAGCGGAATGTCGCGCTCGGTCCCGGCCTGGTAGTCGTCGTAGGCCGGCCAGGCCGCCGTTGCAATTGACCAGTACTTGGCCTTCTCTTCAGCCGTTGCGACTCGGGCAACGAGATTGTGCACATCAGCCCGGTCCTGCACCGTCACCGACGGGTTGGCGACCATGTTGTGGAACCACTGAGGGTTATTCGGTGCGCCACCCATGGATGCGACACAGAAATAGCGTTCGCCGTCGGTAACCCGAATAAGCGGCGTGCGGCGCTCCTTGCCCGACTTCGCTCCGGTCGTGGTGAGAATGATGACTTCCCCGCCCTCCCAAAGGAATCCGTCCTCGCCATTCGTGGCGATATAGCGCTCGACGTGGTCAGCGATTGGTTCCCATGGGCTCGGTGCGTACTCAGTCATGTTGACGACGATAGCGCCCACGTTTCGTCAGGTGAGTCACGGGATCCCCCTTGAGGCCAACGCTGACGAATAGCGTGTCAACCCATGAGTAGTGCAGCGGTTTTCTTCTCGGTCGTTACCGCGCTCGTCATGCTGGCGTTTGGCGCATACGACTTCACGATGCCCCAAAAGGTGCTCATCCTCATGGACCGCCTCGGGCACCGACCCAACTTTGTTCGTACTCTGGGACTTGTGAAGATTCTCGGCGGCTTCGGGCTTCTTGTCGGATTGGTCTTCGGCACAATCGGCGTTTTGGCGGCACTTGGATTAGTTGCCTATTTCATCCTTGCCATTCGCGCCCACTCTAAAATAGGCGACTCGGGCGCAGAAACGCTTCCGGCTGCAGCGATGTTCATTTTGAGCGCACTCACACTCATCACGAATCTGTTCGCCTGAACATTTCACTAAAACAAAGGGAGACATCATGAAGAAGCGCGTCACCATTGCGGCGGGTGCAGTTTGCGTCGGCCTGCTCTTCTCGGCTTGCTCGAG
>WLOT01000013.1 GCA_009699125.1 Actinomycetota bacterium
ATGGGTTGGTGGCCTCTCGAATACGACGTCCACGGTTCGAATTTCAAAGAACGTGGCGCCCGCATGGAAGAGGCGCTCACGATCATGCGCCTTGTGTGGCAGAACGAGAACACAGCGTTCGAAGGTCGGTTCCATTCGTTCCCCGAACTGACCGTGCATCCACGGCCGCTGCAATCCCCCAACCCTCCGCTGTGGGTTGCCGGTGTCGCACCTGCTGCGGTTGACCGTGCTGCCCGCCTTGGCGATGCATGGATCTGCGGACCAGTGCAATCGCTCGCCGCTGCGCTTCGCTGCCTCGACGTCTATCGACCAGCCTGCGCTGCGCTCGACAAGCCAGCCGACTGGGTTCTGCGCCGCTACGCATGGGTCGGCGAAAGTGATGACCAGGTCCGCACGGAGGTCCTTCCTGTGTACGTCGATGGGCTGATGGTCCATTGGCGTGAATCGGCGGAAGAGAAAGAAGAGAAAGAACTCTTCGCCCGCATTGACGCCGGTGAGAACATCACCGCCGAGGACATCGCTGCCGATCGACTTTTGTGGGGCGACCCGGAACGAGTCATCGGACAGATCCGCGCCTACGAGGCGTCGACACAGTGCGACCACGTGCACACCGCCTTTGGTGCGGGACTTCCCGCCGATACTGGTCAGGCTTCGTTGGGTGACTTTGAGGACATCGCCGCGATGATCCGCCTATTCGGGCGAGAGGTTATTCCAGCGTTCGGATGAACATTCTTTGTCCTAATGTCTCGTCGGTCACCCAACGAGAAGAGGACACCATGAAGACTCATTTCTCTCCGAAGCAAGCATTCGGTGCCGTTGTTGTTGTTTCGGCGCTCTTCTTGGCCGCGTGCGGCGGCTCAAGCAGCGACTCGGCGAAGTCCGATGCCAGCACAACCACCGCCGCGCCCAAGACCCTCAAGATCGTTGTCACTAACGACGACGGCTACGACTCAGAGGGCATCAACGCCATCACCGAGGCATTGCGCGCGCAGCCCAATGTCGAGGTCACCGTTGTTGCTCCCGCCACCCAGCAAAGCGGTAAGGGCGGCACCGTCACTGGTGGAACTCTGAGCGCGAGCGATCTCAAGACAAAGGGTGGCTACCCCGTCAAGGCCGTTGCCGGAACACCAGCCGATGCCATCATTTGGGCGGTTGAACAAAAGGGCATTTCTTTCACCCCAGACTTTGTCGTCTCCGGGATCAACGCCGGCGCCAACCTCGGCCCCGTTGTTGACCTTTCAGGAACAATCGGTGCTGCTCGCGCCGCCGTCCAGCGAGGAATTCCGGCGATTGCAGCAAGCAATGGCGCCCTTGCGGGACCGTTTGCACCTGCCGAATCAGCCAAGGTCGTCATCGAATGGTTCAAGAAGAATCGTGACGCAATCGCAAACGGAACCATCGACAAGACCCAGGTGTTCAACCTCAACATCCCGACCTGCGCTACCGGTGCAGTTCGAGGAGAAGTTGTCGTCCCCATCTCGACAACTGACAACTCATTCTTGACCAAGCAGCCAGACTGCACGTCAACCGTTGCCGCGCCGAATAACGATGTCGCTGCCTACATGGTTGGGTTCGCACCGCTGTCGATGCTCAGCGCAAAGCCAGCTGCGTAAGTACTCACGAATCGCTATCGCGCTCTGATCGTCAGAGCGCGATAGCGATTTCGTACGCACGGTTGCGTGCAACCGCAAAGAGTTCAGCCACTTCCGCGGCTGCATCTTTTTTAGAGAGTCCGCGCCCGATGGCGAGTTTCACCGCTTCTCGAAGCTGATCGTCTGTGGCCTCCGCCGCAGGAAGGGCACCCTCGAGGACGAGTACATATTCGCCACGCGGATCCACCTCAGCGCACCGTTGGATCGCGGTACCGAGCGAACCACGCCAGATTTCCTCATGGAGTTTCGTCAATTCGCGAGCAAGCACAATGCGCCGCTCGACACCGCAAACTTCAGCGAGATCGTTGAGTGTCTTTTCAAGTCGATGCGGCGCCTCGAACAAAATCGCCGTGCGCTTTTCGTCTGTGAGTTCACGAAGTCGCAGCGCGCGCCCGGATCCCTTACGCGGGAGAAACCCTTCAAAGACAAACCGTGATGTCGTGAGTCCACTCGCAACCAGCGCATGCAGCACTGCGGAAGGACCTGGAACGACTTCGACGGTGATGCCAGCATCAATCGCTTTCGAGACCAAAAATTCTCCGGGGTCTGAAACCCCTGGCATCCCGGCATCGCTCACCAGAACAACAACGTCACCACGCTGCACATGGCCCAGTACACGTTCTGCGGCATCGCCTTCGGTGTGTTCGTTCACGACGATGTAGGTCGGCGACGCGATCCCGAAATGCGACAACAACCGACCGGTTCGGCGCGTGTCCTCGCATGCGACGACTGCTGCCTGCCCAAGTGCTTCGAGTGCTCTCGGCGAAATATCTCCGAGATTGCCTATGGGCGTTCCAACGAGAACCAAGCGACCAGACAGTGAAGAACTCATCGAATCTCCAGTCGGTCGCCCTCGACAACACCCCAACGGGCGAATGCCCCCGCTTCGGTTTCGATGACCGAACACGAGCGGAGTACGAACGCACCGAGACGATTCGGCTTCATCGTCGTAAGGCGCAAAACCGTGCCATCCGCATCGAGGTGGGCAACATCGATCGCGAATCTCATGCCAAACGTGTGTACCGATTTCGCCGGCTGTAGGAGCATCGCTCCTTCAACCCGGTCGCGCCCAAGTAAGCCACGCCGACGATCGCGCCTGTTCGTCACAATCTCAAGCGTGGCAAGCACGCGCCCTTCAAGGACGAGCCAATTCCCCGAAGATTCGCTCGACGACATAGCGCCGATGCTACGGGCTCAGACGTTGAAGCGGAACTCCATCACGTCGCCATCGGCAGGCTGGTATTCCTTGCCTTCGACCCGAAGGATTCCCGCGTCGCGAGCCTTCGACCACGACCCAACCTCGAGCAACTCATCCCAATGAATGACCTCGGCCCGAATGAACCCGCGCTCGAAATCAGTGTGAATGACACCCGCACATTGAGGAGCCTTGTAGCCGGCTCGGAATGTCCAGGCCCTCGTTTCCTTTTCACCTGTCGTGAAGTAAGTGCGAAGCCCAAGCATCCGGTAGGCCGCATGCAGGAATCGCGGCAACGCACCTTCGCCAAGCCCGAGTCCTTCGAGCATCTCGACCCGTTCATCGGCGTCGAGCATGGCTGCTTCAGCTTCAAGCTGAACACACATGCCAATGACTTCGCCGTGACCGCCGAACTCTTCGATCACCGGCGCGGTCTTTTCATCGATGCTGTCGAGATCGTTTTCGCTGACATTGACGATTGCCAGCACGGGCTTGTTCGTCAGCAGGAAATAGCTCTTGATGAGATCGCGAGATTCTGCGTCGAGGTTGCTTCTATAAAGCGGCGTTCCTTCCGAAAGGATTTCAAGCGCTTTGCCTAGTGCTTCGACCTCATCGGCAATGAATCGATCTTGCTTCGCTGCTTTACGACGCTTCTCGATCTGGTTCTCCACTGTTTCGAGATCGGCAAGCGCAAGCTCGGTTTCTACGATCCGGAGGTGTTCCAGCGGATCGGAGGGGCCGGGTACGTCATCGTCTTCGAACGCTCGCAACACAAACACAATTGCGTCTGATTCACGGATATTGGCAAGGAACTTGTTGCCAAGGCCTTCGCCCGTGCTTGCGCCTTCGACGAGGCCACCGATATCGACGAACTGCACGCTGGCAGGGATGACCGACTTGGCGTTGCTCATGATCGCGAGCTTCTCCAAACGATGATCCGGCACTTTGGCCACACCAACGTTGGGATCTTTCGTGGCGAAGGCGTAGGGCGCAGCAAGAGCGCCGCCTCCGGCGAGAGCGTTATAGAGCGAGGACTTTCCCGCATTTGGCAGACCAACGAAACCGAACTTTTCCATGAGGCAGCGAGGCTACATGGCAGCCACCCTTTGAATTCGCTGACGAACCCACGCCGAGAACGCCACCCCAACAGCGCCATCTCCAACTTCTGACCGGTGATTGGTCCCCCCCACGGCCTTGGGCCTAAGATTTCGCCCCTATGTCAAAGCGAACCAACAAGCGCCGCACGAACGCCCGTCGCAAGCCGGCCAACCACGGCACCAAGCCCAACGCCGGTCGCGGCTGATTCAGCCCGCTGCCGTCAGGCCGCGCCTCTCTCGTGTCCAGCCAGCCTTCAAAGGAACTCATTACTGTCCCGAACCCTGAAAAGGGTCGTGACTACGAGATCCTCTGCGAAACCGATGAGTTGACCTGCTTGTGCCCCGTCACAGGCCAACCCGATTTCGCGACTGTTCGCATTACCTATGTTCCCGACGAACTTCTTGTAGAGCTCAAAAGTCTCAAGATGTACATCTGGTCCTACCGTGACGAAGGTGCCTTCCACGAGGCCGTCACAAACACGATTCTCGACGATCTCGTGCGAGCGCTTTCGCCGCGACGAATGACCGTCGAAACGGTATGGAAGGTTCGCGGTGGCGTTCTCACCACCGTCACGGCGTCACACCCGTAACCGTTCACACCCGTAACGCATCGCTCGCGTTACCGGATATCCGGACTGCGCCAAGAGCGCTATTCGGCTCCCGGCATCTCTGGGGGAACCTCGGTACGTTCGACAACACTCGCCGGCGGCCCTTGTCCCGGAGGAGGAGTGACCTTGCCGGCCGACAGATCAACGAGCTTTCCGATTCGGTCAATGACTGCCCACGACAGGCGGTCACCGCCGACCGTCGAAAAGTGCACGTTGTCCTTCTGCCGCATTCCACGCACGACGCCATCAGCATTGGGAAGATTCGCAGCAAACTGGTAGCCAGAATCAGAGAAGAACGGCCAGGTATCGAAGTACTGGATCCAAGGACGCGATTGCGCTTCGGACCAGTAGATGTAATTCAACTGGTCCATACCGTGAGTCTTCGTTCCGGGACCCATCGGCGGGGGCCCACACCAGATAGTGATTCGCTTGTTGTCGGGCGATTTCAGCAGATCCATCGTGGCTGCCACGCGGCGTCGATATTCCGTCATCCACGGTTCGGAGTAGCGCTCGAGAACTTTGTTATTCGCATCAACCATGTTCTGGCCGTCGTTTGCACCAAACATGATCACGAGAATCGCTGGATTCGCAGGGAGAACATTCTTCACCAGGTGCTCAGGCCAGTTGAAGTAATCGGGCCGAGCCAAGCCGGTCGAGACGTGATAGTCGAGCGTTGGAGTGAAGATGCCGGTCGACTGTGTGATCCGCTGAAACGACGTGCCGAAGGTTTGCGTGATGGAGTCGCCACCAACCCAGATCTTCATCGGCTCCGAAGGAGTAGGGGCAGGCAGCTCTGGGACCTTCTTCGCTTCAGCAGCTGCCGCCGCAGTCTCCGCTTCAGTCTGCCGACGCAGAAGTTCCTCGACGTCGATCTTGGTTCCTTGGTTTTTGCCGAGTGCGTCATCAATCGAAGTACGGAAAAAGTTGATGTGCAGCGCGTCGGTCACGGTCGCGACCGTCTTGGCAATCTCGTTCCGCAATCCATCGCCTTTTGCGTTGCTCTTACGCAACGTCGCATCGGCATTGAGAAGCCCTGCGACGCAGAGCGCCAGCACCATCACAACAAGAATCAGACCGGCCGACATTGTGCCTTCGCGACGAGGCCGTAATCGATTGAAGAGCTTGCGCCAATTGAACGAGGAACGGCCACCCGATGACTTCTGTAGTTGGCTCATCGCGGACCCTCCATCAGAATTGGAAATAGATGAATGGCGCGATCCCCTCGGGACCAAGCGCATCAACAAGGACAAGTCCACCAGCAAGCGCAGCGATTTGCAGGGCAGGCGCCCACGTCGCAAACCACACTTCGGCTTTCTGAGGGATACGAGGCGGGACGAACTGTGAGGCAATGCTCGCCACAATGACGACGAGCAACAGAAGGCTTACGCCCGCTGTCGAACCACTTGAAGCGAACAAGCGACCGAGCAGCGAGAACGCACCGTCAATCGACTGCGCCCGGAAGAACACCCAAGCCAAACACACCACGTTAAAGACCAGGAACCATTGCATCGCCTTTACAAGGAGCGGTGGCAATCCAAGTTCGTGGCCCTTCCATTTGCCGCGAACGATTCGTTCAGCGACGAGATAACTGCCGTGAATTGCTCCCCACACAACGAACGTCCAGTTCGCTCCGTGCCACAGACCGCCGATGATCATGACAAGGAACAAGTTCCGGTACATCATGGCCTTTGAACCACGATTACCGCCGAGCGGGATGTAGAGATAGTCACGCAACCAACGCGACAAGGTCATGTGCCAGCGGTTCCAGAAGTCCTGCAGGGTGAGTGCGATGTAGGGCGAATCGAAGTTCTGTGGGAATCGGATTCCGAGAAGCAACGCGATACCGATCGCGATGTCGGTGTAGCCACTGAAATCTGCGTAAATCTGAATTGCGTAGGCGTAAATCGCCATAAGCACAGCGAGCGGACCAAAGGCGTCGGGATTCGCGAAGACTGGATCCACGATCTGGGTTGCCAAGAAACTTGAAATCACGACTTTCTTGAACATGCCCCGGAAAATCAGCATGAACGCTTCACCCGAACGCACATAGCGGGGATCAGGTTCTTCATCGAGCTGCGGTGCAAACTCGCTCGCACGCACAATTGGTCCAGCAACGAGGTGAGCAAAAAACGAGAGATAGACCGCGAAGTCAAGAATGTTGAGGGGCCTTCTCCACTGACCCCGTCCAATGTCGATCACGTAACTGATCGCTTGGAACGTGAAGAACGAAATTCCGATTGGCAGGATGATGTTCAGCAGCGGAGGATCGACCGAAATGCCGATCGAGCGCATCTTTTCGGTGATGGTCGAAATGAAGAAATCGAAGTATTTGAAATAGCCGAGGATGCCAAGATTGACGACGACGGCAATTCGCACGAGCCATCGGCTCGCGTTGGTCCGCTCCCCCTCTGGAGTGAGCGCACGGAACACGGCCAATCCCAAGAACCAATTGATGCCGATGCTCAAGAAGAGCAGCATCAGATAGTTCCAGTCCCACCATCCATAGAAGACACAACTCGCGGCGAGGATGAACCAACGCCATGCGATCTTGTGAGGTCGAAGCAGCCAACTCCCGGTGAACACCACCAAGAAGAAGACCGCGAAATCGACGGTGGGGAAAAGCATGGAGGGGTTTCCCTGGTGGACGGAGTAGCGAACTGATACGGCGGCCGGATCATCACGAAAGGCCAGAGTCGAAACTACCGCAGCACCCTTGAATTTTCCGGGCATACGCCGACCGCGTTACCGATAGGGTCGGTCTGTGCTTGATCACGTGTTCACCGACGCCATCGGAGCGCTTCGCGATGCCTTCGAAGGGGCGATGCTTGAACGCCAAGCCTTCGAAGAGCGGTTCAACATGGACATGCTCTTAGGAGACATGACATGGGAGACCACCTATGGCCTCCCCGGCGAAGGTGTTCCGCCCAGGGTGCAGGCCGACCTCACGCTCACGTGGCCCACGTGGGCCCAGACCGCATATCGGTCGTGGTACATCGGCGAGACGCTCGACGAAGCCCCCCGCATCGATATCGAACTCGTTCTTCGGGTGCAGCGCCTTTCGGCCGTCCCCGATCCCGCTGTGCTGATGGCCGCCCTACCGGACCTCAGCCCCCCGATTGGCAACGACCGCCTCGAAAGGTCCGGACCAACCATCGAGACAATTTTCGCAACGACCTTCGATCAGCCCGAATACGCGATCGAAGTGAGTTACGAAGGCAGCTACGAAGTCGATGAGGCAACGCTGGCCGATGGCGCTCGCCTCGATGACAACGTTGGAGCCATGGGCGGATGGATTTCAGCGATCCTGGTGAAGGTCGGAGATCTCCCCTGGGATTTCCTTCCGCCGCTTGACGAATCCGCCTAATTCAAAACGAATCGGGCGCAGGAAGCAGATCAGGGAACTCCGGCTCGCGGCCTTCGGCCTTGGCCGTAAACGTTTCAACCATGTCAGACGGCTGGAACATTCCCGTCTGCCATGTCGCGATGTGGTTGAGCCCATCGGTCACGTTGTGATCGCGCGAGTACAGCAGCATTTCTTTTGTGCCCCAGATAGCAAGCGGACTCTTCGACGCGATTTCCCGTGCAATATCGAGCACGCCAGCAACGAGTTCCTCGTGGGTCGGGAAGATCTCGTTGATAAGACCAACTTCAAGCGCTCGCTGAGCTGACATTCGTTGGCCGGTGTAGGCCATTTCACGCGCAACGCCATCAGGAATGATCTTTGGGAGTCGTTGCAGGGTGCCGACATCGGCGGTCATCCCGATATTGATTTCCTGAATGACGAAAAAGGCATCTGCCGACGCGTACCGCATGTCGGCAGCCGTCACCATGTCAACTGCCCCACCGATACAGCCACCTTGAATCGCTGCGAGTACAGGCATACGAACGCGCTCAAACGAGGTGAAGCTCTCCTGCAGCATCAGCGCCGTTTGGCGAAGGCGGGCGCGAACACGACCCATTTCACCGGAATCGCCAGGCGTGATTGCCGAGTCGCCAGAGGTAAAGACGCCGAGGTCCATGCCCGCACAGAAGTGGCGACCGGTTGACGACACAACGATCGCCCGCACATCACCGCGCGCATCAAGCCCACGAACGATTTCCGGAAGTTCTGTCCAAAACTCTCGCACCATGGAATTGAGTTCGTCCGGCCGATTCAAGCGAATGTGCGCAACCTTGTCGGTCACCTCAACATCAAAACACGATGAACTGAACGAAGAACTCATAACGCGCCTTTCACGAGCACCGAGAGGTTGACCTGTGGACGCGCCCCAATGTGTGAAATCGCTTCGGCGGCAACGACGGAAGCGGTGCGACCCGCCGTATGGAGATCGGAACCCCGAACCCATGCCGAGAGGAAACCAGCGGCATAGAGATCACCTGCGCCGGTCGTGTCGACAAGTTCTGTCGGCACCGCCGGCACATCAACGCGTTCACCATCTGAGGAGATGATGACAGACCCCGCCTCACTTCGAGTGAGGCACGCGATTGCACAATGGCCGGCGACGCGACGGGCCGCCTCGTCAAAGTCATCGACTTCGTAAAGCGAGCAGATTTCGTCTTCATTTGCGAACAGGATGTCAACGTGATGTTCGACGATTTCAAGGAATTCGGCGCGATGACGATCGACGCAGAACCCATCGGAAAGCGTGAACGCAACGCGAGTGCCGGCATCTGCGGCCCAGCCCATCACGTTTCGGAGCGCACTCTTGGCGGCGGGCTCATCCCACAGGTAGCCCTCGAGGTACACAACTCGTGCCGTCGGCACGAGTGAAAGGTCGATGTCGTCGGTCGTGAGTTGGCCAGCGACGCCGAGTGACGTGTTCATGGTTCGTTGCGCATCGGGAGTAACACAGATCAAGCAACGAGCGGTTCCTGCCGAAGCCGCAGCGCCGATTGCAGGAAAACCATGGAACGCAACGCCCGCAGCGCGGATGTCGTGGGCGAAGACGTCTCCCAGTTCGTCGTCGGCAACTTTGCCGATGAACGCCACTGAAGTGCCGAGCGAGGCCAGACCAGCAGCGGTATTCGCTGCAGAGCCGCCAGAGATTTCAACCGCTGGAGGCATCGCCGCATAGATGGCGCGAGCGCGATCGGGATCGGTCAATTGCATCGAACCCTTGACCATTCCGTGATCCTCGAGGAAGGAATCGTCGGTCTGGGCGAGTACGTCGACAATTGCATTGCCAACGCAGAGGACATCGAGGGATCGATCTGAGGGAGGAAGGAGCGCAGTCATCGAGTCCGACCCTACGCTGGCTCCGTGACCGATACAGAACTTCTCCCCCGCGACGGCGAACCCAATCCTCATCGCCTCGACGGCCCTATCCGGCCCGTCCGTTACGAGCTCACCCTTGAACCCGATCTCGAGGCCGCCACGTTTGCCGGCGAGGTCCTGATTTCCGTTCTGGTCACGGCCCCAACCGACACCATTTCGTGCAATGCCCTCGACCTCGACATCCTTGCTGCGGAACTCACCGAAGGCCCCCTCGCCAGTGGCTCACCCGTCGCTGTTACCGGCGTCGCCCTCGATGCCGAAACTGAGCGCGTCACCTTCACCCTCGGTCAGCCTCTTGCCTCGGGCGAAGCGCACCTTCGCATCCGGTTTAACGGCGAACTCAACGACAAGTTGCGTGGCTTCTATCGCTCCACCTTCACCGATACCGACGGCGTTGAACAGGTCATCGCCACCACCCAATTCGAAGCAACCGATGCTCGCCGAGCATTCCCCTGCTGGGATGAGCCCGATCACAAAGCATCGTTCGCAATTTCACTGATTGTCGACGAAGACCTCTTTGCCGTTTCCAACTCGTCAGAACTTTCACGAGTATCCGCGCCGGATCGCGTCGGGAAGCACCTCGTGCGCTTCGCTGAAACGATTGTGATGTCGACCTATCTCGTCGCTTTTGTTGTCGGCCCACTCGAAGCCACCGCTCCAGTCGACGTTGATGGCACTCCAATGCGAGTCATCTACCCCAAGGGCAAAGGTCACCTCACTGACTTCGCACTCGAAGTTGGCGCCTTTTGCCTTCGCCACTTCACGAACTACTACGGAATTCCTTATCCAGGCGACAAACTCGATCTAGTCGCTGTTCCCGACTTCGCGTTCGGCGCAATGGAAAACCTCGGGTGTGTCACGTTCCGCGAAATCCTTCTACTCGTTGATCCCGCCACCACCACACAAGCGGAACTCCTCAACGTCACCGACGTCATCAATCATGAACTTGCACATATGTGGTTTGGCGATCTCGTCACCATGAAATGGTGGAATGGCATTTGGCTCAACGAAGCCTTCGCCACCTTCATGGAGATGCACGCCACCGACGCGTTCCGTCCCCAATGGGATCGCTGGACAACATTCGGACTTTCGCGCACCGCCGCGTTCGATACCGATTCGCTCACGAACACTCGACCGATTGAATACCCCGTCATTTCACCCGCCGATGCCGAAGGCATGTTCGACATCCTCACCTATGAAAAAGGCGCTGCGGTCGTCCGCATGCTCGAGCAGTACCTCGGTGAGGACCAGTTCCGATCCGGCATCCGCCGATACCTCGCCGAGCACGCGTTCGGAACCACCGAAACCACCGACCTCTGGGATGCCATCGAATCAGCAACGGGTGAACCGGTTCGTCGAATCATGGACTCCTGGATTTTTCAGGGCGGATTCCCCGTCATTTCGGTCGACATCGTCAACGACGGACGCACACTGCGTTTGTCACAACACCGCTTCGGATACGCCGGCGACCTAGGCGACGGAGAATCACCAATCCCGGCGCACGACGACGCCGCGCAGTGGATCGTCCCACTCATCTTTTCCCAGCGCAGCGCGACTGATGGGGTTGTCACTTTTGAGAAGGTGCTACTTGATCAGCCATCAGTCGATATCGATCTGATCGAACCTGCGACCTGGATCTACGTCAACACCGAAGGCACTGGCTTCTACCGCGCTCGGTATGCGCCCGATCTCCGCGCCGCACTGGTAACACACGCCCAAACCGACCTCTCTGCTATCGAGCGGTACGGACTTGTTGATGACATCTGGGCATCGGTTCTTGCCGACGACCTCGAAGCACACGACTTTCTCGATGTCGCCGACGCGTTTTGCGAAGAGACCGATCTGTCTGTTTGGCAGCGGATCATCGCTGGACTCAGCGCACTCGACCGCGTTGTCGATGGCGACGGCCGCGCAGCGCTCCGAACCCGAGTGCGCGGAATCATCAGCCCGGCCTACGAGAAGCTCGGTCCCGAGCCGCGCCCCGATGACTCCGACCGAGACCGCGCTCTTCGCGGTGTGCTCTTCGAGGCACTCGGAGTCCTTGGCGGCAACGTCGACGTCCAGTCCCGAGCTCATGTGATTCTCGATATTGGCGCTCTTGACCCTGATCCATCGCTCGTTGCAGCGTCGGTCAACATCGTTGCGGCAACTGGAACCGGCGCGGACTTCGATGAGTTCGTGCGCCGGATGAAAAGTGCGCCGACTCCGCAAGAGGAACTTCGCTACCTCGGCGCCCTCGCCGATTTCCCCGATCCCGACCTCATTGCACGCTTGGTTCGGATGTCATTGACTGATGACGTGCGGAGCCAGAACGCACCGCTCCTTCTCCGACGCGCCCTCTCAAATCGCGATGCTGGTGAGATCGCATGGTTCTTCGTGAGTTCTGAATGGGAGGCAATCACCACTCGCCTGCCGTCCAATTCAATTGCGCGTTTTCTCGAAGGAATTCGCGGATTGTCGAAACCTGGAACCGCAGCCGAAGTACTGGCATTTTTCGAGACCCACGAGGTGCCTCAAGGCGACAAGATCCTCGCCCAGCACCTTGAACGCCTCGAAGTGAACGTCGCGTTGCGTCAACGCGAGTCAGAGCGACTCACACACAGACTGCTTCACGGTCGCTGATTTTTGTTCGATCCGGAACGTGTCTAGATCAGAGCCACTTCTTACGACGGAAATAGAGATACAAGCAGCTTGTTGTCACAAGCATCATCCCGAGCGCGCCGTAGTACCCGAACCTCCAATGAAGTTCGGGCATGTCAGTGAAATTCATGCCGTAAATTCCAGCTATCAACGTTGCGACGATGAGAATTGCGCCCCATGAGGTCATCTTCTTCATGACCTCGTTCATTCGGTTTGACGTGAGGGCAAGGCTTGCGTCGACGACGTTGCCCATCAGCTCGCGCTGCGTGTCGATCTGATCGATGACACGCAGAAGGTGGTCAAAGACATCCTCGAGGTAGACGATTGCTGCCTCTTCAACCCAAGGAACTTCACGGCGAAGCAAGGCCAACGCGACGTCACGCAACGGAACAACTCTGCGACGAAAGGTGATCAGCGAACGGCGAAGTTCCAAGAGTTCTTGCTGCAGAGTGCCGTCAGGAGGAGGACCAACATCGAACAACGTCTCTTCTATGACTTCAAGCGCATCTTCGGCCTGTTCGGCTTCTGCGAAATAACCATCGACGAGATCGTCGAGGAGGCAATAAAGAAGAAAGCCAACACCGGTATCGAGTTTTCGGAGCTGAACGTAACGGTGCGCCACTTGCTCGATGGAGAACGTTTCACCGTGATCATTCGTTTCACGAACAGTGACGAGCCAGTTCGGCCCGATGAAGAAATCGACTTCGCACATGTCGCCATCTGCAGCACGCGCGTAAGCGACCAAGAAAGCATGAAGCGGATAGCGGTCGAGTTTGGCGCGCTGGCCGTGCTTGCGAACATCCTCAACCGCTAGTTCGTGAAGGTCTAGACCCTCCGCAATCGCATCAAGTTCCTCATCAAGAGGCCCACATAAGTCGACCCAAACAAGATTTGATTCATCAGCCACTGCGGAAGAAATCGCTTCCGTTCCGGCCACTAGCCACGATGTTTCACCGTTGTAGACAGTCGCGTTCAACATGTTGCGTCGACTTCAGCGCGTTCGCTAGAGATAGCCGCGTCACGTTCGGTATCGCTGAGTCCGTGATAGCGCCGTTCCCATCGACCAGTGAAGCGTTGCGCCCCCCATGCCAACGCAATCACGAGCAAGACAACACCGAGGCCGCGTAGATGTTGATAGCCGTTTCCGAATGTTCCCATCGAAACGACCGACGTTGGCCACACAAACCAACTCGCGGCAATGCAGACAACGAGATACGACGGGCGATAGCGGCCAAGGCCACAAGCGGCAAGAAGCGCAAACCCCGTGACGAGATACCAGGGCCAAATCACTGGGCCGAGCAGAACGTAGGCAACGAGCATCACGCCCGTGGCCTTGATGAATCCCACGCGCGGGCTGCGCATAAGCATGACAAACGCGATCACCGCTGTCGCTAGGAGCCCGAGTGCCCGAACTCCAGAGGCGAGAAGTTGACCATCAACATGGAGTCCGATTCCGTTGAGGATCTCAGCGATACTGAAGCCGATCTTTGTTGTCGGCGAATAGGTGTCGTTGACTTTTCCGGTGCTCTTAAGCGCCGTGATCCAGCCCGGTCCGAGACCTACAAGGAAACAGCCAACGACGATTGCGGCAGTCGAAGACGCAAAGACCGCTGCTGTCGTCAGAACACGCTCTTTCCATGTGGCAATTGCTCCTCGCCAACACCAACCGAGATACAGCAATCCAATTGCGGCCGGAAGTTTCACTGCAGTCGCAGCGGTGATGAGTGCTACCGCCAACTTCTTTTTGTCCCGTTGCGCCGCAGCAAGACCGAGTGCGAGGAAGCCGAACATAAGCGCGTCATTGTGAACGCCACCGATGATGTGCAGGATCATGATCGGATTGCCGATGCCGATTGCAATTGCGACAGCGGCAGAGAGTCCATTTCCAACTGCGATCAATCCGATGCCGATCGCCGCCATTATGACGGCGAGCCACACAATGACCCGATACACGTTGATTGCCGTGACTTGATCGTGACCTGCAATTTCCACCGCCGATCGGGCCGCTATCACTGCTACTGGTCCGTACGGTGCCGGAGCGGAGCGCCACACCGGATCGGCCCCACTTGTGAAGTCGTTACGACCGAGTTCGACTGGCCCCACCGAACTTGGATCGATTCCACGGCTCGCCATTTCTCCCTGAGCGACATAGCTATAGACATCGTTCGAAAGAAGCGGCGGACCGAGAGAAACAGGTATTGCCCACAGCGCAATAACGGCACCAACGACAATGACCGCTCGACGTGGGTCGGCGATTCGTCCAGCGCGATGAACAAGGCCAAGCCAACCGACGGCAAGGAGAATGAGGCCCAGAAGGAACCACATCGTCGACTGCGTGCTCGTTCCGGGATGAGCGATTCCGGGAATCGACAATCGCCAGGTTGGAACGGCTAACCGCCACTGCGGTGCCGACGCAGCGATCACTGTGGTGCCGACGACTCCGCTGAGTGCACTCAGGGCGGTCTGCCACCAACGAGAGCCGGCAGTGGCAGTTGGCTGCCAATGCGACTCATCTCGCTCTTGACGTAACGCTTCCTCCGACGGCCCGATGAGAAGGGCCCGGCCACGCTCTACGAGGCGGAGCAGTTCTGGAGAAGTCGTGACCGCCGCACGGGCACGTTCCAAAGTTGAGGGCACGCGACGAGGCTAGCGGCGAGATGGGTCGCTGGAGGGTCTACCCCTGACACTCATCAAGTGCTTCAAGCAGCGGCAGTGACGGTGTCCCCCAGCCTGGCTCGTAACCGACCATCTGACGAAGCGTCTCGGCCTTCCACCGGTCTTCGAGAACTTCGATCATGTCTGCATCGACCTTTGCCGGATGCGTGAGCCCACATGCCCAACTCAGTCGTTCGAGTTCAAACCGAACTCCGGCGAGATAGTTCCCACATCGAACGCCTTTATCTTCAGGGTCGAGTCCGCGCGTGAGGCGTCGATTCTGTGTCGCTACACCTGTCGGACAGCGATCGGTATGACACCGCTGTGACTGGATGCAGCCAATGGAGAACAATGCCGTTCGGCCGACGTTGACCATGTCGCAACCAAGTGCAATAGCGCTAAATGCAGCTTCGGGCATGCCAAGTTTGCCTGAACCAATGAAGACAACGTCGTCGGTAATCCCCGCTTGGGCAAAGGCTCGGTAGACCCGGGTGAAGCCCCAACGGAACGGAAGAGCAACGTGATCAGTGAAGGCCAACGGCGCCGCTCCGGTGCCTCCCTCTCCGCCATCGACCGTGATGAAGTCAGGGCCACGGCCAGTCGCTGCCATCTTGGTTGCAAGTTCTGACCAGAATGCACCTTGCCCCACTGCCGACTTAATTCCTACGGGAACACCAGTGGCCTCGGCCACCTCTTCAACGAACTCGATGAGACTGTCGACATCCGTAAACGCAGTGTGGGCTGCAGGGCTCTTGCACGCAACGCCGACCGGAATTCCGCGAATTGCGGCAATTTCGGCGGTGACTTTGTTGGCGGGAAGTAATCCTCCGAGCCCGGGCTTCGCTCCTTGACTGAGTTTGATCTCAATCGCTCGAATCGGCGCCGCCTGTACCTGTTCAATAGCGCGCGCAAGATTGAACGATCCGTCTCCGTTCCGGCAACCGAAGTAGCCCGTGCCAATTTGCCAAACAAGATCGGCACCGTGAAGGTGATGCGGAGTAACGCCGCCTTCTCCTGTCGTGTGCAGCGCACCTGCCATTGCGCAGCCGCGGTCGAGCGCCTCTATTGCTGCGCCGCTGAGTGAACCAAAACTCATCCCTGACACGTTGACAATTGAGGCAGGACGAAATGCATGTCGCCGACCATGCGAAGCCCCGAGAACTTTGGCGCATGGCAGCGGCCGTGACGGATCGGGATGTGCGGGAGCATCGACTGGACCATCGAGCGGAAACATTGATTGCTTGATAATCGTGTAATTGCGCGATTGATCGAGATCGTTGTCGGTTCCGAAACCGAAATACGCGTTCTGTTGTTTGGCAGTCGAATACACCCAACGACGATCGTCGCGGCTGAACGGACGCTCTTCGTTGTTATCGGTGACGATGTATTGACGGAGCTCCGGACCAACTGCTTCAAGGATGTATCGAAGGTGACCAATGACAGGAAAGTTCCTGAGAATCGCGTGCTTCCGCTGCACGAGGTCGTAGACCGCCAGAAGAACCAGTAGCGCAACAACAACGACAAGAGCTACGAGTCCCACTGACCACGACATAAGAGAAGCCTACGGGGCCATGCGACGACTTCTTCGTCAGATGAGAGCGAGGACCAATCCGGCTTGGCCAAGGTGATAGGTGACCATCACAATCATTCGACTTCGCGGAAAATCGTTCAGGAATCGCGTCCAGCCCAGCACCGAATCGCTCGCCGCAAACAACAAGGCACCGGCAATAGCGAAGAATCGGCCGGTGCCAATCGCTGAGGCAACCATCAGCGAGATGACCGAGATGTACGCCGCAACGGGGCCCGCCAACGCCTTATCGGTAAGCGCTGCGCCCTGGACAATCTTGCGCCCAACAACAAGCGCGGCCACCGTCATCAGGATCACGCCAAAGAGGAATCCACCGAATGAGATTCCGAGCGCAAGCAACGCAACCACGTAAAACACGTGAGCGACGAGAAACGCTCCGAGCCCTGCAACGAACATGTCCTTCGGAAGCATCAGGCACACATCGCCAACCATCGACAGAATCAACCCGATGACCAACATCACTCGCGCGAAATCCGAAGACGGATCAATCGCCAAGGCAACGGCGATGAGAAACACCATCACGAGTGGTTTCAGGATGTATTCGGCGACGCGGTAATTATTCGATACCGAAAGCCAGTCACTGACTGCCACCACAGCGGTGAGCGACAAGAGAAGGAATGCGAGCGCAGTCATCGTCTACTCACGGAGCATCAAGGCGAGGAAGTACGAGCGACATGCTGTCGGGGCACACCGAACGGCCAACGAGCCATTCGCGAACACTTTCCATGGGCACCCAAACCGCTTCGGCGATTTCGTTGTCGGCAAAGTCAAACGGACCCTCGGTGCGTGCCTGATAGATCCGGGCCACTTCGCGGACGTCATCATCCTCAAATGAGCCTTCACCGAGATACGCGAGTTCGGCGGTGACCCCGAGTTCTTCGGCGAGTTCCCGTGCAGCCGCCAACTCCCATGCCTCACCGGCCGCGACGACACCGCTTACAGCGATATCCCAGGCGTCGGGCCAGAGGTCTTTCCACGATGCCCGTTGATGCACAAGAAGCTCATCGGCATCGTTACGAATAACAACAAAAACTGATCGATGTAGGAGATTGTTCGCACGCATCTCGGCACGAGTCACCGTTCCAACAACGGTGCCCATTTCATCGAGTTGATCGACGAGTTCTTCGCTTGCGTCGATTTCCCCCATCAGAGCGTTGCCGCCCGTTCGCACGCTTCTGCAAACGATGCGCCATCTTCAAAAAGTGCTCGCAGTTGAACAACATGGCGAGGGCGATTCATGCCGAGAACGCCGGTAAGGCGATCGCCGTCGCCATAGAGAGCGACGAAACGGAACTCATCGGTGCTGCCATGCACAACCACACATTGATCTGTTGGCTGAGGGCGACCAGCAAGTTGGATCTTGCGGTCGTATTGGTCGCTCCAGAACCACGGAATTGGGTCGAACACCGCAGGAGTTTCGCCGCTGGCTTCTGCCAGCAACCGTCGGGCAGCGGCTTCGCCTCCGGCGATCGCCGTTTCCCAATGCTCAACGCGCAGCATGCGGCCGAAACGAGCACTCGGGTATCGAGCGATATCGCCAGCCGCCACAACTCCAGGAGCGGCAAGAAGCGTGTTGTCACACACGACACCGTCATCAAGCGTGAGACCTGATCCTTCAAGCCAGTCAGTAGTTAGCGTGACGCCGATACCAACGACAACGACCTCGGCAGCAACGGTTGTGCCATCGGTTAGCCCGACGCCAACTACGCGCTCAACACCATCGACGGTCGCGGTTTCGAACTGAAGGACTCCAGTGCCAAGTCTGAGGTCGACACCATTTTCGATGTGAACCTGCGCGCACACCTTGCCCATCTCGACACCGAGAATCCGTTCGAGCGGTAGGGGCATCGCTTCGACAAGGGTGACTTCAAGACCGCGTTTACGACAGCTCGACGCGACTTCAGCGCCGATAAATCCGGCACCAATCACGACGACTCGCGAAGGACCCGCATCGAGTTCTTCTCGCAACGCGAGGCTGTCGGCCAGGGTGCGAACGACATGAATACCTGCGATGCCAGCTGCTTCGGGCAATCGGCGAGCGGCGGCACCACTCGCGATCACCAATGAATCGAATGAGGTGTCCTCGACCAGGCCACCGGCGCCTTCAAGCGTGATCTGTCGTGAGGTCAGATCCACCGCCTTTGCTCGAACACCTAAGCGGAAATCGAGGCCGAGATCTTCTTTACCCGCAGGCAAAAGAATCTTCTCGGGCTCCCACTCGCCGGTGAGCATCTGTTTCGACAGCGGCGGCCGGTCGTAGGGCCGCTCCGGATCAGCGTCGACAACGATGATCGAGCCGGTGTGCCCCCCAAGTCGGAGCGTTCGGGCCGCGTTGATGCCCGCGAGAGACGCGCCGACGATGACAGTGGTGGAGTTCATGGTTCAGATCGTGCACTGAGCGGCGAACATCGCCGTTCGGTGGTCAATCCTCAGCGATGGAGATGGCCTGCTTCGGGCACCGCTGCACCGACTCTTCCATCTTGGCGCGCATGGATTCCGGCGGGTTCTCGTTGAGGACGTACAGGAAGTCGTCGTCACGGACCTCGAAGACCTCTGGGGCGATACCCATACAGACAGCGTTGCTTTCACACAGATCGAAATCGACCACGATTCGCATGACGGTCCCTTCTCAGAGCGATGACACTTGGTTGTCCGGGGGCAAGTGCCTCCAGACTGCCATCTTGCCCCATCCGCCACCGTCAGGGCGACGAGGGGCCCAATCGCGTGACAGATTGGTGGCCATGACTGAAATTGCTCCCCTTCAAGGAGTCCGCATCATCGAGGCTTCGATGCTCGGACCCGCAGCCGTCACCACCAATCTCGCCGAGCTCGGCGCCGATGTCATCAAAGTAGAAGCCCCTGGGGGCGACTACGGCCGCCAGATGACATGGCCGATCGTCGAAGACACCTCGCTTCTTTTCCTCCATTGCAACCGAGGCAAGCGATCAATCGTCCTCGACCTTCGCACCGACGAAGGTGTCCAAGCTTTCAAGGAACTCGTGGCCGATGCCGACGTTGTCGTCGAGGCCATGCGCCCCGGCGCGCTCGCTCGTCGAGGCCTTGGCTACGAAGACCTCAAGGCAATCAACCCGAAGATCGTTTTCATGACGATCAGTGGCTACGGAATGACGGGCCCGTATCGCGATCTCCCGAGCCACGGCATCGCCTACGACACGTGGGCCGGCATTGTCGAACCTGCCTACGACGAAGAGGGCTACTGCTACATCCCGCCCCATATTTCGATCGGCATTAACGCAGGTCCGATGTTCGGCGCTCTTGGCATCCTCGCCGGAATCATCAAGGCCCGCGCCACCGGTGAAGGCTGCTACATGGAAATTGCACAGTCCGACGCCGCTGCTGCGTTCGACTGGTATCGCAGCGAATCGTTCAAGGCCTACGAACGCCCCCAGTCCGAGGTCACGGGCAACAAGGCCGACAACTACGAACGTCGCGCTCCCGGCACCGCGGGCATGAAAGAAGGCGTGCGCTATCAGATGTACGAAACATCTGACGGACACATCCTCTTCATGGCATCGGAACAAGAGTTCTGGAAGAACTTCTGCAAAGGCGTCGGTCGCGACGATTTGTTCGAACAATTCCCTGGCTCCAAATACGCCGACCACGCTCGCGGCAACCGAGAACTGCTCGCCGAGCTCACGAAGATTTTCAAGACGAAGACCTCGCAGGAATGGATGGACTTCGGCGGCGAATGGAACACACCGCTTGCTCCGGTGAACACCCCATCAAACATGCAGAACGATCCGCAGTTCCAGGACCGCATGCCGTGGATTCCGAAGGAAATTCTCGGCGCCGATATGTTGCCGAATCCCGTCAAGATCATCGGTGGCGAACTTCCCATTCCGCGCAAAGCTCCCGAGTGCGGTCAGCACAGCGATGAGATCCTTAGCGAACTCCTTGGCTACGACGCAGCCCGCATTGCCGAATTGCACGAAAAGGGCGTTCTCGGCTGAGCCCGCACGACGAACTACTCCCGCTGCCGACTGATGTCGATGCGGGAACAACGCCGGCGCAGCATGTCTCGCGTCTGCGAATCCTTGGACGCGTCGTTTTTCTCGCGATCATGGCGTTCGCGTTCTACGGACTCGCGCCGCAGCTGCTCGATATGTGGGACCAAGTCCCTCAACTTCGAACAGTAAGTATCTATTGGTTCGTTGCCGTTCTCGTTTGTGAAATTGGCTCCTACGCGTGTGCGTGGGAACTCACTCGCGTTGCTCTTCCAAGAGTGTCGTGGTTTGTCGCTTCCACTGCGCAACTCACGTCGAACGCGGTCGCGAAAGTTGTACCTGGCGGCGCAGCCATCGGGGCAGCAACCGGTTTTCGAATGCTGTCGGTTTCTGGAATCAATAGAGGTTCCGCCGGAGCAGCGCTCACCGCCACCTCGATCATTTCAAACGGGGTACTGCTCTGTCTCCCGATGGTCGCTCTCTTTCTTTCAATCTTGGGCGCGCCCATCCCTGACGGAATGATCCATGTCGCATGGGGCGGCGCCGTTCTGGCGGTCGCACTCTTCTCCTTTGCGTTCTCACTCGTGCGCTTCGATCGACCAATTCTTTGGTTCGGCAAAGTCATCACGACGATCGCTGGATGGATCAACAGGCGTCTCGGGAAAACGGGCGGTCCAACAGTGGAAGGGATTGTCCGCCAGCGCGACCAAATGGTGAGCAGCCTCGGTGCACGATGGCAAGCCGCACTCGCTGCAGCGGTTGGCAACTGGCTACTTGATTACTTCGCACTGGTCTGCGCGCTCAAGGCGTGCG
>WLOT01000130.1 GCA_009699125.1 Actinomycetota bacterium
ACCAATTGAGAACAATCACGAGCGGACGAGCAAACAAGAGATAGAGACGATTGGGGCCGCTCACGACCTTGAGGACCGATTCAGGGTGCGTAAGAGTCAAGTTCTTCGGGACCATCTCGCCCAACACCATGTGGGCAAACACAATGATGAGAAGGCCAATAACCGCAGCCATTGGGTGCACCCAACCCTGCGGAATCCACGACGCATGGTGGGCAAGTGATTCGATCGAGTGAGCGACTGCTGGTTCGCCGACAAGACCAAGTACGAGCGACGCAATCGTGATGCCCAATTGAGCGCCAGCGAGTTGGATACTGAGTTCCTTCATCGCTGCGAGCGCCCGAATCGCAGAGCGGTCGCCTGCGTTGGCCATCGGTTCAAGGCGGCTTCGGCGAGAACCCACAAGGGCGAACTCGAGAGCAACGAAAAAACCGTTTACTGCGAGAAGAACGACGATGACGACGAATGGCCACATGTCAGCCTTCTCCCCGCTCGTCACCAGACATTGCCTGGGTAGAGGCTTCGGGCATCGCGGCGCGGACCGTTACCCGCGCGATGCGACGGCGGTCCATCTCGGCTACTTCAAACGTCCAATCGCCCCAAACCACTGTCTCCCCAACTGCGGGCAGGTGCCCGAGTTGATCAATGAGAAACCCGGCGAACGTTTCGTACTCGCCTTCGGGGATGACACAACCCACCTGGTCGGCAACTTCATCGGGATGCAGCCCGCCTGGCAACGACCATTCATTTCGTCGACCTGGAACTGAAGTCGATGGCGTCCGGCGATCGTGCTCGTCCCCGATCTCGCCCACAATTTCTTCGAGGATGTCTTCAAGCGTGATGATTCCTGCGGTGCCGCCGTATTCATCCACCACAACAGCAAGGTGAGTATTGGCACGCCGTAGATCGCGAAGTACGTCAGCAAGGTCGCGGCTCTCAGGCAACTCAAGCATCGGGCGCATAAGCGAGGACACGAGGGTTGTGGAACGTTGCTCGCGCGGCACCGCGTGGACCGCTCGCACATGAACCGTCCCAACGATGTCATCAAGGTCTACGCCGTAGACAAGGAATCGCGAATGGCCGGTCGAGACCGATGCGTCTACCAACACATCAACCGTGTCGGAACTGCGCAACGCGGTGACCGCTGTTCGAGGAACAAGCACATCCTCCGCGCTCTTGTCTTCAAATCGAATCGATCGTGTGAGCAACTGCGAAGCCGAGTCATCGAGGACTCCCCCACGACTCGACGCACTCACGAGAATCTGCATTTCGGCAAGCGTTCGAACATGGGAGAGCTCTTCAGTCGGTTCGACACCAAGCAAACGCACCGTGCGGTTCGCCGCACCATTCAGCATGCGAATCAGCGGACCAAAAATGATTCCGTACACGCGCACGAGCGGACCGAGGTAGTACACCGTGGTTTCGGGTCGAGCGATCGCCAGACCTTTCGGCACCAACTCGCCAACGATCATTTGCACGACCGTTGCAAGGAAGATTGCGATCGCTAACGAAACACCAATCACTCCGGCCGGACCCAGAAACGGCTCAAGCGCTGGGTGTAGAAGTTCAGCGATCGCCGGTTCCGCCAACAAACCGATGAGCAGCGATGTCACGGTGATGCCGAGTTGTGCCCCAGACAGGTGAAACGACAGATGCGCAAGAAGTCCTTTCGCAACGCGTGCGCGACGTCGACCTGCCTCAACATCGTTTTCGACCTTCGCTCGATCAACGGCGACCAGCGCGAATTCGGCCGCGACGAAAAACCCGTTCGCGATGATGAGAAAGAACACGGCAACAAGGCCGAGTGCTGGGCTCACCCTTCAGTCCCCCATGCCCACCATCGACCATGACGTCGTTCGAGTCCAAGCGGCATTTCAAAGCACTCGGAAAGATTCGCTTCAGTGAGCACGTCATCCAGTGTTCCAGCACTGAGCACCCGACCCTCACGAAGCATCAGGACGTGAGTGAATCCTTCAGGGATCTCTTCAACATGGTGGGTAACTAGAACAGTTGCAGGTGTATCGACACCCACAGCAAGAACTCCCAACGTGCGAACGAGGTCTTCACGACCAGCAAGGTCAAGTCCCGCGGTCGGTTCATCAAGAATCAGAAGGCCAGGTTCGGGCATCAAGGTTCTGGCCAGCAGGACCCGTTGCTTCTCCCCGGACGACAAGGTGGCGAAGCTGCGATCAGCCAATCGACCAATTTCCATTCGCTCAAGGCAGTCGCGCGCTCGTTGCCGATCGGCGTCGTCGTAGGTATGCCACCACGTTTCAAGCGCTGCGTTCTTTGCCGTCATCACCACATCGGCCGCAATGAGGTCGGATCGAAGTTGATCGGCCATTCCTGAACTCGCAACTCCGATGCGCTTACGCAGTGACCGCACGTCGGTTCGACCAAGCGTCTCACCCAACACATCAACCTCGCCCGAGGAAGGATGCAGATACAGCGACGCGATCTTCATCAACGTCGACTTTCCGCAGCCGTTGCGCCCGAGCACCACCCATCGTTCGGAGGCGCCAACAGTCCAGTTGACAGTGTCGAGAATCGCTCGACCCTCACGCACAAGCGTGACGTCGCGAAATGAAAGTGCTGCAGGGTCGAGTCGACCCATGGTGACCTACTTGTCGAGCAGGAGTGCGAGTGCGACTGAGGCGAAGATGAAGACGACTGCCGCAACCACAGTGATGCGATCGAGGTTTTTCTCGACAACAGTTGAACCCGCAGCCGACGCGCCCAAACCGCCACCGAACATGTCGGAAAGGCCACCACCCCGACCGCTATGCAGCAGGACGAGGAAGATAAGGGTGAGGGCGGAGAGCACCTGAACGATGAGAACAGCGATAAGCACGGGCGAAACGCTATCAGGACAGGCGGAATTGGACGATTCGGGCGAATTCCTCGGGGTCGAGGGCCGCTCCACCAACGAGTGCACCATCGATATCGGGCTGACCCATCAGTTCGGCAGCATTCCCCGCCTTGACTGAGCCGCCGTACTGAATGCGAACAGCCTTGGCTGCATCGGCACCCTTCATGTCCTTGACCTTGGCTCGGATCCAACTGCAGACCTGCTGTGCGTCTTCAGCGCTTGCCGTGCGGCCTGTGCCGATGGCCCAAATGGGTTCGTAGGCGATAACCATTGACGCCACCTGCTCGGGCTTGAGCGCCTCGATGCCTGCGTGAATCTGGCCGGTGATCTTTCCGTGGGTGGCTTCGCCTTCACGCTCTTCAAGCGTTTCGCCACAGCACAGGATGGGGGTCATACCGTTTTCAAAGACGGACTTGACCTTGCGAGCGACGATGACATCGTCTTCGCCGAAGATCTCGCGTCGTTCGCTGTGCCCGACGATCACGTACGACACGTTGAGCTTGAACAGCATTCCCGGAGCAACTTCGCCGGTGTAGGCGCCGTTGGCTTCCCAGTGACAGTTCTGCGCACCAAGTGCGATCGGAACCTTTTCGCTTTCAAGGAAGGTCTGCACGGTGCGAATGTCCGTGAACGGCGGATGCACCGAAACGTCGACGGCCTCGTAATCATCCTTGGAAAGGAGATAGCGCAACTTGTCGAGCGTTGCTGTTGCCTCGAAGTGATTGAGGTTCATCTTCCAGTTACCGGAGATGAGTGGTTTGCGGTCAGGCATTTGATGCTCCTCGTAAGGCTTCGAGTCCGGGAAGGTCGCCGTTCTCAAGTAACTCGAGTGACGCACCTCCACCGGTTGAGACGTGATCGACCTCGTTGGCGAGACCGAACGCGTCGAGTGCTGCTGCGGAATCGCCACCACCGACAACGGTGAAGCCACGGGCTTCGGCCATCGCTTCGGCGATCACGCGAGTGCCAGCAGCAAAGCGCGGATCTTCGAACACGCCCATGGGGCCGTTCCAGAAGATTGTTTTTGCTTCAGCGATGATGTCGGCGAATTCCGATGCGGTTCCGGGACCAATATCGAGACCCTTCCAACCGTCGGGAACATCGGCACCGAGTTGGCGAACTTCTCCCCCAGCTTCGGGGTTCATGATTTCGCCACCTGGACCGAGCGCAGTCACATCGTGCGGAATATGAATCGTGACATCGGAGTCGAGGAATCGTTTGCAGGTTTCGATCTGGTCGACCTCAAGCAACGAATCGCCAACGTGATGACCCTGTGCAGCGAGGAACGTGAAACACATTCCGCCACCGATGACGAGTGCATCGGCAACTTCGGACAATGCGTCGATTACGCCAAGCTTGTCCGACACCTTCGAGCCACCAAGGATGACGACGAATGGACGCTTCGGGTCGGAACGCAAAGGCAACAGAACGTCGACTTCACGCTGGAGAAGACGACCTGCGGCCGACGGAAGGAACTGCGGAGGACCAACGATTGACGCGTGAGCTCGGTGAGATGCACCAAACGCGTCGTTGACGTAAAGGTCCTGACCAGCGATGAGTTCCTGCACAAACGCAGGATCATTGGCGGTCTCGCCCGGGTTGAACCGCAGGTTGTCGAGCAGTTCGACACCCGGTGCGAGTTCAGCGAGACGACGACGAACTGGCTCCACTGAATACTTCGGATCGGGAGCACCCTTCGGGCGACCGAGATGTGTGCACGCGGTAACGGTTGCGCCGCGAGACGTCAGGTATTCGATCGTGGGAAGCGCCGCACGAATGCGGAAGTCATCGACAATCTCGCCATTGGAGATCGGCACATTGAAATCTGCGCGAAGGAGAACTCGGCGACCACTGACGTCGCCGAGGTCCTCCAGCGAAGGAACGCTCATCGGGCGGTGCTACTTCGCCGCGTTGGCCATGACCTGCACGAGGTCGACCAGGCGGTTGGAGTAACCCCACTCGTTGTCGTACCAGCCGAGCACCTTCACGAGGTTGCCCATGGCCATGGTGAGCTTCGAGTCGAATGTGCACGATGCGGGCTGACCGATGATGTCGGAAGAAACGATTTCCTCATCGGTAAACACGAGCACCTTCGAAAGCGGACCAGAGGTTGCCGCCGCCTTAAACGCTGCGTTGATTTCATCGACGGTGACGTCTCGTTTGAGCACACCAACGAAGTCAGTGATGGAGCCGTCCGGAACGGGCACTCGAAGTGCGGTGCCGTCGAGCTTGCCCTTCATGGCTTCGAGCACGAGACCAGTAGCGCGAGCAGCACCAGTTGACGACGGCGTGATGTTCGCGGCCGAAGCGCGGGCACGGCGCATGTCGGTATGCGGACCATCGACGAGGTTCTGATCGCCGGTGTAGGCATGCACGGTGGTCATGAGGC